>JAFYGJ010000066.1:0-162310 GCA_017543275.1 Lachnospiraceae bacterium | reverse complement strand
GAACCTGGATACTCTGCGGAATCTGCTCAGACCATGGTCAACAGCCCGCAACGCCACTCAAAAGGGAGTTGACTGGCAGTTTACAACGGAAGATGCACGAATTAAACTTAAACATCTGTATCCGATAATAAAGATTTAGAGTTTATAATGTACTAGACTTGAAATTAATAGAAAAACCTTCGGGAATCACAGATGTGATCCCCGGAGGTTTTTCTCAATATTATTCTATTCGCTCGCCCTACATCGCCAGCATTTCTTCTGCTTTCGGCATGTCGCCAAGGCCTTTTGCATAGTGCGCTGACAGGACCTTCATGTCCTTATCCATATAGAAAAATGCGGGAAGCTGTTCTTCAATGCCTTCATATTCCCCATGTGTATAGCCGAGTTTCTGAATGTCCGCAAACTTATTCATCAGTCTCTTTGCTGCTTTTTTCGTCTCCCAGCATCTCTTCCCGGCTTTCAGCAGGCCTGATTTCAAGGTCATTGTAGATCTGACGTTCCCGGGGGTTCAGGGGTCAGATTTTCCGCTGTTCCCCGACCACGGCGCCTTCCTCGATGATAAGTGAGCCGCTGTATTCGACAGATTTGATTTCGCAGCCGCTTCCGATCACGACATCCTGGCCGCTGACCCGAAGCGCACTCACAGAATCGATATCGATCTCATCGCCCTCGATGGTTTCCGTCACGACAAAAGGCACGGAGCGCGGGTTCCGTCCGATTACGCGCCGGAAAAAGCCGCCTGCACCGCTGATCGTGACCCGGACTTTCGATCCGCCAATGGAGCCGATCAGAAGTCTGCTTCCGGCCGCAAGACCGTCGGAGGCTTTGATTTCAATGTTCTCGGCATTCAGAAGCCCGCCGATGGTCCCGCTGCCGCTGATCCGGACTTCATCGCCTTCCACATCACCGGCCGTTTCCACGCGTCCGCTGACGTGGATATTTTTTGCAGTGATCGACTGACAGCGGACAGAACCGCTGGTATGAAGTTCTTCCCGGCAGGAAACCGCGCCGCCGACAGCCGCGGAGCCGCTGATATGGACTTCCGAAGCGGTGAGATCTCCGACGCCTTTGAAACTCCCGGAGACATGGAATTCTTCCGAAACGGTGATGGAGCCTTCTCCTTTCAGGGAGCCGCTCGCATGGACTTCCCGGCAGCGGATATCGCCGCTGTAGTGCCCGCTCCCGCTGATATGGACGACGCCGTAGTTTCCGCCGGCAATCTGGCCGGAACCGGAGATTTTTACATCCGGAAGATTCTCTTCCGGGACAGCAGGTACATTCTGATTCATATCAACAGTCATTTCCCTCTTTTTGTTCCGGCGATCAGGTCCGCGATCAGATCCGTGAGATCCGTCCCGTCCGAGAGCCCGATTTTTTGAATATCCTGCAGGCGCAGGCGCTGCTGTCCGTAAACGGTGTCGATGACCAGCACGGTTTCCTCCGCCTTCTGCTGCTTCAGGTTTTCCGACAGGCGCTGCAGGGAGTCGATGTCTTTTGCCGCGATGATCTGGTCGATTCGCTGACAGATCGTCTCTTCATTGAAAAATGTTTCCTGGCCGGTTTCGGTGGATTTTTTCAGGAACCATTCTTCGGGGATCAGGCCCATCCGCTTCCATCGGTATAAAGCGCCGTAGGAAATCCGGTAGCGCTGAAGGAGTTCTTTTTTACTGATCAGATGTTCTTCCATAGAGACCTCGCCTGTATTCGTAACAATGTTACCTTATGTCGACGATGGAATATTACCATAACAATGTTACACTGTCAAGCCTTTTTCATGAATTTTTTATGTTCTGTGATGCCGATTGGAGACCGAAATTCAACTGTCAGTAGAGAAAATTCGATTAGTGGTTTTGGACTGTTACATTGACAATTTGAAAAAGCTATGGTATACAAGAAAAGGCTCTGTTCACTTCTGACAGAGCCCCCAGTGGCCAGCGCCCTAATTGCGTCTGGCTTTTATATACAAGGCCGGACTTCAAAACAGTCCGGCCGTTTTTCATGCGGAATATACTATTACTGTTTCAGGTTTTTCCTCACGAATTCTGCAGCTTTTTCCAAAGCCTCCTAGTTGGGACGTCCTTTATGGATTCCCGTCCTTTTGCTCGCCACTAATTGCCCCCTGTCCCACAAATGTTGAATAAATTGTTTTCTGTTGGACATTTGTTGGGCATTGTGGTGTATAATATGTATACAAACAATAAAATATCTTTTTCATCGATATATGAATACTCCGCCGTGATAGTACCGCCCCTCCGCGCCAATAGTACTATTGCACCGCCCCAATGATACTTTTGATCCGCACAATGATACCATCCAGCAACCAACCGAAATGAACAGCGACATATCAGGAAAATGGCCAGCCAGGAAGTCTTTGTCGGTGTTCATGGAGGGCGGTAGGGCAAGCGGAAGCGCGCCAGAGCGAGCCGGTATTATCAAGCGCTATGCCGGTATCCTGTTGCGGATAAGTGGTATCCGAACCCCGGAATATTCATATAGAAGGGAGTAATAAACATGCCGAAAAAAGCAGAGCCAAGCAGCTGGGAAGAATACATGAAGGCGCACCAGACCGACATCCCCGAGGGAAAAGAAACTGAGTACATCGCAAAAGTAATCGTCGGCTACCAGCATAAGAACCAGAATCCTCCGGTACCTTACAGCAAGAAGAAGGCCGAAAAGGACGCCTCCACCCTGATGAAGAATTCTGTCTTTCGGAGTCAGATGAATGACAATAAGGCAGAAATGCTGGCCATGATGGCAGCCGGACAGTACGATGCCCTGGTGAGGCAGACGATCTCGCCGATTCCTGTTGTCAAAAACGACCTGAAAACAGCCTACGACGACCTGGAAAGAGTCCAGAAAAAGATGGCGGAAGACAGCTACGGCATTAAACGTACCCAGAAATACAATCTCCTCTGCTCCCAGGTGGACCAGAGCGTCAAAGCAAAGAAGCTCGATCCCGAAATGTCGGAAGCCATGCAGATTGTGAACCTGCTGAAAGTATATACCGCTTTCAAAGACTATGAGGCGACTGTTCCGAAGAACAGCCCGGAAGGCAAGAAGCTCATGAACTTCGGCTTCGATCTCATGACAGCGCTCGGCGGCGGCCCTGAAGTCACCCAGAAGGCGCTGGACAAGCATTACGCTGAGGCAAACCGGGAAATGGAGGAAATGAACCGGGAAATCACCAGAGATCTCGAGAGAAGACATCCTACCCTCAGCGCCCCCACAGGGCCTTCGCTGTAAATAATTTAGAAACAAGAGCCAACCGAGTCTCTTATGTGAGCGGGGCCAGACTATCAAGTCCGGCCCCGCCTGCTGCCTGATTTAGGGGAAAGCCACAGCAGCTCAGGGATGGAACTGAACACTGGTCACTTTCATTCCTGCGAAGCTGTAAGTTCATAAATCCGGCCAATATCCAGTGAAGATGAAAAGATGTACAAAATCCCATAAGATAAATCAAACGCTAATACAATATGGCTCATTTCATTGGATTATTCGGATTTTACTCTGTTTTATATTCATACTCCATATCTTCACCTATCACATCGCTGAATAATTCTGATATTTTCATAGCAGCCACCTAGAAGCGCGATGAGCAGAAACGCTGTCAGAAAAATGCTGATAATTCTCTTTTTCATGTTGGTAATTCCTCCCTTTTCTGTATCAGGACCGAACGGGGCACCTGGATTCTGAGGCGAGATTCTTTGAATCCCTTTCAATGTTATCAGTAAAAGGCGGCATTTGACAGTAATTGGCAGTAATTGGCACTTGATGTCAGTCTTGACTTATGATATTGTTATACTGACGAAACTGAATCCTGATCCATCTTAACAACCGAACATCTTATGAACCAAGGCATCTGCTCCGGCAGGTGCTTTTTTGTTACCCATAAATACCCTTCTTCAGGGGCATATTCACAACTTCGCAATCTTATGTTATCCTTACAGAGCGATGCTGAAAATGCGGATGAATTACAACTTATGGCTAATGTAGTGATTCGTAATTTTGTCAAGAAACACCATACCCGTGCGCTCAATCATCTGACAAACGCTAAGGGCAACAAAAAGAACATGTGGAAAACATATGTCTATGAAGATGGAAAAAGAAAGGAGATCTGCAAAAAACAGAAGACGAATAATATCGTGCACTATATGATTTTTTCATTACGGAACCGTTAATCCACATACGCTGAAAGAAGTCTTCGAACAGCTTGTATTGCATAAGCAAAATCATCTCGGCAGATGTGAGCAGACAATCTATCTGGATCAAAGGCATTTCTCTAAGATCAGTCAGGAACTTCAGGATACTCCCCTGAAAAACATCACTGAGGAAGACATTGAGCAGTGGCTGATGGAGTCTTTTTTACCGAAAATTCCGAAAGAAGAAACTCTTCGAAAAGAATTTCAGCTTTTCTCTCAGATTTTTCGTTATGGGATACGTAAGAAATACTGTGATAGTAATCCGATGGAGTATGTTTCCATTCAAGATTATCTCAAGTTTTGTGATCAGACCAGAAAGCAGGATGAGGAACGGGCATTTTCTGAAGATGAGCTCGATCAGATCCAAAAAGAAGTATGCAAAACGCTGGATAATCCAAGATCATTAATGGTTCTGGTGTCAATGGAAACCGGACTTCATTCAGGGGAATTAGCAGCAACTCACGTTGATGATGTTGAGAAAGACTACCTGCACATTCACCGACAGCAGCGCCGGATATCACTTGAAAACGGTAAGGAAGTCTTGGAAGAACTCCCCTACACTAAAGATGAACGCATGCACCCTCATGACGGACGGCGCGTCCCGATGACAGAAATATGTCGGGAAGCTGTTAATCTTGCCCTGTCACTTCCAAAAGACTCTGTATACCTTTTCCATGATGCGGATGGGAATCCGATCAATAAAGATTCCTACAACAGGTATCTAGCCAGACTGTGTCAAAGACTCGGTATTACGACAACGAACAATCATGCTTTCAGACTTGCGTTCAACACTCGCATGATAGATCTTGGCTTCAGTTCTGCAGAACGCGCATTGATTCTGGGCCATGCCGTCCAGACGAATGAAATGCCCTATTCAGTGTCAGATAAACGCCGGTTGGAACGCCTGAAGGCAAGCATTGTCAAAGGCAGATGTGGGCAATAAAACTGCAATTACCCAAAAATTACCCACATTTTGCGTGTCTTTTGGATATTTGGCAGTTTGAAATCGAAGTGAAATTGGTAAAAAATTGCTGAACCTGTAACTCTGGGAAAATCGCTGAATCCCTTGATTTTCCTGAGAAAAATGAATGAGCCGCACCTTGCGGTGCGGCTCAAAATCTCGTGGAGCCAATGGGGATCGAACCCATGACCTCTCGCGTGTGAGTTTTCAAATAGTTCAAAAAACATAGGAAAGGAGCCGTACTCGGTATCGCGGCTCTCCGGTGTACCTCCTGTGTACCCGAATTCAGGCGATGTAAAAAGCAATATCTCTGAGCTTTAGCTGCATTTCATTGCTTTTTAGTTCTTCTTTTTTGTCATTTCAGTTACTCATCTTCAAATCAACTATGTGGTCACTGTTCCCGATATCGAAGCGGCGGTCATTGTGCTTCGGGTTATAAGTCCCATGCTTTCCCGACCTGCCATTATGCCTTGTCATCTTCATAGGCAACTTCTCCTTTCTTGAAATTCATGTGTGACCCCTGCCTCTTAAACCCCCGGAAAACGGATCCCATGTCGGCAGGTAATACCCAGTACTAAGTGTCGGTTCTCAACACTTAACTGGGCGGGGCCTTGCCCTCGACCTGCGCCGGACGTTTCACCCCGGCACCCCGATAAGAGACTGCCGCCTCTTAACTCTGCCAAAGGGAACTGCGTTCCCCTTGACCCCTTGCTCCGGCAGTTCTGAATCTCACCGTTTGCCCTCAGCTCGTTTCAGTCCTTCCGCCTTTTTGTGGAACCGTTCACCGGACGATCCCACAGTTCGAAGCTTCGCTTCTCACTGTACGTTGGCCTCAAATGGCTGCTCGTGCAAGCACGGCAGCCATCCTCGGCCTTATCGCGCAAAATAGCCGCTGAGTGTTTCGCTGCCATCCAAAAATGAGCGGTAGGAGCGAAGCTCAACGGCTTCCTCATCTGACCGACCAGGGCAAAGCCTTGGGTCTTGGTCATATTCGGTTTTCACAGGATCGCCGCGCGACCGATCCTGCTCAATGGGCAAACCACAAGTCCTCAACTTTTCACGGTTGAGGACTTGTGGTTTATGCCTTAGTTATGAAATTATCTAATTCTCTGATCTTGTATCCTACGTCTTCAGGATAATGAGCATCTGAAGATGTAATGATAGGAACATTATGATTTTTCAGTATTCTGATGAGTTCCGAATCCATACCCAAGGATGCTGTATCCGGGCATCTCCGTTCAATACCGCTGTTCTGGTCTGCATACATATGGCTTTCCAAAAGCGCTTCAGCCAGTTTTTCATAGTATTCTGTCAGAGAAAAGGATGGTTTGTGCCCAAATAGTTTGATGGAATCCGGATGGCCTATCCCATTAAAGATATTACTTTCAGCCAGTGAAAAAGAATCCTCGAAGTATCTCCGATATGTTTCATCAACATCTACGCCTTTCCAGAGCTCAGCCGTATGGTCAAAAGCAAAGCTTCCGACAAAATGAATACTGCCAAGAAGAAAGTCAAAGCCTTTATCCTTTGTCAGCTGGACAATGAGATCCTCAGATCCTTTAAAATAGCATATTTCCAACCCAAACCTGATCTTGACCGGATAAACCTCTTTCCGGGCTTTCGTGATAAAATCCAGGTATCTTTCATAGCTTTTCTTCCCGGCTTTTCTATGGAACCAGCTATTGACAAAAGAGCTGTGAGCGCATACTGAATCATACATCGGAGAAAACTCTGGAAACATATAATTATGTTCAAGCAGCCATATCTCATCCAGCTGCATTTCGACTGCCTTGTCGACAAATCTCTGTAAATACTCCAGTGTGTAGTCCCCATATTCAAGATGGATATGTCCGTCAATCATACCTGTCACCTCTACTTTTTCACGGATTTGAAAGGGAGTCTTCCATCCAGTTTCTATTAGAACTACTCTATCGCATAATACTTTCTAGCGCGACCATTGCCCTCTGCATAGATTCGGCTTTCACTAATCAATTCTGCCAATAGCACTCTTGTTCTCGCAGTACTCAATTCAATCTGAGCAGCTATTTCTGAACTTCCAGCCCCATTCTGCTTTTGAACATAAGAAACAATCTGTTCTTTGTTTGCAAGTGTTTTTGATGCTTGTGTTTTTCCCGCTTGCTCTTTCCGCTTGTTTTTTCCGCTTGTTTTTTCCGCTTGTTTTTTTGTAAAAGCAAGCGTCAAAATCGTCCTGTCAGGGTCAAATTGCTCTTCAATTTCTGGATCCTTCCATCCTTTATCGGCCCAAACAGAGTAGATGTCCGGAACGCCGCTCCCAGCACGTTCGCCGATGGCAATCAGGTTTAGCATTTTCATAATCGCCTTGTTTCTCGGATCGGAAATGCCTCCACGAAGCATCTGTTCCTTTCCGGTGCGAATGCTCCCAGGGTTTTGCAGGACAACTTTATCCTGCTCTTTCAGGATAACAATTCCCCTTGGAAGATAGAAATCTGTATTAACGATGCAATTGGCAAGTGCCTCGCGGACTGCTTTATGCACGGGTGTATCATCAACTCTTACAGCTCCATCAAGAGCAAATGGTTTCTCAAAATCCCTTGTCAGCTTGTTGTAAACACGGAAGAAGAAGTCAAACAGATTTCCAGACCAGTCTCCCGAACTGGACTGGATCCGATCCGTCCAGCGGATAGAGGCATCGAGGACTTCCCTATAATCCAGAAAGTATTCTGGGAAATAACGGACAATACGATATTCTTCACCAAACATCAGCAGTCCAGCGGCAGTTGGCCGGAGTTCACTTTCTCCCTTCAGCCGTCCTACCGCGCCTATTTTCTCCAGGTATTCTTCTTTGGGCAGTTTCTCCCAGACATGTCCCGGTCTGACAGCCGTATGATAATTCCTATATCCCTGGATTGCCTCATCACTCAGATCAGCAATTGTATAGTCCTCCAGAACCATCATATCCATGGTTTCTTCCGGCTGGTCGCGCAGCATGGCTTTGATTTCAGCCTGTGTGCAATGATAATCACCTTCCCAATTCCGTCGATAGGTTCCGTTCCAGAGATTATTGTTGATATAAACAGGACGCTGTTCCCGTCTGGCACGCGGCACATAGATCACCATGATCACATCACTGTTCATATCATAGGTTACGACATTCTCATCTGTAAGCAGATTGATGCTCACCTTGGTCTGATTGTTGATCGTATCCCAGAAGTTTTTCTTCATTCTGGCGGCATTCTTCAAGCCTGTAGTATAAAAACTGCCATCAGGGTTTTCTACTACACCGAGGATGATTACCCCGCCATAGCAGTTGGCCATAGAAGAATAGGTTTCCCAAAGGCTGTTAGGCAATCCGCCCTGGGCTTTCTTGACCTCCCGCCGATTGTCCTCACGGTATTCATCAAATTTGCGGATATCAAATACTTCCATAGGTTTCAGCCCTTTCACTCATCTCGTTTCATATATTTCCCGCTTTTGATACGCTTGTCCTCGGGCTTATCAGTCCCTGCCGGGATAGCCCACACAGATCCGAATTTAACACATCCCGGAATACGGCCTTCATTACAGAGCGTGTTGATCCGGCGTATCCCGAGATTCCACTTTTCAGATGCTTCCTTAATTGTCATATAGTCATTCATAGAAGATTCCTCATCACTCCTGCAATCAATGTGACTCTTATACTATACTCTATTGTTGGAACAATATCAAGGAGATTATGCCAGCAATAGAGTATTATATTCAAAGTTTTCACATTGATCCAGCCGGAAGCAAGACGTTCCGTCCATCATAAACCTCGCCGACATGGACCACTGTCGGTTCACCCTCCGGGCAGTCAGCTACCACGTAGAAAATCCCTTTCTCCTGTTCTTCTTGTCGGATCTCTGCCTTCATAGCTTCGATACCTTCACCACTCCTTAACACTTATACAGATTCAATCAATTCTACTTTTAGGCTATTAGATCACATTTCAGTCTTAATACACATCAATTTTATAACATATATTACTCAATTTTCGAACATACGTGTCCCCAGAGAGTACCCAGGTTTTTAGTGATTATAAAGCTCAAAACATAAGTATTTATGCGGATTTCAGCATTTTACCGCTCGCCCGACAGGCGAGAGTCCAAAATATCTATCACAATTTTTGAGTATAGGGTTTTACGTCCCATTTTTGGCATATAGATTCCTCGATGTCAAAAAGCTCTGAACCCCTTGATTTTCCTGGGTTTTTTGAGCATCAAAAAAGAGCACACCGTTTTGGTGTGCTCCGATTTTGTTCGTGGAGCCAATGGGGATCGAACCCATGACCTCTCGCGTGTGAGTTCTTGATCAGGTCAAAAAGCATAGGAAAGGAGCCGTTCTCGGTATCACGGCTCCCCAGTGTACCCGTGGTGTACCCGAATTGTAGCCGCCAAAACAACAATATTTCACATATAACCGTGGCCACAATTGCCTTCTAATTCTTGTTTCTTGTCATTCAGTCGTCTGGCTCAATCAGTTGAAATAATCTCGTGAATTATCTGAATCCTATGTATAACTATTTGCTTAGTTCAGATTCAAACAGCCGGTCAAACCAAGCAGGGTGATTATCGTCAATATCGATGCACTTTCCATAACTGAAAACTGCTATCTGACGAAAAACATTTGTATTATCATAGACAACAACGCGTGAACACAATGGCATCACCTTCAGCAGATTTCTTTGAGACTCAGCAAATCGTCTTCTGATATCCTTTTCTGGGATTCCATGACCTCCAGCAGCTACTCTCATCTCTACCCGTTTAATTGCCAGTTCAACTGACTCCAGTCCGACAAAATACAAATCAATCGAATAACCAAGCCGATATGCTTTCTCTATGTTATTGAGAATGCTTTTTCCGCACAGGGTTGTTTCTTGATTGAACGATATGCCTTCAGAAAAATAAGCGTTGATCAGTGCTACCGCTTCTCTCCCCGCGCGGATGACATCGGATGGATTGTCCCATCGACCAAATTTGCGTACGATCTCATCCACGTTTACACGCGGCATATTCTGAACTTCTTTATTCGTCTGATAAAAAGTCGTTTTTCCGGCTCCGTTTACTCCGGCAAAAACAATGTATTTATTCAATGTCAAAACCTCTTCTCCGCGATTGCCTGCTTCTGTTTCTGCTGCAGAATAAAGTTTGATACTGTTCGTACAAAGTCCTTTTCTTCTTTCGATTTTGCGTTTTCCAGAAGATCACAGGTATCATCGAAGTTGATGTCTTTACATCGTTCATATAATTCATGAATAGCTTCTTTATCTACCATCGTCTTTCCTTCTTTAAATATCAGATTTTCTTTTTTCTATTCTTAATTATAAGCCTTCCTTCAAAGAAATACAAGTGTTTACAGTCAAGTAATAGCTTCACTGTACCTGATACAGGAACTCTTTTTCAATCTTTACACTCTGAATCTTACATCCGCTTTTAGCGTGCAGGTCATAATAGACCTGATCCGTAAATTTACAGATCATCGGATGGCCGCTGTCATAAATACGGATACGCAGTTCTTCCGGTCTGCCAAAGCGATCCAACAGAATCCTCCAGGGTTTCCCTGTTGTAAACCAGTCATCAAGAAGCTTTCCGTCTGGGTTATACACTTCTGCCCGGTCTCCGAGATAATTAACCTGAAGGAAAATGCGGTGCGCATCCTCAATCCCTGTATAGTCCATTTTTATGCAGTAATCGCAGTACGCAATCTGCTCTTCCTGATCACGGAACTCGCTCACTTTCAGCACTTCTGCAGTCGGTTCAGCTTCCGTACCGGTTTCGAAAACTGTTTTCTGATCAACTCCCCCGTCCGGAAGAAAAACCGTCAAAGTTTCTTTCCTATGTGAAGTAATCAGTTTTTTTACGCCGTTGTCTTCAATCAGAATGCTGTCATCATATTGTGTGATGTAGAGACCGTCCGGATAAAGAAATGCACGGTTTGCGCTGCTTTCTGTCAGTATTTCGATTCTGGGGTCGAATGAAAGCCTGTTCTTCCTTCGAGCAAAATCCACTGCTGCCGCTGTTGTCGACTCACTGGTCCCATCAATCCAGTAAAAGCTGCGGTCTCCCAGCACGCACAAAGGATTCGCCTGGAAAAGGCGACTGGTCTCATTATATATATTGAAATGATATAAGTAACACTTTCCGGCTTCGAATGACAGATGCTCATACCACAGAACACTTCCATCCGGAAGAGCGACAGTAATCTCTGTATCCGGATGGTCACAAAGTTCGTAAAGGCGCTGATGACCGTTGACAAAAAGATAGGCGTTCCCGCTTTTTCTGTTTACCCGGAGTGATGCCCGTACGGTTTCACAGTCAGCAGCATTCTTTGAGGTTACCAGCGGCAATATCGTCTCCGCTCCAGCGAGGTCTTCCCCGAAACTATGCAAGAAAATCGCATATTTCTTCAATCCGCCGAAGCTTTCCTGCGGTTTTCCCGCTTCGTTCAGACAGGCGTCAAAATCATAGCTTTTCTTTGGGGTATTGGTATGACCGCCGATATCCTGTGCTTCATTCAGCGTTGAGTATTTTCCGTCCGGATTGATGCCGCCATGATACATATAGTACCCGAGAAGATTCGCCCCGGAACCGAGCGCGCACAGAATGGCAGCTTCGTTATCCTTGGAAGACGCAACCGGGCGGCGATGAGAGGTGACCTGCAGCCCGCCGCCAAGTTCCGCTGTAAGATAGGGGAAATCTGCACGGATAGTTCCGTTTGTACCGTCTCCTTTTTCAAAATCCGAACCTACATCGCCATCATCCAGATAAGGAATAAAGCGGAAATTGTCCTTAGGCGGCAGCGGATCGGCATTGCTCTCCCAGGGTGCGTCCACATAGCCCGAAAGAACCTGCAGCGTCTCGTCGATCGTACAGGCCCCGCCCCAGGCTGTCGCTGTATAATACGGTACGATAAAACCGGCCTCTCGCGCCATTTCATACAGCTTTTTCATGTGGGCAGCCTGCTCTTCCCGATCCTGAGGACCGCCGCAGTGTCCGTACTCGTTCTCAAGCTGTACGCCGAGAATCGGTCCGCCATCTTTGATAAATAAACCCTGAACCTGCTCAAAGACTCTCTCAAACCAGCTGCGGACCAGATCCAGATATTTCGGGTCATTTGTCCGTTTTTCAAAACTGCTGTCATACTGAAGCCAGTCCGGAAAGCCGCCGTTCCGGCACTCGCCATGTGACCAGGGACCGATGCGAAGCCAGACCTTCACACCGCATTCGCCGCAGATTTCCACAAACTTACGGACATCCCGACAGCCGGAGAAGTCCCATTCATCCTGCTGCTCCTCATGATAAATCCAGAACATGTATGTTGCGACAATATCGATACCGCCGGCTTTCATCTTCAGAATTTCTTCCCGCCAGAACTGCGGCTCAAAACGCGAAAAATGAAATTCTCCCATAACCGGGATGAAACGCCTGCCGTTTCTTAAAAGACTCATGCCGTCTGCGGTATACTGATTTCCGGACAGATCCTCCCCGTAAAAGGGAAGATCCGTCCGGAAAGTTTTTGCTTCCTTTGGAATGATAAAGTTAATCTGGTCCATTGAATTCCTCTATGGTCTTTAATTCGTCAGTATAAAATAGAATGTCCCTCAGAACTGCTTCCCGTACTTTTCCTGAAGTTTTCGGAACAGCTGATAAGACGGTTTTTCCTCTCCGTACATATCAACAGAGCCGTGAACACGTCTCCGGAACCTGCCATCTCCTTCTTCGCCCATCTGGGTCCGGTAATCATTGAGACAGAAATACATATAACCGCACATGTTATCGACAGCAGCATAGATCGGCAGGCGCTCCTGCAGGATTTCGCAGCGTTTTTCGTCACCGCCGGAGAATCTCGGCTCACAAAGACCGAATTCGGAAACCAGAATCGGCATGTTTCCTGCTTTTTCTGCGGTTCTGCGAATGACGGCTTCCACATCATCACAGGGCTGCCACAGCGCAAGATAATCATTCCACATCGCGATATCTCCGTGAAGCGCTGCGTCGTCCCTGTCCAGGTTCTGATCCAGCCCGACGGAATTGGATACATAGTTAACCAGGCGGCTGTCATCCAGCGTTTTAAAGAAATCCACCATATGGTCCACATAGTCAATCGTCTCCGGATCCGGACCGCCCAGTTCGTTGCCGGCGCCCCAGCAGATGATCGAAGGGTGATGTCCGTGATAGTGCACCATATCGATCGCCTGGTTTTCCGCGAGATCCGTCTGCAGAGGCGTTGCAATCTTGGGATACCCCCAGTAGGGAATCTCTTCCTGCACCATCAGCCCGTGTTCATCGCACCAGTCGAAGATGCTGTCGTCCTGCTGCCAGTGAAAACGGGTAAAGATGCATCCGGCTTCCCGGATTTTCCGAAGGAAGATCCGGCTGATTTCCGGCGTTTCCGCCATACCGTAATCGGGATGAGATCCGGGCATCCATTCACAGCCCTTAAGATACACGGGTTTGCCGTTCAAAAGCACTGTCGTTCCGTTCACCTCGATAGTCCGGAAGCCTATACGTTTTTCAAAGGTATCGTTTTCTCCACGAATCCGGACAGTGTAGAGATTCGGTCTGTCCGGCTGCCAGAGTGAGAGATCTTCGAAAACCAGCTCAAAGGCTTCGGCATCTTCTGTCAGGCAGGACAAAACCGTTTCTTTGCTCTGATAATCTATGAGTTCCACAGAAAGCTTCTGATCCGTTGTATCCGGTTCGATAAACAGCGAACCGCTGCACAGATTCCCGTCAATGATCTCGATTTCATATCGGATATCCGCATCGAAGATATCCTTTTCTTCATATAATGTCAGCCGGACATCTCTTGTCAGCCCACCGTCGTCTGCCCAGTCAAAGTCCAGCACATGGGGCAGCATTTCCTTCTTTGGTGTATTGTCCACGTCAATACGAATCTGATTCTCGCCTTCTTTCAGATATTCTGAAATCTCCGCTTCAAACGGCAGATACCCAGAACCGCTGTGATAAAATGCCGGATGTCCGTTGACATAGATATTCGCAGTATGATAAGCCGCACCAACATAGAGAAAAGCAGCATCATAGTCTACTGGATTTCGGATCGTCACTGTTGTCTCATAACAGCCGATTCCCCGGTAGTTCTGGAGTCTCTCATCCGAGTCCACGTTCCAGGTATGAGGCAGCGTTACTTCTTTATCCACTTCATATTCCCGGTCATACTCCGCTGCCGTAAACGGATCCGCACGCAGGACAAAGTCCCGGTGGACACTGTTTGCGTTCTCAAAATCTCCTACCGATAGCGGATTCAGATGTTTGATCCGGAACTGCCAGTTTTTCAGTTCATATGTTTTTTTCATGAATATCTCCTGTGACAGTTGTCAGATTCGTCGTTTTGTTGGCAGATGTCTGTGATTCTCACTCGATTTCCAAAAGCCCTTTTTGTCCGAGGCTGATCAGTCTCTTACAGTAATCCCTGCTTCTCTTTTCGATATCGTCCTGATATACTTCGAGTTCCGGCATGGATACCGCAAAGAAATCATAGCCAACCTCATCAAAGATATGCTGTTCTCCGTAGATGATCAGCTGGTGGAATGACTTCTTTGCCATCTCGTCATTTCCGAGCGCATGGAACGCGAGTCCCTGATAATAAATATAATCGGAGGGTTGGTCATTGTAATAGCGAACCTGGGCCGGGATCTGATCGCCTTCCGTCGCCTTTATGAAACATTTTTCAGCTTCCGCTTCATTTCCAAGCGCACGGTAAGATACTCCCATGAGATAGTATGCCTGATTATCCGGGACATTGTCAAGCTTTCCTTCTCCGAGATTATCCGGATATTTTAAACTGCGTTCTGCGTAATGGATCGCCGAAAGCAATGCTTCATCTGTACCCTCTTCAATCTTCTGTTCTGCAATCGACAGAAGCGCGGTCTTGTATTCGTCCGCAACCTTGCCTTCGCCGCCCTCCCATACATGGAAGGTATAGTTCATGAGAAGTTCGAGCGCTTTTTCGTACTGTTTATCCGCGTTTAACAGGGACACATAGGCCAGCATCAACGCATAGCGGTCAGGAAGGACTTCCTTGTGATTCTCAAGGATCTCAAGCCGTTCTTTTTCCGGGACATCCAGCTTCTTCAGCAGCTGTTCCTGCTCCAGAAGGAATCGGCTGTTATCAGGTTCCAGTGCACAGGCTTTCGCGATCTCTTTCCGGGCTTTTTCATTCAGCGCGTTCAAAGTATCGGCTGAATCGCCTCCGATACGGTCTGAAAAAACATCTTTGTGATTGTAATAGGCAATGGACAGATTCCGGTGCGCTGGTGCAAAGTCTGGTTTCAGCGTCACACAGGTTTCCCAGTTCTCTGCCGCTTCCTGATAACGCTTTTTATCATAAAGAAGTTCTCCGAGGTAGTAGTGTGCCATAGCTGGCGCATCTTCGATTTTCTCTGCTCCGAGCATCATCATAGTCTGAAGGATGATCTGCTCGATTACCCGGTTCGGGAAGCAGCAGGCATAATCCGCCTGTTCCCCAAGCGCCCGGTAACGCTTCGCTTCTTCGATCTTTTCAGGCAGGAAACTCTCTCCGTCTTCAGAGCAGCAGTACGCGAGTGCGTAGTACTTCATCGGATTCTCCGCCGGACAGGAAAGAAGTACTTTATTTGCGTCCTCAGCGAATCCGTATTCCAAAAGCTCATATGCGAGATTCAGATAGTTTTCGGTCCTTCCGCCCATGACTTTTTCGAATTCTTCGGAATCGTCCATCCGATAGCAGACCGGGAAATATAAAGGATCGATCTTTTCGCTTTCCACAAGGAAAAGACGATATTCTTCCGCGAGCTCCGTATTCTCGGGATCTTCTGTATGAAGCGCATGAAGGATCGAAGCACGGAGTCCCCGCACTTTCATGTTGTGGTACTGGCGAAGAAGCGCCTCCTCAGAAAATGCCAATGCCTCCCGGAGATTCCCCTTCCGTACTGAGATGCAAGCCAGATGATAATAGGCCGGACCGGCAGTCTCGGCGGACCAGGTTGCTTTATAGAACGCGTCAAAGGCCTGGTTCACCAGGATATTCCGACTGCGGGAAAGACTCAGCGCAAGACCGTAATTAAACCAGGCTTCCCCGTGGTACGGGTTCGGATTCCGGCGGGTCTGTTTTTCGATCGCTGCTTTAAAATACCGGATGCTTTCCGCGATTCTTCCGGAACGGAGCAGGAGAAGGCCATAGGCATTGTTGAGCCGGATATCCGACGGATCTCTTTTCAGGCCTTCCAGGTAGTAATCCGAAGGAAGGAAGGTTGCGTGCCGGTACTGTTCAAGGTGCTGCCCGGCGAGATACAGTTCTTCCAGCGACTGAATCTCGGAAGGTTTCTTCATTGCTTCCTGAGGTTCCGGAATCGGCCGATTTGTCTTTATATATTCGCTGCAGGAAAGAAGCTCCCGCCCGGATGCATCCGTTATGGAGATAACATAATCACATAATCCGGGTATGGTCTCGATAAAGAAAGTTCCCGGTGTAAGATCGACTGTTTTCCGATAGATTTCCTGCTTCTCCGCTTCCGGCTCGTTCACATTTCCGGACATTACAGAGATTGTCACGCTCTCATTGATTCCGCTCGAATACAGCTTGATTCTCCCGCAGGAAGCGCGGGATGCAAGCTTCCGGTTTGCATCCTTTCCGTATTCGAATGGACTCGGCTTGAGCGCCTTTCCATCCTCGTCCAGGTAATCCACGCCGAGAACCAGGCACTTTGTCGCCTGAGTCACGCGGCCGACTGCCTTATAGGGCATGAAATACTGGACAAAATTCTTCTCTTCCTGAGGTTTCAGCCAGGTGAAATCCGGCTGATTATCGCAGTATACGCCGGTCATCAGTTCGATGTACGGTCCGTCTTCGTCGGTCAGGTTTTTGTCCCAGGTTTTTCCGAAGTCGCCGCAGCCCCAGGTCCACTGTTTTTTCCCGGGACTGATATGATGGTCTGCCACATGAAGAAGTCCTGCCTGAACCCCTTCATCATAGTTTCCGACAAAATCAAAATCCGAATGGGCTGCCATGTAGGAAGTGGGAACACGGATGTTTTTATAGCGTGAGATATCCACGCCGGCGGAGTAGTCCGCCTTGTAGTATTCTCCGGTGGCAATCGGGAAGGTGGAGACAGCGCGTTTGCCGTGATCCATCACAGCATTTACGTCGGGAGGGAATACGGAAAAGGTATGCTCGTTTACGGCAACCGCCGGATTCGCCCACCAGAGGAATGTCTGTGGGAAATCCGTGGGGTTATAAAGCTTTCCGCGAATTTCAATATATGCTTTGTCAGGATAGAGTGTGATTACAGCATTTCCTTTCGTCCCGTTCATCCGGTCGGTTTCGCCGATCAGGACGGTCGCGGAACCGTCCTGATTTTCCCGATAGCTGTAATCCACGGGCATAAAGGTCGAGGGACGGTGATGCTGCGGCCAGTTGAATTCGATACCGCCGGAAATCCAGGGCCCGGCAAGTCCCACAAGCGCCGGCTTGATCACATGATTGTAATAGACGAAATCATAGCCGTTTGTCTTGTCATATGCGCGCTGGATCCGCCCGCCCAGTTCCGGCAGGATCATGACATAAAGATAGTCGTTTTCCAGAATCAGCGCCCGGTACTCGACATTTTCCTTTTCTTCGCTGATCTTTTCCGTCACCGGCAGAGGATATACCTTGCCGGTACTGCCCTGGTAAGCCCGCTTCTCAATAAACAGCGGATTTTTCTCCGGTGTTCCTGCCTGATAGGTCGGAATCGTCACCTTCTGTTCATACACCTGTACTTTACCCATGTTTCCCTCCTGATTGCAGTCTAAGGCCAGGGCGGAAAAGTATGCTCAGCCTAATGACTATGATAGAATAACATATAAAAATTGCTCAGTCAAGCTTTTTTAATGATTCCTCTAAAATCCTTTATATCGTTGCATTTTCCGCGATTATTTATATAGTAATAGTGCGATTTATGTAGAAATATTGCTGTTTTCATTTTGTTCTTATGCTGCAGACGGCTTCCGGAAGCCCGGGTGCTTGGAAGCAGACATTTATTGTCCCCTGCTCCTTCCCCGCACGGACTGCCGCAGTGACGCTCCCATGGAAGGAGTTCCTGCTTCCGGTGCCGTAGTCTTCCGGTGTTTTTGGATTGCCGGAACCGAGACCCGCAAGCGTTCCCACGCCCGAAACCGTCACACTGACCGAGAAATCCTGCCCGTAAATCATCCGGCCCTCATTGTCCGTGATTTCCGCCCGTATAAACGAAAGGTCCATCCCATTCGCTTCGATCTCCGTCCGGTCCGCAATGAGGCGGATGGTTGCCGGAGTGCCGGCACTTTCAATCCGGTCGCGGCTGAATTCAGCACCAGCCCTGTATGAAACCGCTTCAATCACACCCGGTTCATAAGGAATCACCGCCCGTGCCATGAAATGCTCCGGTACCGCTTCGGCCTTTTCCGTTCCATTCACATAGAACTTCACAAGGTCACAGTCCGCGTAAGCGACAACCGCGATATCCTGCCCGATCCATTCTCCCTCATACGTCCAGTTCGGAAGCACCTCTTCCCAGTGCCAGCCATTCCCGTAAAACGCCTCATGGGCGTGCCTTGGATGACGGACAAAGAGATGAACGCCGCTATCCTGTCCCCAGACGATATTTCTGTAATAGTTGATCGGGCGCCGGTGTCCGGTAAGATCCAGATCACCCTGTAGACAGGAAAGCCAGGGGAAGCCCTCAAAGCCGAACAGTGACGGCGGTTCTTTTCCCCAGAACACATTGCCCATTCCGGCTTCGCCCATGTAATCCATCGCAACCCATACGAAATCACCGATGACATTCGGATTTCGGTCCACGGCCTGCGTGTTCTCATACAGGTAAAAGGGCATAGTCTCCGTTCCCATGATTACGCGCTCAGGATACTTTTCCCGGTCCTGGTCATAGCGGGAATACATATAGTTGTACCCTGCAATATCCAGGTTTGCGATATTTCCTTTTGTCGCTTCATCCCAGCGGTCCACGCCGTCATAAATGCCGGTGGAGTGCGCCATTTCATACGCCATCTGCTGATAATTCATGCCTGTAAAATGGTCCGCCGGGCGTCCGCAGGCCATATTGATACCGGATGTGACCGGGCGTGTCGGGTCCAGCGCACGGACAAAATCCGCCTGTACCTTTCCCCAGTATACACCGTTGCTGGCCCCGTCGAATTCCATGATTTCATTTCCGATGCTGTAGCAGAAAACCGACGGATGGTTCCTTGCCTGCTTTACCATGGCTGCCGTATCATATTCCCACCACTTCTCAAATTCGCGGTGGTAGTCCATCGGAGTCTTTCCGACACGCCAACAGTCGAAGCTTTCCGTCAGCACCAGCATCCCGAGGCGGTCGCAGGCGGAAAGAAGTGCAGAACTCGGCGGATTATGTGCGGTACGGATTGCATTGAAACCGGCTTCCTTCAGCTTCTCGATTTTACGTTCCTCTGCACGCGGAAAAGCCGCAGAACCGAGGAATGCGTTGTCATGATGAATACAGCCGCCGCGAAGCTTCATCAGCTTTCCGTTCAGACGGAAGCCTTCGGCTGCGTCGATTTCAATCCTCCGAATGCCGAAAGTGATTTCTTCCGAATCCTCCGCATCTTCTGCGAGAAGCTTCAGCTCCAGCTTGTACAGTTTCGGATTCGAAAGATCCCAGAGAACCGGTTTTTCCACCGCTATTTCTAAAACCGTTTTGTTATCTCCGGGCATGAGCAGGAGCTCTCTTTCGATACTGCCCGCTTGTTCCCCTTCGGGCGAACTCACCGCCGCACACAGCCTGGCTCCCATTTCGGAGTCGCGGTTTTCAATGACGGTCTCGATATGCACCAGAGCTTTATCCACAGACACTACCGGTGTACTGACGAAAGTTTCCGTTGGCCGGATAAAGACTTTTCCGCCCGAGTACAGGAAAACTTCGCGGTAAATACCGCCTCCGGTGTACCAGCGGGAAGCCGGGTGGCGGCAGGAGGTACTGATTCGGAGTTCATGTTCCCCAGGAGCAACCCATTCACTCAGATCTACAAGCGCCGGCGTATAGCCGTAAGGATGATAGAATACGAGATTCTGGTCAATACAGATCTCAGCTTTCTCATACACACCGTCCAGATACAGGAACAGCGTGCCGTCAAAATCTGAAGGAATATCCAGGTTTTTCCGGTATTCCGCATCCTGTGAAGCAAAATAGCCCACGGATCCCGCTCCGGGGTTGTCCGGCGTACGGTGCAGGGTACTGATATAATCATCAGGAAGATTCACCGGAACCGGCGGATCTTTCCGCCATCCGGAGCCAAGAGCCCGTGTCCAGTTCAGATTAAGGGATGTTCTTTTCATAAGATACCTCCGTATGCAGCCGCGCGGATCCGCTGATGGATCACTTCTTCCAGATTAGGCCAGAGCTGATGCATATAAACAACGGCAAAACGTTCTTCAGGATCTGCCGCCGCCCAGGTTCCCGAGCCTCCGGTCCATCCAAATTCGCCTTTGGACCCGTTGCAGAATCCGCCTGCCGGATCAATCATGGTCCTCACGCCAAGCCCGTAACCATAGCCCGGCATATAGACTGCATTGTGCGCGCCGGTCATGAAATCCTGGCGCTGCACTTCCGTGATGTGATTCCGGCGCATCAGATCGATCGTCTTGCGGCCGATATACTGCTCACCCTGATAGATGCCGTCATTGGCCAGCATAGTAAAGAATTTCAGCATATCTTCCGCTGTCGAAAGGATTCCGCCGCCGCCCGCTTCATAAACCTCATCCGGTTCATGGCCGGAAATCGACATATTGAAAGGAATCCGCTTACCATCCTGATTGTAGGAATAAAAAGCAGCCTGGCGTTCTTTCCAGCCGTCCTCGTAATGATACCCGGTCGATTTCATGCCCATCGGCTCAAAGAAGGTTTTTTTCAGATATTCCGAAAGACGCATCCCGGAACAGAGTTCCACAAGCCCGGCCACCAGTTCATGACTGTAGCCGTACATCCACTGTGTTCCCGGATCAAATGCCAGCGGAACCTCCGCCATCGCATGAATTTCTTCCTGAAGGGTATAAGGTCTCCCAAGCTTCTCCCGAAGTGCCTTCTTAACATCCAACATTCTTCCAATCGTCGGATGGACTTCCTTGTCCGTGCCGAAATTCGTCGCATACGGGAAACCAGTCGCCATGGTAAAGCAATCCCGGATTGTTATCCTGGTTTTCGCGGGCCGGGTTCTCAGCAGCGTCCAGTTGTCCCGCTCGTAGACCTGCATGTCCCGGTATTCCGGGAAATAATAATCCAGCGGGTCGTTCAGCAGAAAGGCGCCCTGCTCAAAAAGCGTCATCGCCGCCGTGCAAACAAAGACCTTGGTCAGGGACCAGATATCAAAGATTGTATCACCCTGCATTTTCCTGCCGGTCTGTTCATCCGCAAAGCCTTCATAGCGGGTATAGACTGTTTCTCCGTCCTTGCTGACGGCGCATACGAGTCCGGCCGGTCCCGGGTTCATCTTCATTACGCGCTCTATTGCCGCGTCCAGTTTCCTTCCGTTATACATCTTCCCTCCTGATTTCAATGTCATAGACCGGTATGAGCCGGATGTCCTGAATTTTTTCTTCAATAGAATCGGTGAGTTCCTTTTCTGCTGCCAGATTGTCGACGACAATCCGGGCGCCTTTTTTCTGCGGAACAATCAGCATCAGAATTTCCGCAAGCTCCGGATCGCTGTCGTTCTCTTTCCACTCTTCGATCGGTTTGTTCTTATGAAAATCTTCTGCGAATTCCGAAAGCCCGATTTCCCAGGTGGTCCCGTTATTGAAATTGTCATTGATAAGCCGGTGTCCGGCAAAAGCATTACCAACATCGCCAATGTAGTCCGTCGCCAGTATCAGATCCTTCACTTCCGAGAGCGCCTCTTTCCGGAACCGGACGATATAGCGGTGCGGCGCCGGATTCTCCACCTGAAGCTTCGGGTCACAGCGCTTACAGGACACGTGATACAGATTCAGATACGCGGGCATCTCCGCTTCAGACTTCTCAGCCGCTGATCCATTCAGCGTAAAACTCTTTGGATATAAAAGGACCGTATTCTCAGTATTCCAGGTCTCGATACGGATCCCGGTTTCGTCAGCAAGCACCGGCGCCTCCGAAAACACCAGGCCTTGCTCCGTCAGATACATCCGGTCCGACAGGACGCGGTTTACGACAAGCACCCGGACCTTCCGGTCTCCCGAAGAAACCGTGAAGCAGGCTGACAGCCCACCGGAAAATATACCTTCCTGCATTTGATCAGGGCCATCCAGAAAACGGTAGCAGCTGCAGCCGCTCTCCGCTATCACCGCAGCTTCTTCAAACTCAAATCTCCCGTCCATCCCGTCCGGAACATAAAAAACCGCAGTGGGAATATCCCCGGGAAGCACTGTCACCGGCGCTGCTGTTGCTGTCACGAGACGAATACCGCAAAGATCCAGATCAAAGGGCATGATCACACTTTCGCCCCCGGCTAGGTTAAAGCAAAAGCGCCGGTCTCCGTGTCCGGTCCTGATCAGGATTTCGACATCTTGCCGATCCGGAAGCTCCAGATGATCCTGGAAATTATCGACGAACAGGAAGCCGCTTTCCCCGTCAGTGCGGACCGCATACCGGATAGATTCCGTGTCGGAAGGATTGATTGCTGCCGCGCCTTCCGGCGTCACAGTCTGCATCGGGCAGAGAATGTCTCCGAAATCCCGGGCAAAGTAATGGATAGCTTTTGAACGAAGGAAGCTCTCCCTCACCTGTCCGTACTCACCGAGCGGTGCCTGATAATCGTAGGAGATTTTGGGCAGACTGCCGTCTCCTGTGTATCCGCCGTTTTTCATCAGCGGATTGCTGCCGCCGTGATACATATAGTACCCCAAAAGATTGCATCCGGAGCCGATCTTGATATTGGCGATCGCGTCTACACTGCGCATCGGATATATAAAGCGGAAGCGATAGCCGATCATCATTCCAGCGCCGATCTCGCAGCAGCAGTACGGCCGGTCTTCCGGGTTATAGCGCGGATGGAAATCATAGTTCGTCTCCACGCTGTTCTCGTGAAAACGCTGATAGACATATTCGTCTGTCGGCGGATGCTCCCCGTTTACCATCGGCATCCAGGGCCGGAAGGCGTATCCGCCCCACATCGGCATCATCTCGTCGGGAACAATCGCACCGCCCCAGGCTGTCGCCGTGAAAAATGCGGGTGTAATCCCGGCCGAACGCGCGATGTCACGTATTTTCAGCATATATTCATCACCCTCGCTCCCGCCGTGCATGATTTCGCGGAAAGCGTGGGCAGAAAAATGCCAGCCTGAACTGGCATGCATATATTCGTTGTCAATCTGGCAGGCGATAACCGGCCCGCCGTCCCGGTAAAACAGCCCGGAAAGCTGTTTTCCGATCTCTGTAAAATAACGCTTCACATAGTACAGATACCCCTCACCAAGTTTCCGTACATCAAACGGCATACTGTACATCCAGTCCGGGAATCCGCCGTTTCTGCATTCACCGTGGGAGTATGGTCCCAGCCGCAGGATGACATCCATGTCGTGCTTTTTGCAGAGTCCGATAAAGCGCCGGATGTCTTTGCGTCCCGAAAAATCAAATACGCCCTCCTCTTCCTCATGGTGAATCCAGAACAGATACGTAGCGATCGTATTCAGACCGCCCATCTTCATTTTGATAATTTCATCTTCCCAGTACCCTTCAAACACCCGGGAGAAGTGGATTTCACCGGTAATCACAAATACCGGTATCCCATCCTTCTGCATGTAGTAATTGGTAAAAGAAAGCTCTGAGCCTTCAGGATTCCGATCCCCAAAAGGTCCTTCAAGCCTCCAGGTCCTTTTTTCTTTAACATTCCGAATATCCAGGATTTCCGTCATTGAAGCGCCTCATTTCTGCTGCTTAAAGGAAGCTCCTCCACAGTCATAGTGTGGAGGAGCTTCCAGTCTCAAAGGATCTGCGGAAGTTTTCCTCATCTCCCCAATTCTGATACGTCAGTTCGCAGCTTTGTATTCGTCAATCTGTTTCTGCAGTTCCGCAAGAATATCCTGCATACCGGCGTAATCCAGCGCAGCCTTGAACTCCTCAATCGTTGCGTCTACATCTTCAACAAGGCCGTTAATCAGCGGATCAAAATATGTGCTCTGTACCGCGTCAACAGCTGCCACCTGGGTTGCCACAGGCTCCGTATTGAAAGTAAAGCTGTCCAGCAGATGGGTTTCATACAGATTTTCCTTGAAGAACTTATCCAGTTCCTCTACCTTCAAGTCTACCGGAGTCGGGTTCTCGTAGTAGGTCTTGAGCATGATATTCATATTTCTCCAGCCCCAGAAAGAGCCGCCTCCGAAATCATTGCCGGTGGATTTATAAGTTCCGTCGCCGACATTGATATAGTTCACGCCTTCGATGCCGAGCTGCGCGAGGTTCTGGATTTCGGGATTGGTCGCAAATTCATTGTAAACCATCAGTGCGCGGTCAAGTTTCTTGGATGCCGCATTGAAACCGACACCGCCGTTCACATAACGGGTCGCACGGTACTTGCATTCCGGCATGATGTTGTAGAGATTGATCTCCCAGTCCGGGTGCTCCGCATTGGCCTGATTTGCGTAAATCTGGCAGGAGCCGGCATTCCAGACCATGGTAGCACCGCGGCCGGATACCAGGCCGTCCTGGCGCTCGGAGGTGGTGTTCAGAACGTCAGAGGGCCAGCAGCCTGCGTCCGCGAGCTCTTTCATCTTGTGACAGTAATCAATGAAGGGCTGCCACTCCAGTACGTAAGTATATGAAAGATCCTTCGGATCCTTGCAGTTATACAGCACAAGCTGTCCCTGGCAGGGCGTGCCGCCCATCGCGTACATTCCGAGATGTTCAAACATCAGCCAATAGACGGAAGCAGCGCCGACGGAGTTGCCGTACATGCCGTCCTTGTAGCAGTCTTCGTAGAAGCTCAGGAGTTTGTCATAGCTGTCAATATTATCGTAGCCGTATTTCTTCATCAGATCGCCGCGGATCGCAACGACGTCCTGGTTGACTTCCACATAGTTCGCGGGGATCATGTAGATCTTGCCGTTGATCTTAGCCTGCTGCCAGGCTTCCGCAGGCCATTGTTCCCAGACATCCGGCGCGTACTTCTGAAGCATTTCTTCGGTCAGTTCCGCGAAGCCGCCAAGGGCAACGGTATTCTCATAATTGCCCCACTGGGAAGCCGTGAAAATCATCTCAAAATCTTCACCGCTGGAGAACAGCAGAGAGTACTTGTTGCCTTCGCCCCAGCCGATCCACTGAACATTGACAGTGGTATTGATCTTTTCTTTCAGGATCTCGTTAATTTTCCCGTACGCTTCGTCAAAGTTGTCGCCCTTGTTGCCGAGAAGGTACATGGTAATGGTTTCTTCGGGAAGATCAGAACCGGCAGGCTGCTCTTCGCTCTGTCCTTCATCTGCCTTGGTATCGGCGTCTTCCTTCTCGCCGCTGTCCGCTTTGGCGGTTGTTTCCAGCGCTTTGCTTTCATCCTGTTTTCCGTCTCCGGTACAGCCTGTCAGTAAGGCCATACCCAGTGCCAGAGCGAGAATCAGGGCAGCAAGCTTTCTGATACTCTTCTTCATGCTGTTTCCTCCTTAAAATGGCTTTGTTTTTTATCTTCTCCGGCTGAATCTTTACTGTCCTTCGCCGGATGAATTCAATGATCAGAAGGGCGTGTTACCCTTTCACTGCGCCGATCGTAATACCCTGTACAAAGTAGCGCTGCGCGATCGGGAAAGCGAGTACGATCGGACCGGTTACCACACAGGTCAGAGCAAGTTTCAGTGTCTGAGTCGGCAGCGATACCGCACTGATGACGTCGCCTGAAACCAGATTTGAAGCAATCAGTTTTTTATATCCCTCAATGTTGTTGACCTGCTGATACAGGAAATACTGCAGAGGATACATCTTTTCATCGCGGATATATAGCATAGCGCTGTTCCAGTCGTTCCAGTATGCAAGAGCCGTAAACAATCCGATCGTTGCGAGCGCAGGTTTTACGAGAGGCATGACGATCTGGAACAGGATCCGGAATTCCCCACAGCCATCCATCTTGGCGGCATCTATGAGTGAATCCGGAATTCCCTGGATATAACTCTTCATGACCAGCAGATTATATACACCGAAGACAAGCGGCAGCAAAAGCGCCAGATAGTTGTTGGTGAGTTTCAGTGTATTGGTATACAGTACATAGGTCGGTACGAGACCGCCGGAAAACAGCATCGTGAAATAAAAGAAGAATGAAAAATAACGTCTCCAGCCGAATGTTTTTCTGGTCAGCACATAGGCTGTCATGGTCTGAATAATGAGACCGGTAAATGTGCCTACAATCGTAAGGCAGATCGTTGTCGCATAGGCCCGAACCACAACCCACGGATCCTTGAATACCGTTTTATAGGCTTCCGTGGAGAACTCCTGCGGCAGAATTGAAAAACCGTTTTCTGTAATCGCCCGCTCCGAGGACAATGATCCGGAGACAACCATGACAAAGGGGATCAGGCACACCAGAGCGATAAGGGCGCAAAACGCATAGGCAATGATATTCAGCGCGATAACATCCGCGCCGGTGATTTTATTCTTACTTGCAGTTTTAGCGGAAGATTTCATTCCTTGCCTCCTTAAAACAGGGTGTAGTCCCGGTCATAGAGACTGACGAGCTTATTGGCGGAAACGACTGTGATAAAACACATCACGGACTGCATAAAGCCGATCGCGGAAGACATGCCGAAATCATTCGAAGTCATCAGTGCTCTGAAAGCCAGCGTATCAATTACATCTGTGTAGCCATACAGAAGGCCGTTTGATCCGACCAGGTTATAGAACATATCAAAGTTTCCTCTGAAAATCCCGCCGATCGACAGCAGGAACAGGATAATCACCGTCGGCATGATTGCCGGGATGGTCACAAAGAAAATACGCTGGAACACATTCGCGCCGTCAATCGCTGCCGATTCATAAACTTCCGTATCCACGCCCATGATTGCCGCAAGGTACATTACGGAGCCATAACCGATGCCTTTCCAGATATTAAAGAACAGCAGGATTCCGGGCCAGGCGGAAGGCTTCGTGTAAAAAGGAATCTTTTTCCCTCCAAGAGAGGTAATCAGACGGTTGATAATACCGAAGTCCGAGCTGAAGATATTAAAAGCCATCACGCCGACAATAACCCATGAAATGAAATGCGGCAGGAACATGCAGGACTGCGCGATTTTGCGGAATCTGCGGCTCTTGATCTCTGTCAGGAACACTGCAACCGCGATCTGGAAAACCGTACCGACAACGATAAACAACATATTATACAGCACGGTATTCCGGATAACCCTCAAGGCCTGGCCAGACTTGAAGAAAAACTTGAAGTTATCGACGCCGTTCCATTTACTGCCCCAGATGCCGCCGGCATAGGTGTATTTCTTAAACGCCAGAACAATACCGGTCATCGGATAATAATGAAACAGCAGGGTGTAGGCAACACCCGGCAGCAGCATCAGCAGAAATACCCGGTATTTGTACAGATGATAAAAGAAACCTTTCTTCTTCGTCTTCATAAACGCCTCCGGTTTCGCGACATAAGTTGCGAAAACATTTTGTTTATGTTATACTTATAACATCTCAGAATTGCACTCGCAAAGATTATCCGCATTCTTACGGTTTTCCTGTTCAAACAGAATAACAGATATGCATTCCGCACATAGAAATAATGCTGAAAATATAGAAAAATTGCGCAAGGAGGAAAAGCATGCTGGCTGCAGACTTTCTGGAAAAATTCAATAAACACATACTCTACTCGGAACTTTCTTCCGAAAACATCGCCGTAGAATCCGGGATCCGTTTCTTTTTTCCGGTCCCAAGAAAACGCGGGGATTTTGTTTTTCTTGGAACAGACGCCGAATGGCGCCGGCTTACAGGAGATGAGGCGCTGATTCCCGGAGCCAGTTACCTGATTTCTTCCGACCGTGACAGCCATAATCTGCTTCCGGAGTCTTTTAAAGGAAAGGTCAATCTGATTATTCTGGACCTGCCGGTCGGCGAGATCATTGCCCGCTGCAATCTAGAAGAAGACGCCCGGAACGACCCCTTTAAGGAACGCCAGCTTTCAGCTTTTTTCCGTACCGCTGCACTTCATCCACTGTCACGTGAAAGCGCGCAGGATTGGGTTGAAAATTTCCGCTATCCGCTGCATCTGTATATTGCCTGCATTGTCATACGTCCGGAAAAAGCGTTGAAGAAATCCTCGGAAATCCTGCGTCTCACGAGAGAACTGCGGGATTTCTTCCAGGAAACCAACCTCTATTGGAACAAACAGGAGTGGGTTATTCTCTGGTCTCAGGAGAAAGAAGGTAATGATACGATTGACCTGTCATATGAGAATTTTTCGCTTTTCCTTCAGGAGCGCCGGCTGAACGCAGGGATCAGTTATGTGGGCACGCTTCCGGGCTTTTACTACACGCATTATCTGACAGCCTCTTCCTCGCTGGATCTTGCTGTAACCATGGGCATTCCCCCGCGGGTCAAACGGATTTACAGTTTTTCCCAGTTTCACCCGCTGTATCTTGTACATCTGTGCGAACGCAGCTATTCTGCGATCCATCCGGAAACCCCCTTCTACTATATGGCGCATCCGGACATCGTGCGGATCTTCCTGTATGACCAAGAGCACGGGACGGATCTGCTGGACACGCTTTATACCTACCTGCTGAACGACTCCAGCCTGCAGAAAACCGCCGCTGTCATGTTTATGCACAGAAATACAGTTTACAATAAACTGACAAAGATCGAGCATGTCCTCGGATATCATATTTCCGATATCCAAAGCAACTCGATCTTCATGTCCTATATGGTGATAAAGTACTATATTGCCTACATGAACCGGGAGCTGAACTGAGCATAAGCTCCCGGTACCTTTTCTGGGATATCAGGCTGCAGTGCGGACTACTCTATCCGCTGTTCTTTCCTTTCGTCCCAGCATCTAAACGCAGCCTTTCTGTCCCTGTTTTTGATAGCAATCGTATTCTTTTCGGCATTAATATATACACGATCGCCCTTTTCAAATCCGAGCATCCATAACTGCACTCCCTGAAATTCGGTCTTAATCTCCCCGGTCCATCACTTCTATCTGGCATATTTTTCTCTTGCTTCTTTTCGTACCTGATCGATGCAGTCATAGTATTCATCTGTCATTCCACTGTTAGGATAACGGACCATTTTGTATTTTCTTCCCAGACACACCTGACCATAATTAAGTTCGCCGCCATAACAGATTCGTCCGTCAACTTCATAGGGAGCAACTAGGAAAAGCAGATACGGGTCTTTGTCATTAATATTTGTATATCCACAAAAATGCTCATACCAAACACCTCCCGATCCTTCATGATACATTTGCCACTCTGTGAGACAGATCTGATCTCCAGCCTGCAGTTCTCCGGTATTATCCATAATGATTTCAGAAATTGTAAATTCCGTCAGATGTACAACCGGATTCCCGACAGTTGGATCTTTAGGTTCTCCAATATCTCCGGTTTTTCGCCCTATCACAATAATTTCAGCATATTCCTCAACAGTGGCCAAATCCAAATACGGCGAAGTAATAAATTTAGCAGCAGAAACGATATGATCAGCCCTTTTACAGGATAGCATCCCTAGTACCGCAGCAATCAATGATATAGTTAAGACTACTTTTTTGATTTTCATATGCTGTCCTTTACTCAGTTTTTTTTATCAACGCTCCTTCATCGTTCCAAGCCTGATCTGCGCGGTCATCCCCTCTTCCGTCTCGAATTTCACCTTCACCTCTCCCGGCGCATCCGCCATGATGACAGCGAGAAGCAACCCGTTGAACATTTTCCGCTGCGGCAGGCTGTACATCGAGATGTCCCGGAGGTCCCCGCCGTCCATGCCGATAAGATGCGCCGGGCCTTCAATTTCACAGCGGATCATCGGACAGGCGTCCGGAACAAAGAGGCCGTTCTCATCATACGCCGCAAGCTCAATCTGGGCGATTCCGTCTGCCGGAACCGTCTCCTCGTACAAGGAGGCTCGAAGCTCTATCATCTTTCCTGTTGTCTGTACCGTTTCAACCGCGGAAAGCTCCCCATTGACATAGCCTTCCGCTTTTAATTCTCCCGGCTCATAAACGACATCCCACACAAGGTGCAGGTCGTTTGTCGTCGGGCGGACTTTGCGGTTCCAGCCGTCATTCCAGGCTTTTTTCGCGCCGTAGCGCGGGCACTGGTAGCCGCGGGATCCCACATACTTCCCATTAATATACAGTTTTACCTCATCGCAGTTGGTGTAGCACACGACCTGTTTGTACGATCCTTCTTCTCCCTGCCAGTTCCAATGCGGCAAAAGATGCAGGGTCGTTTCTTTTTTGTTCCAGATCGACTTGAAATAATAAAAGGTGTCTTTCTTAAATCCGGCTGTATCGATCGGTCCGCAGCCGGCGCCCCGGGCCTCTCCTCTGGTCTCCCCGAGATAATCGATGCCGGTCCAGAGGAAATCCCCGGAAACGAATTTATGGCTGGCTTCGTAGCGCCAAAGTGCTTCATGATGCAGGGTCTGTGCCGGATAATTCTTTCCGCCGAAATGTCCTTCTCCCGTATAGTCGCCGCGGGTACCGCCGGCAGAAGGGTTCTCCGTACCCATCACCGGCCGGTCCGGGAATTCGAAATGATCCTCTTCAAAGAAGGTTTCCGCGCGCTCACGCCAGCGGCCGACATAATTGTAGCCGACCACATCCAGCGCATTCTCAAACTCCCGGAGGGTCCGGATCGGGGCGATCGCCGCGATATTGTCGCAGGAGGAGGTAACCTGCCGGCTTGAATCTTCCCGGTGGCAGATGTCCTGCAGCCACCTGAGGATTTTCACGCCGTCGATCGAGGACTGCTCCGGGATCTCATTGCCGATGCCCCAGATGATGACGGAAGGATGGTTGAAATCCCTCCGCACCATGGTTACGACATCCTGCTCGGCTTCTCTTGGGAAGAACATCGCAGAACCGTAAGCAAGGGCTTCGGAGTAATAATTTTGGTTTTTGTTTTTGCTGAGAAGCCATTCGTCATAGGCTTCGTCATACATGAAGATGCCAAGCTCATCACAGAGATCCAGCAGATTTTCGACAGGAGGATAGGTCGAGGAACGGACCGCGTTGCAGCCCATCTCCTTCAGTGTCCGAAGGCGCCGCTCCCAGCTCTCACGGTATCCGACAGCGCCTGTGAGCCCGCAGTCCCGGTGCAGGCACATGCCTTTGATCTTCACGGTTTTTCCGTTCAGAAGGAAACCTTCTTTCGCGTCAAAACGCACTGTCCGGATGCCGGTCCTGCAGGAAACCGTATCCACAATCTCTCCGTCAAGTTCGAGACTGCTCTCGAGCGTGTAGAGGTACGGATCCTCGTCTGTCCACAGATGCGGCGAGGATACCGATGGACGGACCATGCTGTCGGAGGATTCTCCGGGCTGAAGGGAAAGCGCTACACCGGACACCGAAACCTGCTTCCCCGAAGCATCCAGAAGCCGGTGTCGGATGCCGACATGAACCGCTGATCCGCTCTCGTTTGAGACCTGTGCCCGGATCTGAAGCTGTGCCTCGTCCTGCTCCGGGTAGATCCCGTTGGTGCAGGCCCGAACGCCGAAATGGTCAAAATGTACACTGCCGGTTTCTACGAGGTGTACATCCCGGACAATACCGGACCCGGAGTACCAGCGCGAATTCGGCTGCAAAGCGTTGTTGACCCGCACCGCAACCACATTTTCACCAGCCGTGACTGCTTCTGTCATATCACAGTAAAAGCTCGTATAACCATAGCCGTGGCCGCCGACCCGCTGTCCGTTGACATATACCGTGGAATCCTGATAGACGCCCTCAAAGTACAGCTCGTATTTCCTGTCCAGCAGGACTTCCGGCAGATCAAAATGCTTCCGATACCAGCCGAGGCCGGTTCTTGCGTATCCGCCGCCCCCGCCGGAAGGCGCGTCATAATCCAGCGGATAATCCATGGACCAGTCATGCGGGAGCTGAACCGCTCTCATGCCCTGTTCAATGGCATCAACCTGTGTATAGTCTGTATCGATTGCAAGGCTCTCCCGTTCATCGTCCAGGATGAACAGCCAGTTTTTATTAAACAGTGTTTTTTGCCGCATACTCTGCTCCTTTCCGCTTCACCGTCCCGCTGCCGCGGATACTGCGATGACAAATGAATAGTCAAAATCAGCTATATTTTTCCCTGCGGGTTGTAGAAGCCCGCAGGGATTTTCGTCAGTGTTTTACTATCTGAACATCTGCTTTCTGTTCTCTGAGATCAGTATGTCCACTCATGCCCTTCCGGATCTTCGTCCGTCTTGGGATTATGATGACCGAAGGAGAACCCCGGAATCAGTTCCGTCAGCTTCTCAATCAGCTCATCGTCAAAATCCGTCTTTGCCTCAATCTTCGCATCGAATACCATCGTACAAAGGGAATCTTTTTCTGCTGCTTCCCACTTCGGAAGTCCTTCGCAGTTCGGATCTCCGTTATGCGCAAATGCGGAGAATGCAGCCGGCAGAAGTTCCGCGATGTCCTGCCAGTTTTCTGTCGCCGAGCAGTAGGAAATAATGTCGCCGTTTCCGAAGGCATAGGGGATATCGCTGTTGTGCCATGCAGGCATGCCGGAATCCATCTCATAGCAGCTTGAAAGCAGGTAGGCATAGGCCGGTGCTTCCGACTGCTCCGCCTTGAGCTTCGCGTATTTGACACTGCCGCGGCGCACCAGGCTGTCCACAAAAGGCGCGTACGCAAGATTCTTTCCGGGATAGGTCTTCCTGAAAAGCTCCAGAACCTTCTTTCCTTCCTCTTCCCCGAAATACGAAAGGACATAGGCTTCCTGCTCCTGATCTGTCATCGCGGATTTATTTTTAGGGGTTCTCGGATTGGTAAACTCGCCGAGCGTGGACCCGATCATAAGCGGAACCTTCTTCGCATGCTCCGAGAAGCCGATATCCAGCGGGTAGCCGGGATACCAAGCATTCACATGAGGACGCCAGGATACCACCTGTCCGCGTTTTCCGAATACCCGGATTGCCCGGTTCACAGCCATAATAAAGAGCCGGAAATGCACCTTCTGCAGGCCTTCGATATCGCCTTCCGGAAGTTTCAGCTGCCGCAGAACTTCCTCCGCGAATTCTTTCGGATCCGCCTCCGGATGTTCCTCGAGTCTGCCTGGATCAAAGACGCCGGACATGACGATCGCTTTCTGGAAAAGACCCGCGCAGCTAGGCGCCTGCAGGAGCGTATTCACCTTTCCGCCGCCGCCGGACTGGCCGAAGATCGTGACATTTTCGGGGTCTCCGCCGAATGCGCGGATATTTTTCTGAATCCAGCGCAGCGAATACTCCAGGTCCACGACACCCGCGTTTCCGGAATTCCAGAATTTTTCTCCGAAGCAGGAAACATCCATAAATCCGAAAGCGTTCAGGCGGTGGTTGACACAAACCATGACAACATCGTGGTTACGCGCCATATTGTCACCCTCAAAGGCGATATGCGCGATCGCGGAACCGTCCGCGAAGCCGCCGCCGTGATACCAGACCATAACGGGCTTTTTCGCCTCGGGATCAATCGTCGGCGTCGCGATATTCAGATTCAGGCAATCCTCCTCCATCGGCCAGTAGCGGTGCGGAACTGTGAGCTCGTTTCCGGGAAGCGGCTCCTCCAGAAGCGGACTCACATAGCCGTAGGCAAGCGCGTCTTTGACACCTTCCCAGGATTCCGGCTCGACCGGCATTTCAAAGCGTTTCGCCCGGCCGTAGCGCACGCCCCAGAACTGGTAGACGCCGTCCCGCATAAAGCCGCGGAGTTTCCCCTGCCGGGTTTCTACGACCGGCTCGTCAAAGGTACACTGAAATGTATGTTGATGCATCATGCTGATTTTTCCTCCTGTTCTTTAATATCCCCAGACCGTTCCTTCCTCGTCATCATCCGTCTTCGGCTTGAAGAAGCTCATCATCAGCGGCTTGGCGATGGTGTTGATGAACTCAATCAGTTCGGTATCATGCCCCGTTTTCACTTCGATCTTCTCGTCAAAGATCATCGTCGGGACCGCGTCTTCTGTCGCTGCCGGCCACTCGGGAAGACCTTCGGCATTCGGATTGCCGTATTTGGCAAAGTTCGCGAAGGCTTTCGGGATCAGCACACACAGGTCTTCCGCGTTTCTGGTCGCGTGGCAGTAAGGAATCCGGTCGCCGTTTCCGAAAGCGTAGGGAATATCGCAGTTATGCCAGGCCGGCATCCCGTTATTGAAGTCATAGACGGAGGCGTGCAGGTAAGAGTATACCGGCGCATGCTCACCCCGGGATTTCACCTTGCAGTATTTGACACAGGCCGGACGGACGCTGTTGTCGACGGAATCCGCGATCGCGATATTCTTGCCGGGATAAGCCGCCTCAAAAAGTTCAATGACCTTCTCGCCGTCTTCTTTCCCGTACTTGTCGTAAAGCACCTGTTTCTGCTCCTCTTCCGTCATCGTCAGCTTGTTTTCAGGGGTTGATGTCTGATAGAATTCGCCGAGTGTGCTGCCGACCATCGTCGGAATCTGCTTAAAATGCTCCCGGAATCCGACGGTCAGCGGGTCGCCTGCATACCAGTCATTGGCTTTGGGTCCCCAGCCTACGACCATGCCTTTCCGGCCGAAGACGCGAATCGCGCGGTTGACCGCCATGATGTAGAGACGGAAATGCACTTTTTCGAGCTTTTTCACATCGCCGTCTTCGATTCCGAGCTGCTTCATGATTTCCAGTGCCAGTTCCTTCGGCTCCGGAGAAGGCCATACTTTCCGCTTCGGCTTTCCGTCCGGATCATGCACGCCGGACATCACAATCGCCCGGTGGAACAAGCCGTCCGCAGCCGGTGTCTGCCCGAGTGTGTTGACTTTTCCGCCGCCGCCCGACTGACCGAAGATCGTCACATTATCAGGATCTCCGCCGAAGGATGCGATATTCTCATGCACCCACTTTAAAGCCGCCACAATATCCGCCATACCTGCGTTGACAGAGTTTTTGTATTCTTCACCGAACTCCGACAGATCCAGGAATCCGAAGGCATTCAGACGGTGGTTTACAGCGACCAGCACCACATCCTGATGCCGCGCCAGATTGTCGCCTTCAAAAGCAATATGTGCGATCGCGGAACCGTCCGAGTATCCGCCGCCGTGCAGCCACACCATGACCGGTTTTTTGGCCAAGGGATCGATGGTTGGCGTAAAAATATTCACATTCAGGCAGTCCTCCCCCATCGGCCAGTAGCGATGAGGAACCGTGATCTCATTATCCGGAATCGGATCCTCCAGAAGCGGGCTCACATAGCCGTAAGCAAGGGCATCCTTAATGCCATCCCAGGAAGGCTGCTCCTCCGGCTGGTGGAAACGCTTCGCAACCGCGTAGCGTACGCCCCAGAAGTTATAAACATCGTCATAGAAGAAGCCGCGAAGCTTTCCGTACTTTGTGGAAACCACAGGATCCTTTTTGGTGCATCTCAATTCAAAACTCATTGTATTCTCCTTTCGCATCGCAAAAATATGTTCGTTCTGTCATCCTGCGCAGCTGCAGCAGACCTATGCCATCCAAGGCGCAGCCGCGGAAGCCCGTCACTTTGTCGTCCGCACTGAATTTCGTTACCGGAACACCTTCTCAAAAAACTTTACGGCGGCTTTCCGCCAGAAGGTCCAGGTGTGCCCGCCCGGGCAGTGGAAATAGTCTATCGGAAGATTCCTTTCTTCCCGTAGTTTTTTTACCAGCGGGTCTACGGATTTATAGAGACCGTCTTCTTCCCCGACCCCGATAAATACATAATCATAAGCATCTGAGAAGGTCTTCTCATCCGCAAATACCGGAACTTCCTCACCCTGATCATCCGTGATCCGGAACACACCGGAGAACATGCCGGCTTTCGCGAAAAGTTCCGGATATTTCAGGATAATCTTCTCCGTCTGAATCGCGCCCATCGAGAGACCGGACATTGCCCGGAATTTCCGGTCGGGAACCGTCCTGTAGTTCTGATCGACAAAGGGCACAATATCATTGGCCATCTCTTCGTCAAAGGCGCTTAAACTGGGATGAGAGGTCCCGTCCTCCGCGAAGCTGTAGCCGCAGGCCATCGCTACAAGACAGGGCTTCATCCGGCCTTCCGCCAGAAGGTTGTCCAGAACATAGTTGATCTTTCCGTGCCAGACCCAGCCGATCTCATCCTCTCCGCCGCCGTGCTGCAGATAGATGACCGGAAGCCGGTCTTTCTTCTGGTCATAGCCCGCCGGCGCGTAGACATAAAGCGGTTTATATTCGCCGGTGATCGATGAATGATACAGATGGAACCGTACCGTTCCGTGCGGCACATCCTTCATCAGATAGTCCGTGAAGTCCGGATCGTCCATTTCAAAGAAATTGACGGCCTTAAAGGGACCATAACAGATCTGCGCCTGCGGATGCACAAAAGGGGTCCCGTTCACAAAGAATTCCGTGTACCAGAAGCCCGGCGCGATATCTTCCTCGATCTTACTGAAGCGCCCGTTCTCGTCCTTTTCCAAGGCTACCCGGCGTCCTGCAAAACTGACTTCCACGGTTTTCGCGAGAGGATCCGTAAATGAGAACTCCGCTCTTCCCGGTCCGAGCACCTTGATCCCCGGCTCGCAGTCCCGGTATTTTCCGGCAGGTCTTCCATCCGGGAGTGTCGCAAAAACGACTTCCTTCCATTCCGGGTTAAAGAACAGCGGCATGGTTGTAAGCGCCTGGTTTCGTCCCTCGTATACAGGGCAAGGTTTTCTTTCCGGATCCAGTGTAGAGGGATATTCCGGAAGCTTCTCCTCCCGGAAGATCAGGCTTGCGTAATCCCGAAGACTCTTCCGCCACGGGCTCCACTCGTGATACCCTTCATAGGTCTGGGTAATCGCCGGAATCCCGCAGTCTTTTACCGGTTTAATCAGACTTTCCAGGTTTTTCGCCTGCGGTTCATGCGTCCCGGAGGACATGAACACCAGCCCGTATTGAATCTGATCGTCCGCGATCTGCTGAATCCGGTCCGAAGCCGCTCCAGAGAATACGCCGAGATAACCGAAAAGGTCCGGGTGCTTCACAGCCGTAAGGGATGCCTGCGCACCGCCAAGAGAAAGTCCCGCAATTGCCCTGTTCTCTCTTCCCGGCTTTACCCGGAATTCGTGCTCGATAAAGGGAATACAGTCATACACCAGCTCCTGATCGAAATCTCCGGGGTAGAATACAGGATCTTCGTCCTCCCGGAACGCGTAGCCGCTGTTCATAACGACAATCATCGGGACAGCTTCCTCTTCCGCGATCAGGTTATCCATGACAAAATGCGCCTTTCCGTTCCAGATCCAGCAGGTCTCATTTTCAGCGACGCCGTGCTGCACATAGAGAACCGGATACTTCTCGTCCGTATTCTGTTCATATCCCGGAGGTGTATAAACATAAACGCCTTTCATGCGTCCGGTCACGCCGGAGCGGTACATCGTAAGGCGCACTGTACCGTGAGGCACGTCCTTGCGGAAGTAAAAATCATCCGGCACTTCCGGCACATCAAAGAAATTACGGCCCATAAAACCGCCGTAAAACTGGGCGTCCGGATTACTGACCTGCACACCGTCCACATACCAGAAATTGTAATGGAATCCGTGAGGAATCCCGCTTACCCGTTTTCTGAACCATCCGTTCTCCTGCTTTTCAAGTGCAATCCGCTCCTTCTGGAAGGTTCCGGTATGGCCGCAAGTTTCCACAATCTCCGCTTCCGGTGCATAATAACTGAAAATGACATCTCCATCCTCAAGCACCATCACGGCCGGCGTCCGATCAATATACTTCATGCCCGCAAGACTCGACCAGGAATTGATGTCCTTAAAAAACGGCCGTGCAAATAGCGCATGCCCAGTCACGGCATTGTTGTTCAGCATAGAAAGGCCTAAAAGGATCTTTTTCTCCGCATTCTTCATGCTCATCGTAAGCCGCCTCCTTGTATCTGTAATCGTTATAATCTATCATAGACATTTCTTTTCTGTCGTCAAGGTGTCAGCAGGATTCCTGTGCAGTGCGCATAGAGGGTGTGCATAAAATAAACTTAAAACGCTTTTTCAGGCGACTGCATCTTCGGAATTCTCGTCCGCACTTTTTTAAACAGGTCTCACACGATCTCCTCTGATATATGGAAAAACTGCGGATTACAACCATGTATATTCCCTGTTACAATTGACTTTTCTCTGTCTCTTGTGTATAATGCCTGCGTGACGAGTAATCCCGAAGCCACAAGGAGCCGACTATGAAATCCGTCGAACAGTATGTCCGCCCGAAATCCGAATACTTCATCCATTACGCCTCCCAGACCGGCAAGAGTGCATTCTTCTATCCTGTTCATGTCGGACATTTTTACTATGAGGCCGGCTATAGCCAGAGGCGCAATTCCTTCAACAGTTTCCTGCTGATGTATATTCTGAGCGGAGAATGTGTTGTGGAATACGGTGCGGAAACTGTCACTGTGACAAAGGATCAATTTGTTCTTTTAGACTGCTACAAACCGCATGCCTATCACTCAGACCAGGACTATGAATCACTGTGGATCCATTATGACGGTCAGAATTCACGGCAGTTTTTCGAGATGATTACAGCAAATATCGGCAACGTTTTCACTATGGACGATCCGCTGCCGATCATTACACGCATCTCAAGAATTTTCGAATTGTTCAACCAGAGTCAGCCGATCCGGGAGGCCTGGCTGTCGAGACAGATCTATGATATGCTCTGCGAGCTTTACCTGTTCTCCACGGTTCAGGCTCAGAGCCTGCAGCATTCACCGGTGATCGAAACCGTAACCGCATATATCAACGAGCATTTTAAAGAAGATCCAAGCATTGAAACGCTTGCCGGTCTGGCGAATCTCTCCACCTACTATTTTATTCGGATTTTCCGGAAAGAAACCGGATTGACGCCGCATGAATACGTCCTGAATCTCAAGATGCGTACCGCAAAATATCTGCTAAAAAAAACTGTGCTTTCAGTCAAGGATATCTGCTATGAATGCGGCTTCAAAAACGAGAGCGTCTTCTGCGCTGCCTTTCGTAAAATGACCGGACTGACACCGACTGCATACCGGCGAAAAGAATACGAGGAATAAGCTCCGCAACTACAAATGCTGAATCAACTGTAAAGTAAAAAATCCCGGCAGCAGCGCCGGGATTTCCGTGTTTATGTAATTATTTTACAGTTATTTCCGCCTCGGCCTTCAGACCGCTTTCTGTTTCAAAACTCAGCTTCACCAGACCCGAATCGGTTGCACGAATTACCGCCAGAAGTCTTCCCGAGAACATACAGCGTTCTGGCTGGCTGTACATCGTAAGATCCTTCATATCCCCGCCATCGAGGCCGAGAAGCGTAGCTGGGCCATCGACTGACACTTTGACTGTTTCATTCACATCCGGAACAAAACGGCCTTCCGCATCCTCAGTACTCAGTTCAATCTGGGCAATCCGGCCGACTGAGATCTCTTTCTCACAGACTTCAGCCAGAAGTTTTTCCGCTTTTCCCGTCGTTTCCACGATATCCGTCATCACCAGCTCTCCTCCGACATAGCCCTCTGCCCGAAGTGTTCCGGGCTCATAGACGACATCGAACGTGAGATGCAGGTCATTGGTCGTGGCTTTACGGTCAAAGCCCTCGAACCAGTTGTTCTTTGCGCCATAACGAGGGCACGAAAGTCCGCGCTTTGCAACAAAGCGGTCGTTGATGAAGAGTTTTACTTCCTCACAGTTTGTATAAACCACAACGGTTTTGTACTGCCCTTCCTGCCCTTTGAAATTCCACTGCGGCGCAATGTGCAGTGTCCAGACCTTTTTATTCCATATTGAGCGGAAATAGTAAAAAGTATCCTTCTTAAACCCGGCAGAGTCAATCGGTCCGCAGGCAGCGCCGCGGCTCGGCCAGCGGGTTTCGCCAAGGTAGTCGATGCCGGTCCAAAGATAGTCTCCGGATACAAAATCATGGGACTCTGTATAGCGCCACAAAGCCTCATGCCGGAAGGATGCCAGACTGTAATCTCCAAATCTGCCGGACCCGTCATAAACGCCTCGTTCTCCGCCGGCAGATCCGTTTTCCGTGCCCACAAGCGGACGGTCCGGGTACAGTTCATGGTCTTCATCGTAGAAAGTCTCCGCCCGCTCTCTCCAGCGGCCCGCATAGTTATATCCTACGACATCAAGGGCATTTTCGAATTCCCGGAGCGTCCGGATCGGCTCCACCGCAGCAATATTGTCGCAGGCTGAAGTCACCTGGCGGCTGGAATCCTCCCTGTGGCAGATATCCACGAGCATCTTCGCAATCTTTACGCCGTCGATTGAGGACTGCTCCGGAATCTCATTTCCGATCGACCAGATCACGACGGAAGGATGATTAAAGTCCCTGCGGATCATGGTCGTCGTATCTTCATCAGCATGTGCCGAAAAGAACATGGAAGATCCGTAAGCCAGAGACTCGGAATAATAGTTGTGCGTCTTGTTCTTCGCGAGAAGCCATTCGTCAAAGACCTCGTCCATCACAAGGAAACCAAGTTCATCGCAAAGATCCAAAAGCACCGGTACAGGAGGATTATGTGAACAGCGAATGCCGTTGCAGCCCATATCGCGAAGCGTAAGAAGCCTTCGTCTCCAGCTTTCTTCAAAGCCGACTGCGCCGGTGATTCCGCAGTCATGATGTACACACATGCCTTTGATCTTGACCTGTTTCCCGTTCAGGAGGAAGCCTTTTTTCGCATCAAAAACCGCCGTCCGGATACCGATCCGGTTCGTGACTTCATCGACAGCCTCGCCGTCCACGTATAGGGTACTGACCAGACGGTAAAGATACGGATCTTCATCCGTCCAGAGATGTGGCGCCACTACTGTCGGCCGGACCATTGCATCGTTTTCCTCTCCCGGATTCAGGGACAGCGCAATGCCGGAACTGGACACCATCTCACCGGCCGCATCATACAGACGATGAATAATACCTGTGTGCACTTCTCCGCCGCTCTCATTTGCCACAAGCGACCGGATCTGAAGGGCGGCTTCATTCTGCTCAAAGTAGATTCCATTCGTGCAGGCACGGATTCCGAAATATCCGAAATGCACCATCCCGGTTTTTACAAGATATACGTCCCTGTAGATGCCGGAACCACTGTACCAGCGGGAATTCGGCTGAAGAGAATTGTTGACACGGACTGCGATCAGATTGTCTCCGTCTCTCAGATAATCTGTGATATCCACATAAAAAGAACTGTAGCCATAACCGTGTCCGCCTGCGTATTCCCCGTTGACGTACACGGACGAGTCCATATAGATGCCTTCAAAATACAGCTCGACCTTCTCTGATTCTGCAGGCTTCTTCATGTCCACATGTTTGCGGTACCAGCCGATGCCGGAAGCGCCGAACCCTCCGCCTCCGCCTGTCGGGGCGTCCTCAAGAAGCGGATAGTCCATTGCCCAGTCATGCGGAAGCGTCACTTCCCGGAAATCATCTTCCAAAGCACCGCATCCTTCATATCTGCCGTCTCCAAGGAAAAACAGCCAGTTGTCATTAAACAGCGTTGTATCTCGCATATTCGATAGTTCTCCCTTTCTCTTCCCACTCAGAAAATGCTTTGAGTGAATATTCCATTCTGAATTTCATCAGTTCATCGATCATCAGCGGCTCTTCCTCAGCATCTTTTTCGAAATGCATAATCGTCGGCTTCTTTTCGTCAAATGCGTTCCATTCCGGAAGTTCATCCCCATTCTGGTCCAGTCCGTTCGGATCGCCGCTGACAATAAAGTTTGTCCAGTAAGAACTGATAATCCGCGCAAGATCATAGTGCTCCCCGGTAAATGGTCTCTGGGAACGGGCCAGCGCATCAAAAGCGAACCACAGTTCCGCTCCATGATAAGCAATACGGTCATAATCACCGGGAAAGTCTGCGTCAAAATCGTAAAGGAATACTTTCTGGCCGAAACCGCTCGCGACCTTTGCCCCAAAAATGCTGCTCATGCGCGTCTTATCATAGGCTTCCCGTTCAAACAGTGCCTTGATATCCTGTACGGAACGAACGCCGCTTGTCGTCAGGAATCGAAGTCTGTCTTCCTGAAAACTTTCCGAATAACGTAAAAAGTCTGCAGCAGTTTTGGGAAGGTTCCCATCCGGAAGTTCCTGAGCCGCTTCTCTGGAACTGAACCCCGCAAGAATCGGGATTCTCGGCCATTTACCGTGGATTAATGCAAGCGAACTGTCCTCCTCTAACAGTTTTCCGTCGACAACCGGCCAGAAATGCAGACCTTTTCCGAGAAGATCTGTTTTCTTCATCAGCATTTCCGCAGGCATTCTGCGCGCTTCCTGAAGGTTTCTGATCCCCGCTTTATAAAACAGTTTTTCACAGATTTCCTCCGCTTCAGAGATATGATGCATCTGACTGCCCGTATCCGCAAAGCACATGGAAAAAGAACTCTGGATGATAGCTCTGTTGACATACCTGCCCGCATCGCCGTACAGAATCATCTGCACTGCACTTGCACCGGCAGAATGCCCTGCCAGTGTAATCTCATCCGGATTTCCTCCGAATTCGGCAATATTCTCCTGAATCCAGTGAAGCGCAAAGGCGATGTCCATCAGCCCGTAATTGCCCTTTGCCTCCTTCGGATCTTCTTTTTGGAGATCCGGATGTGCAAAGAATCCGAAGACCCCCAGCCGAAACGTGATGCCGACTGCTACAATCCCACGGGATGCGATATGTTCAAAATCCACTTCCTGCTCAAATGGATATCCGACAGTAAAAGCGCCTCCGTGAATATATACCAAGACCGGCAGTCCTTCATTTCCCGTTTTTGCAGGCGTGTAAACGTTCAGGTACAGGCAGTCTTCACTCATCTGAAATTCGGTTCCGGCCGGGTGCATCTCTTTCGACCACAGATCTTTTGCCCCGTTCCGGCGCTGCATCGCGATCGGTCCATACAGAAGAGCGTCGCGAATACCCTCCCATGGTCTCTTCTCCTGCGGCGGCCTCCATCTGAGTTCTCCTACAGGCGCCTCCGCATATGGTATTCCGCGAAAGACTTTCACCCGGGGATCCGAGCCGAAATTTCCCCGAAGGAGCCCTTGCTTTACTTTAACAATACGATCTTTCATCTCGTACCCCGTATCAAATACACTCGAACTGTAATTCTGCGCTCTGAAGTCCTTCTCCGCTGATCCGGACTTTTACTGTTCCCTTTTCTTCCCGTTTCGACCTGAGAACAGCAAACAGTCTGCCGTAATGTGCCTTCCTGACCGGATTTCTACCAAGTGAATGATCCCTTCCGTTTCCGTTTTCGACGACCAGCAGCTCCGCCGGCCCGTCAAAATCAAGCTTCAGCTCGTTTTCGGAAAGAATCGCAAAATTGCCGTCGTGGTCCTGCAGTTCGATTTCAATCTGTACAATTTCCCTGCCGTCGGCGGGGATCTCCGTCCGGTCAGTCTTTGCGATAATCTTCGCTGCCTCCCCGACGGTTTTCACGCTGTACCGGGCAATCTCTTTTCCATCCCGGTCATAGCCGACAGCAATCACTTCACCCTTTTCATAGGGCACATCCCAGGAAAGGAACAGATCGTCCGTATTGGCGGTCGGTTTTGTCAGATCAAATTTCGGCCATTCATCGATGCCGTCCGCAGGATACAGACAGGCTTTCTCACCGTAGCTCTTTCCGTTTACAAACAGCTCGACCGAAGGACAGGAAGTGTAGCAGAGAACCGGGATGATCTTTCCTTCCGGAACGTCCATGTTCCAGTGCGGGAAGATGTAAACCATCGGTTCGTCATGCTTCCACATGGATTTGTAAAAATACCAGTTATCCTTGATATAGCCGTCTAAGCCCACAGGCGCATGCTCGCCGCCGCGGATCGGATAGGGCGATTCACCCATGTAGTCAACGCCGGTCCAGTAGAACACACCGGAGATATAGTCATGCGTCAGAATGAAGCGAAGATGCTTCGACGCGGCGACCGGCCAGGAATAATACGGGGAACCGCCGAAACGTCCGCCGCCGGAGCGTCTTTCAGGAAGCGGATAACTGCCGCGTGATCCCGCGCATCCGCCGGTTTCTGTAATAACCATCGGCACATCCGGATGTTTGATCTTATCCGGCTCATACAGAAGCTCGGCCCTCGGCTCCCAGATATTGATCCAGTTGAAGCCCCAGACATCTTCGTATTCCATAAATTTCTCATAGGTATAGGCACTGTTGTGCGCGAGAAGATTGGTGCCTTCCGTGACAGGCCGTGTCGGATCCATGCGGTGGCAGATCTCCTGAAGTTCCTTCATTACCTCCCAGCCGTCAACTGTATAGACTTCCTCGCATTCATTGCCGACTGACCATAAGATCACGCAGGGATGGTTCCGGTCGCGGCGGATGATGGTTTCCGCATCTTTTACATGCAGTTCTTCCCAGCGGTGCGCATAGCCTTTCGGCGGCACATCCGGGTTTCCGCGGGATTTCGACCACTTGCAGATCGTCCACTCGTCAAAGAACTCATTCATGCAGAGAAGTCCCATTTCGTCCATCAGGTCGAGGATCAGCGGGTCCGCTGGATTGTGGGCGGTACGGATCGCGTTGCAGCCCATCTCCTGCAGCTTCTCAAACCGTCTCCGCCAGACCCGGATCGGCACTGCCGCCCCGAGCTGTCCGGCTTCATTGTGGATCGCCATGCCATTGATCTTGACCTGCTTTCCGTTCAAGAGAAAACCCCGGTCCGCATCGAAACGGATCGTGCGGATGCCAAAGGGTGTGGTATACACATCCAGAGGATCTGCTTCTTTGCTGTCTGCATAGATTTTTGTCAGCATTTTGTGCATCGCAGGGGATTCCGTTGACCAGAGTTCCGGATCTTTCAGTGCAATCTCCTGTTTCAGGATCACCGTTCCTGCCGCTGCCCCGACAGTCATCCGCTGCGGAAGCTTTGCCACAAGCTTTCCGTCCGGAGCGAATATTTCATTCACCACAAGGATCTCGCAGTCTTCCCCGGACTGGTTCATGATCTCGGTCTCGATCACAAGATCTGCAAAGCCGTTATCGATCGATTTTGTGACAATATAAGTCCCTTCGGACGCGACATGGACAGGACTGACCGAATCAATCCATACGTCCCGGTCAATACCGGAGCCGGAATACCAGCGGGTGTTCGGCTGGTCGGAGTTATCGACGCGTACAACAAGCCGGTTCGGAGCGTCGTATTTAACATAATCCGTAATCTCATACTCAAAAGGCGTATAGCCGTAGAAATGATTACCGAGCTCCGTCCCGTTCAGATAAACCGTCGAATCCTGATACGCGCCGTCAAAGTGCAGGAACAGTTTTCTGCCCTCGTTCACCGGATCCACCGTAAATTCCTTTCGATAGATGCCGACTCCGTATTTCCAGTTCATCGCACCTGACTTCTCATCCTTATCAGGAGCCTCATAATCCATCAGCCAGTCATGCGGCAGCTGAACCGGACGGAAATCCTGTTCTGTCCAGGCTTCCCTTTCTTTCAGATCACCGTAATGAAACTCCCAGCCAAAGCCGAAAAATTCATGTCGCGCAGGGATTGCTAAATTATTTTCCATTCATCGTCCTCCATCTTAGATAACGCTGCTACTCTATACCTCTTTCCGTATCAGCTTCTGCTCCTACGAATCGCTTCCCACATACCCTTACTGCCTGCCCCTGTATATTTCCAGCCGATTCTGGCATATTGAATCCTGCTCTGTACACCTTCCGGAAGATCCCGAATGAGAACCGATTTCCATTCTAGCCTGTCTGAAGCCCTGTCCTGGGAAGAAGGTTCCCCATACATGTCTGTCAGCGCCTTTCTCAGGTTTCCTTCATCATAATCCGTAAAATGTATCTCTGCAAGATATGCACCGAGACCTGTATAGTGATCCGTCTGAATCATCACTTCGGCCGGGCAGTTAAAAACAGAGCTTTGAAACTGAAAGACAGAAGTTCCTTCTTTTTCTTCATTCAGAGATACGGATTCTGCCTGAAGCCGCTCCAGCAGTTCTTCTTCCGTGATTCCCCACTCAATGCCAGGTATCGGAGGCTCATAACTGTTTTTTGATCTCAAATTGTTACAGGCAGTCATAGATAGACCACACAAGATGACTCCATACAATGTGACCAAAACAAAAACTGATAGCTTTATCTCTGATCTTTGTCTCATACTCTCATCACTCGTATTGTTCTGTTCACCTTGAAAGTCCTACACTCTCGGTCCGCCGCCAAAAAGCACCGGCTGCTTCTGTCTTCTTACGTGCGTCATCTCAATCGGATGATCCAAAAGGAAACGAATCAGTTTTTCCTCCGCATCCGCGTTTTTCGCCCGTGGTTCCCGGTCAAAATACATCATCCAATGACCGTCTTTTGTATATGGTTTCCATTCCGGAAGTCCTTCTTCGTTCGGCGTCCCGTACTTCGCAAATGCTGTCCAGGCAGAGGAGACCAGATCCTGCATCGGCTCCGTCACGCCCGGAATGTATGACGGTTCGATATAGTCCGCGTTCCGGAATACATAGGGAATTTCTGCGTTATGCCAGGGAAGCGTACCGCTGTAAACCGGCATCTCCATACCGAACATGAAGCCCCAGGTATTTTCACATCCTGCTTTTGCTCTTGCCTGCAAATAATCAAAAGTACCCGGCCGGAACATGGAATCCGTAAAGAGAATATCCTGCAGGGGGTACTGAGGATATGCCTGTTTCATAAGCCTGATCGCTTCATCCGCTGCATCCCCGAATTTCTCACGGACAATGGATTCTGCTTTTTCGGCGGACCACCTGTTCTTCTGCCCGTCGTCTGTCGTGCGGACATAGTTCTGCATGAATTCGCCCCGTACATTGCCGACCATCACAGGGACAGTCTTCGCGTGCTCCGTGGGTCCGACGTCAAATATACTGCCCATGTAGAAATCATCGTCCCTGCAAGGCCCGAAAGCCATCCCCGCGCGAGGTCCCATTCCTGCGATCAGTTTCTGGAATTTCCAGTAAGGGACGCTTTCCAGCTCTTCGATATGCTCACGGTCAATGCCAAGCCCGTCGATGACTTTCTCCACCATGGAATTGTCATGCTTTCTGCCGGGACGCTCCGGGATGACGCCGCTCTGTATGACCGCCCGGTGAAACAGGCCATCCGCAGACGGAATCTGCAGAAGCGCGCAGACCTTTCCGCCGCCGCCGGACTGGCCGAAGATCGTCACATTCTCCGGGTCCCCGCCGAACGCGCCGATATTGCGCTGCACCCATCGAAGCGCCTCCACGAGATCTGCAAGACCCACATTTGCGGAATAGCGGTATTTATCTCCATAGGCAGACAAGTCAAAGTGCCCAAGGATATTCAGCCTGTGATTCAGGGTCACGACTACGACATCACCCTCCCGGGACAGATTTTCACCGTCATACGCAAAATGCTCGATGCCGGAACCCGTAGAGAAGCCGCCGCCATGCAGCCAGACCATCACCGGACGCTTTTTTGCGGGATCCAGACTCTGCGTCCAGACATTCAGGTACTGGCAGTCCTCGTCCTGCGGATAGAATACATGGGGAACGGTATAATTGTCGTCCGGCTGTACAGTCTGAAGCTCCGGGCAGACCGGCCCGTAGATGATCGCGTCCTTCACGCCCTCCCACGGAGAAACCGGTTCCGGCATCCCGAAGCGTTTTGCCGCGGCATACCGGATTCCCCTGAAAATATAGGTATCATCCACGATCAGTCCCCTGAGCACACCGTCAGAAGTATGGGCAAGAGGGTTGTCGGGATTGCAGATGACCTGTTTTGTCAGTTTTTTGATAAACATACGTGTCCTCCCTTCACTTCTTTGTGCCCATGAGGGTCTGCATATTAAAGGGAATCACAGGAAGCACAGAAAGCAGCTTTTTATCGTGTCCGGCCTTAACTTCGGTATTTTTATCGAAAACCATCGTTTCCTGCCCGGAAAGGCTGAATTTCGGCCACAGAGGCACATTTCCGCCGTTCGGGTCTCCTGATGCCACGAAGTTTGCCCATGCGCCTGCCATGATATCCTGCAGTATTTCCGTTACGCCCGGGATAAAAGACGGCTCAAGGTATTCGGCATTGTGGAAGACATACGGAATCTCGGCGTTATGCCAGGCTGTCGTCCCGCCGTTGAAGGGAGACTCCAGGTTGAACAGGAAGCTATAGACCGGCGCATCGGACTGCCGGCAGCGGAGTGCTGCAAAATCCAGCACTCCCCGGCGCATATTGCCGTCCATAAACAGGGCGTCCGCGGGATTCTTTTCCGGATAGGTCTCTGCAAAAGTTTCCCGGACCGCATCCGCCTTGCCGCCGAAATACTCTCTGTACTGTGCTTCGGTATACTCCCTGCTCCAGCTGTTTTTGCTTCCTTCCCCCTTCGGGAAAGCGAAATTGTTGCAGAACTCTCCGAATACGTTTCCGACCAGAAGCGGAATGTGCGCGCTTTCTTTTCGGAATCCGGCATTGAACGGATGCCCCATATAGAAGTCGCCGTCCGCAACCGGTCCGAAGAATGCGCGTGATCCGGTTTCCTCTGCTGTTTTTTTCAGCGCTTTATCAGCGGCAGCCGCGAGTTCGTCATACCAGACCGTTTCGATTTCAGAGACATTTTCCGGTGAAATGCCCAGCTCCTCCAGCACATATGCCGCGACTTTCCGGGACTGTTCCGGCAGTAAATCCGGACCTTTCCGCATTCCGCCGGACTGCAGGCAGGCACGGCTGTACAGACCGTCCGCGTAAGGGCACTGCAGCATGGATGCCACTTTTCCGCCGCCGCCGGACTGTCCGAAAATCATCACGCGCTCCGGATCGCCGCCAAAAGCTTCGATATTGTCGTGAACCCACCGAAGGGCTGCAACAAGGTCGGCTGTTCCCGCGTTTCCGGAAAAGCGGTATTCTTCGCCGTAAGCAGAGAGATCCAGAAATCCTAATACGTTCAGGCGGTGATTCAGTGTTACGACTACGACATCCGCGTATTTCGACAGTTCCTCTCCGTCATAAGCATAGTGTTCAACACCGGACCCAGTCATCATTCCGCCGCCGTGGAACCAGACCATAACCGGTTTTTTTGCCTCAGGATCCAAGTGCCGCGTCCAGACATTCAGGTACTGACAGTCTTCGCTCTGTACCGTAAAGTAATGCGGGACAGTATACTGGTCATGCGGAATACAGGTAAAAATCTCCGGGCATGCGTTTCCATAGACAATCGCTTCCTTCACGCCTTCCCAGGGTTTTGGCGGCTCCGGCAAGTGAAAACGCCGTGCATGAGCATATTCGACTCCGCGGAAAACATATGTCCCGTCTGACAAAACGCCCCGGAGAATCCCGGCTTTTGTCTGAACCTCTGCCTGTCCGATCTTCGGACTTACCAAACTTGTCAGCTTTCTGATATACATGTCTTTCCTTTCAAAAAGCGTTTCCTTGATTTTACGGTTTCTCTATGGTAAAATCTGCATAACTACAGAAAACGCGGAGGATAAATCTGATGAGATCTGCGGAAAAGAATGTCTCTCCGAAATCAGAATTGTTTTACCATAAACCGAGTGAAGAAGCCGAATCCATGTATTTCCTTGTGCAGAGCGTCGGTCATTACTATTATGAGCCGGATTATACCCTGACGAGGAAGCCGATGGACAGCTTCCTTCTGATGTTTGTGCTGCAGGGATCTCTGGAAATCCGTTATAATGATATCCACCGCACGGCAGAAAAAAACCACTTTGTCCTTCTTGACTGCCGGTATCCCCACCTTCTGCGTGCTCCGGAGAAAGCAGAGGCGATCTGGCTGCAGTTCTACGGACAGAATTCTCAGGAGTTCGGAAGAAGCATTCTTCGGCAGCTGGACTTTATTTTTGAAATGGATGATCCTTTCCCGATCATCAGCATGATCAGCCGTATTTTCGAAATCCTGAAGCATGACCATCTGACGCACGATGTTCAGCTGTCACGCTATATCTATGACATACTCTGCGATCTCAAGCAGTTTGCTGAGGTCACAGGACATCCTCTGCAGTACAGGAACAGTACCGATACCGTCATCGCCTATATCGACTCCCATTTCAAAGAGGATCCGGACCTTCAGACGCTCTCGGAAATCGCCATGGTCAGTCCCTACCATCTGCTCCGGATGTTCCGGCGTGACACCGGTATGACACCGCACGAATACTGCCTCAATCTCAAAATCCGGACCGCAAAATACATGCTGAAGAAGACTCGTCAGTCCATGCGTGAAGTCGCCCTGGACTGCGGTTTCTCCGGTGAGAGCGTTTTCTCCACCACCTTTAAGCGCCTTACCGGCATGACCCCTTCCGATTACCGGAAAAACGGGCAGGACACATGAATTACCATACATTCAGCATCCTGCCCGTCTTCATTTTGGATAATATTATCCCTTTACGGCACCGATCGTCATGCCTTTGACGAAGTATCGCTGCACAAAAGGATAGAGAAGCACGATCGGGCCGGTCGCAATAACCGTCATCGACATTTTCATCGACTCGAGAGGCATTGCCTGAACTGCCATGCCTGATTTTTCGGCAATGGTCTTCAGCGCTTCCGCTGCTCCCAGAATCCGCTGGAGATAGTACTGCAGCATGTACAGATCCGATCTGGACTCCGTAATAAACAGCATGCAGTTGTACCAGTCATTCCAGTACCCGAGAGCCGAGAACAGTCCCAGCGTCGCGATCAGCGGCTTCGACAGAGGAAGCATCAGCTTCACATAAATTGTAAAATCGTTTGCCCCGTCTATTTTTGCTGATTCCGTAATTGCACTTGGTATCCCGGCCATAAAGGTCTTACTGATGATCATGTTCCAGACCGAGAACAGCATCGGCACAATCAACGCGTGAATATGGTTTTTAAAACCAAGGTACCGGATACACAGGATGTACCAGGGAACCAGGCCGCCCGAGAACAGAGTCGTAAAGAAGAAATAAAACGCAATCGCATTTCTCCACGGGAAATCTTTTCTCGAGAGACAATAGCCGGTCATCGTCGCGAGCCAGATCGACAGGAAGGTCCCGACTATCGTTACCAGTGCCGTCACGCCATATGAAAGCAGGATTTCCTGCGGATTCTTCAGGGCAAGTTTATAAGCTTCCGTGGAGAACGCCGTCGGAATGATCGGATAACCATTCCGGATCAGCACTTTCTCCGGTGTAAAACTCGCAATAATGATCAGATAGAACGGAAGCATACATACAATGGCAAACAGTCCAATCCAGACGTAAGCGATAATCTTCAGGGAAAGCGCATCTGCTCCGAGTTTTCTTCTGTGTTCTTTATAGACGACCTTCTCTTCATCTCTTTCATTTAATAAATCTCTTTCAGCCATGATCGTCACCTCCCCTTAATACAGCGCATAGTCGGGATCGATCTTCTTTACCGCGAAGTTACAAAGATTGATCGTGATAAAACACAGCACAGACTGATACAGGCTCGCGGCAGCGGATCGGCTGACATTTCCGGAGGACATCAGGAGACGGAAAATATAGGTATCAATGACATCGGTCATCGGCTCCAGTTTGGAAGTCATCCGGACGGTCTGGTAGAACAGACCGAAGTCGCCACGGAAAATCCCGCCGATCGCAAGAAGTGTCAGTGTGATAATGGTTGGCACAAGAGACGGGATTGTCAGATACCGGATCTTCTGCCAGGCATTCGCGCCGTCCAGAGATGCCGCCTCAAACATTTCCTGATCAATACCTGTGATCGCGGCGAGGTATACGACGGATCCGTAACCGGTGCCCTTCCACAGTTTAAGGAATGTCAGAACAAACGGCCAGGCACCGGGCGTATTGTACAGGTCGAAAGGATCTCCTCCCAAAGAAACGAGCATCTTGTTCCAGATACCGCGTTCATAACTGAACACATTGTACATGATCGCGCCTGCTACAACCCAGGAAATGAAATGCGGCAGGAACATAAATGCCTGAGCGGTCTTCTTAAATGCCTTGATTCGGATTTCGTTAAGAAGAATCGCAGAGCCGACCTGGAAGATTGTTCCGAGCACAATAAATACGATATTATATAACAAGGTGTTCCTCGTGACATTCCCCATCTTCTTCGCGATCAGAAGTGCCTTGAAGTTGTCCAGGCCGTTCCACGGGGACCCATAAATTCCGCCGTTATAGTTGTATTTCTTGAAAGCGAGCACAATGCCCGTCATCGGGATATACGAAAAGATAAATACATAAATGACCGCCGGCGCCAGCATCAGCAGCAGCACCCAGTGTTTTTTAATGACCTTTTTAAATGGTACCCGGGCCATTTTCTTTCTTTGTTTCTCGTTCATAGTTCGTCCCTCCTACCCTCAGAAGGAGCTGTCTTTATCCTAAGAAAAGACGTTGCCCACCTTTCTCTTTTCTTATAACCTGTCCTGTTCTACCACAAAACTTTTGGAATAAAAAGTCCCCGGGTTGCATGTAAGGATAACAACCCGGGGACGATTACTCACGGGCCGGTATTCAGCCGTGTCTTAAACTGCTCACTGTGTTGCAAGCCATGCCTCGAACTGCTTCTTGACCTCTTCCTTAACGACATCCAGGCCCGCATCGTTACAACGCTGGATCATGTCGTCAATTTCCGAATCCACATCGTCCACCAGGCCGAGTGCCAGTGCATTGGTATAATCTCCGGTAATCTGAATGATCGCGTCACAGTATTCGGAAATGCCGGACTTGTCGAATACGAAGGTAACTGTCGGACAGCCGACCATTCTCTTCTTCCATTCCTCATACATCGCCAATTCACGCTCATCGCCGCCGGCCTGCTCATAGATACCATTATGCAGACCCCAGCTGATTCCGTGGCTGTTGGCGCCGTAATCAGCAGCCTTTTCCAATGCAGTATAATGTCTTCCATCTTCATCAAGCGTATAATGGACGCCTTCAATGCCAAGGTGGATCAGACGGTTGATTTCGGTATCCATCTTCATAAGGTCGAGAACCATCGCGGAACGCTCCTTATCCTTCGAAGCGGACGCAATCGCCATATCGCCGTTGTTCGCTTCTTCACACTTGACAAGCGTATCTTTGTTCAGGTCGTATGCTGCACAACGGACACTGGAATCAGCCGCTTCAGCCCGTCTCATAAATCCGAATACCGATCCGTTCCAGGCAATGGACGCTCCCTGCAGAGCTGCAAAAGCATCATCATCAGAAACGGTTCCGTTCAGAGCGCCTCTGGACCAGCAGCCTGCGTCGGCCATTTCTTTCATTTCATAGCAGAAATCGCGGAACATATCGGTTTCCAGGGTCCACTGAATCTCTTCCCAATCCGGGATACCGCCGTCATAGCTGTAGGTAAAGCTGAGACCGCCGTCCTTAATAAGGTAGAAGGTATTGTACTGCTCGTACCAAACTTCCTGAACCTCCGGGTTGCCGCCGGAAGAAGCCTGTGCGAAGATGCCGGATTCCGGAGTCTCTTTCTCAGCGATCGTGAGCATGAAGTTTTTGTAATCAGCCCAGTCCTTCAGCTCGGTGATACCGTATTTCTCAGCCAGATCCTGACGGATGGCAACAATCTTGTTCTCCGGCTTTTCATTGTTGCAGGAAACGGCGATCATCTTGCCATCAATGGTGGTTTCTTTGAAGAATGCGTGATCCTGGAAACGCCAGGTCAGCGGCATATTTTCTTCAAGCCATGCCTCGTCAAAGCGATAGAAGGATTCCTTGTCATTCTCTACATACATTGAACACCAGGGTGCGGTATAAATGATGTCGATATCTTCGCCGCCGGTAAGGACGAGAGAGTACATGGTACTAAGATCCGACCAGCCGATGAAGTTTGTCACGATCTTGGTATTGAACGCTGCCAGACGTTCATTGATCTTATCCTCTACCATATCCCAGTCATTCGGCTTGCCGCCGATCGAGTAAACATAGCAGGTATAGGGTTTGCTGAAATCGATATTCGGGTACATTTCAGGAGTGGCAATCACGTAAGACTGCTGGTACTCGGTTCGATTGGTCGGGAGATTCTCAAACGGATCTGACGCAGCAGGTTCGGTCTGATCATCAGCCTTGCTCTCGTCAGCTTTGGTGTCTTCCTTTCCAGTGTCTGCCTTTGTCTCAGTTTCAGACTTAGACTCATTCCCCGGATTCTGGGTACATCCTGCCAGAGTTGATAATGCAATCAGCGCTGCCAGAAGTACAGCTAAAAACTTCTTCATGTTTTCCTCCTTAAAAACTTGTTATTTACATTCTTCTTGTCCGAAGATTGTTTCTGAGAAAAGTATAGCACAGAATATATGCATCGATTTTCTCGTATTTGCGGGTATTTTTACAATTATTGCGTTCATCCCGATCTATTGCGTAAAAACGTATAGAAAAATTGCGACAGAGATTTAGTACCCCCAGACCGTTCCTTCCACATCGTCATCGGTTTTGGGCCCGAAGAAACTCATCCGGAATGGTTTCGAGACGCTGTTGATATAGTTGATCAGTTCCGTGTCATGTCCCGTTTTGACTTCAAAAGTCTGATCGAAGATCATCGTGGGAACTTCCTCTTCTGTCGCAGGCGCCCAGAAAGGAAGACCATCTGCGTTAGGATTCCCGGTCTTTGCAAAAGCCACAAATGCCGCGGGAATCAGACTGCAGAGCGCTTCTGCATTTTCGGTCGCATGACAGTAAGGGATGCGGTCACCGTTTGCAAAGGCATACGGGATATCGCAGTTATGCCAGGCCGGCATACCGTTGTTGAAGTCATAAACAGAAGCATGCAGATAAGAGTACACCGGTGCATGCTCTCCCTGTGATTTCACCCTGCAGTACTTGACACAGGCCGGACGGACACTGTTGTCCACAGAATCCGCTATCGCGATATTTTTGCCCGGATAAGCCTGTTCAAAGAGTTCGATCACCCGATCGCCGTTTTCTTTTCCGTACTTATTCCAAATCACCTGCTTCTGTTCTTCTTCGGTCATGGTCAGCTTGTTTTCAGGTGTCGAAGTCTGATAGAATTCTCCAAGCGTGCTTCCGACCATCGTCGGGATCATTTTATAATGTTCCCGGAAACCGACAGTCAGCGGATCGCCGGCATACCATTCATTGGCTTTCGGGCCCCAGCCGACCACCATCCCCTTCCTGCCGAACACCCGGATCGCCCGGTTTACTGCCATGATGAACAGGCGGAAGTGCACGGTTTCAAGCTTTTTATAATCTTTTTCTTCAAGATTCAGCTGCTTCAGAATCTCCAGAACCAGTTCCTTCGGCTCCGGAGAAGGCCAGGTATGTCTAGGTGCGTCCGGATCATGCACACCGCTCATGACAATCGCCCGATGGAACAACCCGTCTGCCGCCGGTGTCTGACCCAGCGTATTGACCTTTCCGCCGCCGCCCGACTGACCGAAAATTGTCACATTTTCCGGATCTCCGCCGAATGCTGCAATGTTGTCATGTACCCATTGTAATGCTGCGACGATATCCGCCATACCGGCATTGACAGAGTTTTTATACTCTTCCCCGAACATGGACAGATCCAGAAAGCCAAAAGCGTTCAGACGATGATTGACTGCGACAAGCACCACGTCATGATGACGTGCAAGGTTATCGCCTTCAAAAGCGATGTGCGCAATGGCAGATCCATCCGAAAATCCGCCGCCATGAAGCCAGACCATAACCGGCTTCTTCGCTTCCGGATCGATGGTCGGAGTAAAAATGTTTACATTGAGACAGTCTTCTCCCATTGGCCAGTAACGATGCGGAACCGTAATTTCATTGTCCGGAATCGGATCCTCCAGAAGCGGACTGACATAGCCATAGGCAAGGGCGTCTTTGATACCTTCCCAGGCCGGCTGCTCTTCCGGCATATGGAAACGTTTTGCAACCGCATAGCGCACACCCCAGAAATTGTAAACATCGTCATAAAAAAATCCCCGAAGTTTCCCGTACTTTGTCGAAACGACCGGATCTTTTTTCGTACATCTCAATTCAAAACCCATTGTTTTTTTCTCCTTTCGCGGCTGTATAGATTGTATCTGCTATAGATTATATAAGTCTGTTTTTCAGATTGTCATTATGCAAAATTGCCGTATCGTGTAGAGAAATTGCGAAGTTTATCAGAGCAGCCCTGTTTATCATTGTTTCTGTGATCATTCTCACTGCTACAAACTCCGCAATAATTCTACAGAATTTCGCAATTTTCCTTATTTATCTTCCTGTTTCTCTATTGTACAATGAAAACCAAAAGTAGTGATAATTACAGTATTCTAAAGAAAGTGAGGACTATCATGAAATCAACCGTTTACTGCAGAATGGGGGTGCTTGGACAGGAAGTATACCGAATCGAGCTTCCCTGGGACGGATCAACCCCTGATAAAGAAATCGTTCATATAGACGGACCTTTCAAAAACGAGCCGCTTCTGAAATACCTGAAGAAAACCCGCGGCACAGCCGGCGGAGATATTGCAGATCTTCATTACGAAAACGGCATCTTAACGCTCGAAACAGTCCAGTTCTCGAACCGTTCGGATTTTACACTGACAATCGGAGAAACAGCATACCCAAAAAGCAGTTTTGACTGCTTCGTCACGGATGGGCTGGACCGTTTTGACTCCTATACGGAAGGAGATGTCGTGTATCGTCTTTACAGTCCTGAAAGTACAGAGCCCCGTCCCCTTCTTCTGCACCTTCACGGCGGCGGAACCGGAGGACCAAAGGATCAGCGTGACAACGAATTCCAGCTGACCGCAAACTACGGACCGATCAATATTGCCATGGACTATCCGGAAATCTACGTGCTGGCGCCGATGGCGATTGAAAACCCGTTTAATCCGATGGCGATGGGCGGACTCCGGAAGCAGTCCTTCGACCGTGATCCGGATCCGTCTTCCGGGTGGTCCAGAGATTACCTCTCCAAAGTGATTGATATTATCCGGCGGATGATCCGGGAAGGAAAGGTGGATGAAAAACGGGTTTATGTAACCGGTCTGTCAATGGGCGGTGCGGGATGTATCCGGGCCATGTCCGTCGGTGCAGACCTGTTTGCCGCCGGAGCTCCGGTCTGCCCGACGATGACGCGCGAAACATTCGATATGCTGCGGAATACGCGTATGCCGGTCTGGGTTTCCTCAGCCTATGTGGACCATACTGTATACCGTCACAAATACCTTACAGATGCGATTATTGAACTCAAAGACAAGGGTCACAGGAATGCTCACCTGACACTGTTCTCTCCGGAAGAACTGGCAAAATACGATATCGGCATCATTGACAACATGCCCTATGAAGACCTTGTCGTCGCCAATCACGCAAGCTGGGTTCTGACCTATCATAATGAACACGGCATTCTATCCTGGCTTTTTGCCCAGCACAAATAGATTTACGATACGGAGGTAATTCCAATGGCTGTAATGAATATCAGCTTCCTCTCGAAGGAGCTTGGAATCCAGACAAAAATCAATGTAATCCTGCCAACCGGACGTGCACTGAGGCATGAAAAAAGGCCGCCGGTCAAATACCAGACTTTATGGCTCCTGCATGGAGGTACAGATGATGCAAACGGATTCATCTACAATACCAACATCGTCCGTTACGCAGAAGACAATAATATCGCGGTTATTATGCCGGAAAACGACGATGCCTTTTACACGGATGGCTATATTCCAAACGGCGGACGTTATTTCAGTTATGTCACAGAAGAGCTTCCTGCCATGTGCCGCAGTATTCTGCCGCTCTCTGCAGCACGGGAAGATAACTTTATTGCCGGCAATTCCATGGGCGGGGGAGGCGCAATGAAATGCGCTGTCCTGCATCCGGAGCTCTATCGCACAGCCCTTGTCATGTCCTCCGGCGGAATCCGGATGCACCGGCCGGAAGACCGTTGGGTTTCTGACTTTCTTGAAAAAGTTCTGCAGGATGAAGACATCTCAGACTATGTGTTTCCCGAGGACCCGAAAAAAGACGTACAGATGGCGCTTCCGATCTATCAGATTCTGAAAGAAGGAACTGCAGACCTTCCCAAAATCATTTTCACCTGCGGCGGAGATGATATGGTTCTCCCGCAGGTAAAAGAAGCTTTACGCTTTTATGACAAAATGGGGCTTCACTATTCTTTCATGGAAGTTCCGGGTTTCCGGCATGAGTGGGATTTCTGGGATCTGATGCTGAGGAAAGCATTGGAGTCTCTGCTGCCTCTGATGCATGAACCGATTTCGATTTGAGGAAGGAGACCAGCTATGGCTATTATACAAATGAACCTGATGTCCGCAAATCTCCGGATGTCCACCGATGTCAGTATCATTCTTCCGTTCTTTTCAACACATGATTACGCTGCCGGAAAGATTGACCGTATGTTTCCGCGGAAAGAGGAAAAGTATCAGGTACTATGGCTTCTGAACGGAGGCGCCGGTTTTGAGCAGGACTATATTCACCGTTCCAATATTGTCCGTTACGCTGAGGAACACATGCTTGCCGTTGTCACTCCGACAGGTTATAATCTGAACTACGATGACTTCGATCCCGGAATGAAAATGTGCCGTTTTGTCGGAGAAGAACTGCCGGATGTACTCCGGAACATCTTCCCGTTATCAGACCGCAGAGAAGACAACTTTATCGGCGGATATTCCATGGGATCGAACGGTGCCCAGAAGGTGGCAATCCGTTATCCGGAAAACTACGCCGCCGTTCTTGGCATGTCTGCCGGGTCTTTCAATGTACGTCAGAAAGGAGAAAAGAGAGTAAGGCGCGACTACGGGCTTCCGATGCCGCCGCATAAACCGGATGAGATGGAAGAAAACTGTGAAATCCTGAAAAAAGCCATAGCAGAAGGAAAGAAGCTTCCGGATTTCTATCTGATTTACGGGGAAACCGATATCGCAAAAGAAGGGTCCCTCCGCTCTGCCGCGTTTCTTCAGCAGCAGGGGCTTTATGTCTATCTTGAAGAAGTTCCCGGTGTGGGTCATGAATGGGATCTCTGGGATCCTGTACTTAAACGTGCACTGCAGGAGCTCCTGCCGATCCGTCATGGCCTGGTATAATGTCGACAGCAGCAGCCTGCAGATATTCTGCAGGCCGCTGCTGTCGCATATTTTCACTTTTTCGTTCAGTCATTCCACGGAATCCGTTCATGCGGCCGCATTTTACCCCCGAGAATCCTGCATAATATTCTGGCGGTATATTTGCCGAGAAGTGCATAGTGATCGGAGATGCAGATGACATCATGTGCTGTTGTTACCTGTTTGCCGAGAATCAGCCTGCAAAACTCCTCCACCGGGAAATACAGCACACCATAGCGCAGAAAACAAGGATGCTGAAGTTCCGTGTACTCCCCGTCTACGCTCACGAGACAACGGTGTTTCCAGAGTTTGACTATCCTGCCATCCTGGAGCTTTATCTCCGCCTCCTGTCCGTCATCGCTGAACGATGCATCCGCCCCAAAAAGCCCGGCCAGACATTCAACCGGCGCATAGTATGTATCCTGCTGGGCCATTTCATGAAGGTCCAGCGGTTTTTTATCCTGTTCCCGCGGCTCAAAAACTCTAACCACGCCCTGCGGAAGATCTGTCAAAGGAATCATCCCGTCTTTATGATAGGCTTTGTTTGAACCAAGTGCCAGAATCCAGGTATCTTCGTCTCCTTCGATTTTCTTTACCGGATCTGCCCACAGATGCTCACCGTCCACATTTCTGCAGCCGCTGTACAGATAGTCCCAGTACATCTGCGCACTTGAAGCGGGCTCCCGATGTCCCATGCCGTGAATTTCCCAGGCAATAAGCGGAGCCTTTTTCCCTTCATAGTACAGGATATTATTCTTTCCCTGGATCGACAGCTTCGGAAGTACTTCTGCCGTTTCATTTACTTCTTCCCAGATTGCCCTGTTCTCATCATTCATGTTGTAGCGCTTTTCATAAACATCCTCTGTTCCCGGTTCCAGCATGAAATTAAGGTCAAGTTCCCCACGCTCCTGCAGAACCGGAAGCGGTCCAGAAGCATGCTCTTTCCGTAGCATTTCACGGATCGTCGGTCCTGAAGTATAGGCCGCCCCAGCTAGGATCTCAGGATGTTCCATCGTAAAGGAAAGTGTCATCATATCACCGTTTGACATGCCCTGCATATAAATACGGCTTTTGTCAATCCGGTATACGCTCTCCAGGTGTTGTATCAGATCACACAGAAACTGAATATCCAGATCATCACAATGCCAGGCACCGGGACGCGGTGAATTGGGAAATACGACAATGAGGTTTTTCTCTTGTGCGATCTCATGCCAGATGTTTTTTTCCGCCCACCTAAGACCGTCCTGTCCGCCGCCATGGCACTGGACCACCAGCGGCACTTCTTCGGATCCGTCATAGCTTTCCGGAACAAATTCATACCAGACGTTTATCATTCCGACGACAAGTTCTTTTTCCTTCCGCTTCATCCCGGTGAGAGGAGGCATATCATTAAAATCATCAAAGCGAAGCTTCTCCGATGCCGGTCTTGTCTCCCGGTCAAACATGGTTTTTCCTGCCATACTGTTCTCCTTTCAGCATATTGATTGACTCTCCAGTTACGAAGATGAATTGTCTGCATTTCAATTATACTCTTTCGGCAGGAAAAATCATTCATGATAATTGCCTGATCGTGTAGAAATCTTGCGCATTTATTATTTCAATTCTTCCATTTCTGATGTGGTCGGACGGAATCAGCCAAATGCGGTACGACTGGATGAATTCAATAATGGAAAAGTCACCTTCGAATTCTGCTCCGGAAACGAAGGTCTATCTGCTGATTGAAACGCTGAAACCGTATCTGTAATTGAATTTTCATTGGCATATTCTTCCTTTGATGCCAGGAGAGCCGATTAAATGACTCTCTTTTTTTGTACAGTCTATTTCGCTGTCAAAGGGTTTGGGACTCCCAAAGATCTGTGCCCGGGTCTGCGCCATGCACGGGTTCCGAAGCACGATGCTCGCTAACCTCGAGACATCGTTTCACGATGCGGACGGTTAGAGTTACCATGCGGCTTTATTAATGCGAGCTGCATGAGTAAAAGCGAGCTTCTTACCTCTAATCACACATGGAACTTTCTGACTCCACGAACAACTCTTTGTGCTTTTCTATCTGCTCCTGTGTAAGCAGCCCAAAGTTTTCTCGCCGCAGTCGCAGCAAAAAAGTTGTATACTACTCTCTTCAGCTTCATCATGACCAGCGCCTCTCATCTTTTTTTCTCGCCGGTTCACCTTTCACCACATGGATCGTCTCCTGTTCCGAAACCCGAATCCATATAAGAAGTGTCTCACCTGAGGCACTTTTTCTCTGTCTCCGGACTTTCTTCATCACCAAAATTCTTTGATCAGAACAGAGAATCTAAAAAATTTTTGAAAAACCTTTGCTAAAAAGCCGTTTTCGATGGCTAGCACTTGAGGAGGTATTGTCTTCCCGCCTGATGTACCTTGACAACCGAATACCCTGCAAAATGATTTTTGATCCATTGTGCAGACTGCCGAAATTGAAGTTTTTTTCGTTATTTTCGATATTTTGGCCTCTCTCACCGGCTACCAATTGAGGGGAGATACTATACCGCGATATCAACAAACGATGACCGAACTGATTGTGCAAAACGGAGAAACAGAAAAAGTTTCGAAAACAGGTTATATTTTTCGCTTTCCCAATGGCTCCCCCTTAGAAGGGTATCATTGCCGATCCGGATACTGTCGTCAGCCTGAACAAAAAAGACAGACACAGTTTTGTCTATCATGCCGAAATTGAAACTGGGGGTTAAGTTTTTTCCGTTTTCGCTGGCTATAAGGTGAAGGGGAAAAATATCCGGTCAGACGCTTTGATTACTGAGTGTTCGTTTGCAGGAAAGGAAAAAATTGAACTTATTTTGAAAACTGTTTGTATTTTTGCCTTCTTCGCCGGCTGGTCAATACAGGCCAGGAATGCATCGCCGGTTATCCGGGCAGACTCTTTGTGCAAAACAGAGAAAATGAACTTTTTTATGAAAGATGGAATATTTTCGGCCTTCTCGCTGGCTAGTTAGTAGAAGGGTAAAATACAAACTTCCCTTCATTGTACCTTGACAATTGAATATGCCACTGTCGGAGAAATACGTTCTCTGCATCGGGGCAGAAGCTCCGAGCCACGGCAGAAAGCACGCCATGACCTCCTTCTTTGGAGCGAGCGAGCCAGGCTGTTCTGCAAAAACCGGGTTGTTCCCGGCCGGCGATGACAGGTGCAGAGGATAATGATACTTCCGTAATTCGCGGCCCGGCCATGATGAAGGCGGGGAGGTGAGAGTCCTATGGACCGGTTCAACAGGCCGGCGTTTCTCCGAGGCAAACCAAAATCCAAACCAAAAAAACACGCAGGAACAACCGCCGAAAATCACTTTTGCTGTTTATGCAAAGCGACGGAATTGAAAAAGTTTTATCTGAATTCGGATTTTTGGCACCTCTCACCGGCTAGCACTTAGGGAGATTTATAAAGACTGAAGCATCCATTTACGCTCCAATTGTATGTCCCGGGTTTTATAACGAGCATCGCCTTTGGGTACCCGTACCCTCCGGCAGCTGTTGGGAGCTTCCCAAACCCCTGAGTAAGTCGGAACAACATGAACAAAACTATTAAAATGATAAAGGAGAAAACCACCATGACAATCTATGATGCCATTAAGCAAACCATTACAGCAAGAGACGCCGCCGAAGTTTACGGACTGGAACCGGACCGCACTGGGATGTGCTGCTGTCCCTTCCATCCCGACCATCATCCGAGCATGAAGGTGGATCGGAGGTTCCACTGTTTCGGATGCGGAGCGGACGGGGACGTAATCAACCTCGTCGAAAAGATGTATGGACTCTCAAACGGAGAGGCAGCGAAGAAGCTTGCACAGGACTTCTCTATCCCGCTTCCGAAGAAGAGTGTAAAGAAGTCTTCGAGTAAGAAGATCCTTCCCGGCTTCACTCCCGGGAAAGCTACGCCGATGGATTCAAAGAAGCTCTCTGCATCATCCGCCCGCTTCCTCCGCTCACAAAATACAAGAAAGCAGAACAGCCTGATCCATCAGGTCGTGCAGGCGAAGCAGCTTGAGGAAGCCTGCATAAAATTCTACCGGATTATCACCGACTACTATCATCTCCTCCTGAAGTGGAAAAATGACCATGCACCCAGGTCTCCGGATGCTCCCTGGGATGACTGCTTCTGTGAAACGCTCCGAAATCTGTCAACTGTCGAGTACCTGATTGACAGCTGGCTTGACACCGATCTTCAAGGGAAGATCGAACTTTTGATTCTATATGGAAAGGTTGTATTGAACTATGAACAAAGAATTCAATATTCAAAATGTAGCTGAGATCATCACAAAGATTCCTCAGGACCAGATGCCTGCCTTTGAGAAGATTATCAGTGCTTTTGCTCCTGCTGCAGAAGAAGAACTCCCGGACTGGATGATCGATGACAGCCATCTCGATGAGATCCGATTCACGGACTTCTTCCTGGAAAAGTATCCCATGCTCTGTGTCCATGAAAAGCTCTACGGGCTTGACGGCATGGAGGAGGATGACAGGGTCAAGAAGGTCATCTCGGAACTGATCTCCCCTTTCATCCGCACGGACGTCGCCGGGAAGATAAAGAAGCTCTTGGATCTTTTGAAGATCCGTGCCCATGCGGAAGCTCTTCCTTTAGACAAGGAACACATCCACTTTTGGAACGGGACTTATACCGTTTCCGATCGAAGCTTCTCTTCGGAAAAGGTGATCTGCCTTAACCGGCTTCCGGTCAGTTACAACCCAGAGGCGGAAGAACCGGAGCACTGGTTCGGCTTCCTCCGGAGGCTTCTCTTCGAAGATGACATTCCTTCCCTTCAGGAATACATGGGCTACTGTCTCATTCCTGTTACATCCGCCCAGGCCATGATGTTCGTGCTCGGAGACGGCGGAGAAGGAAAAAGCCGGATTACCCTTGTATTCCAGGAGATCTTCGGGAACAACATGTCCGTCGGTCACCTGGAAAAGCTCGCCACAGACAAGTTCGCCCCCTCCTACCAGGAAGGAAAGCTGCTGTTTATGGATGATGACATGACGACAAAGGCCTTGTCGGACACCTCTGTCCTGAAGACTATCGTCACTTTGGAATCCCGGTACGAACTGGAAGGAAAGCATCAGCAGGGAGTCCAGAGGGACCTGTACATCCGGCTCTTCGCACTCGGGAACGTCCCGCTGACTTCTCTTTATGACCGGTCGGATGGATTCTACCGGAGACAGATTATTCTGAAGGTAAAACCGAAACCACCGGACAGGATGGACAACCACGCACTGATCGACAAGCTGAAGGAGGAAACCGAAGGAATCCTCCTGTGGTGCCTCGAAGGTCTTCACCGGCTGATTGATCATGACTTCCACTTCACGATCAGCGAGCGTTCCAGAAAGCTTAGGGACGAATACCGGAAGAACGAAGACAACATCAGTGACTTCCTGGAATCGGATGGATATGTCCGATTCGAAAAAGGAACCCAGTCAAGCTCCAGAAGGCTGTATGACGCTTACTCCAGGTGGTGTGATGACAATGCTGAGAAGAACTTCGGTGAAAGCTACTTCACCAGATACCTCCGCCAGAATGAAACAAGGTACGGCATCCGGTATGACAAGAACCTGGATCTCGGCGGAGGAAAGAAGGTACGGGGATATCGAGACATCTATGTGGTGCTGGGCCCCGCAAAATGATCACCGTAGAAAATGTTACCCAAAACTGTAAGGCGGAGAAGACGCTGAAGGCAGAGGATTTTCAGCTTACTTTTTCCCGAAGAAGGAGAAGAAATACATAGGGGAAAAACCTCCTGCCTGATCCGCCTATGTGCCTAAGCCCTGATAAACCCTGGGAATAAGACAGAAAAGATCCGCCTGAAAACCTGCCTGTGATATGCCTGGACAATCCGGGAATGAGGTCCCGGAGGAGGGATGGCCACTCTCCTCCTATGAACCGAGAGGCCGGAAGCTGTAGCACTTCACAGCAGTATGTCACCTCCGCCATCGATATGAAACTGTACAATATCGGGGCGGTAAAACGCGGAATTTGCCCCATTTCCGGCCTGATCAGCCGGGAGACGGCAAGTTTCCATGAATCACAGAAAAGCGGCAGAAAGGCCGTTTTCAAGAAAAATCGAAAGGAGGAACGAGGTTGCGGCCGCGTAAACCAGCTGGTTCCTCCTACAAAATATGGTAACAACAAAAGAAACGAAGATTTCAGATTCACAACTTCACAATCTTGTGCTATCATTACAGCGTGATACCGAGAACGAGGATGATATTCAACTTATGGCGAATCTCGTTATTAGGAAATACGTGAAAAAGCATCATCATCAGGCTATTTCACACTTAACAAATTCCACCGGAAAGAATAAAGACAGGTGGAAGACATTCGTTTATGAGAACGGAAAAAGAAAGGAGATCAAAAAAAGCTCAGAAGAAGATTTATACAAAGCACTCTATGATTTTTACCAATTTGGACGGACGAAACCTCTCACTCTGAAGGACATGCTGGATCAACTCGCAGAATACAAACGTGACCTTCTCGGGAGATCCGAGCAAACTGTCTATCTAGACCGAAGGCATTTTTCTGAAATCAGTGAATCGCTGCAGAATAAGGCAATAGCAGATGTGACAGAAGAAGATGTTCAGAAATGGTTAATGGAATCATACCTTCCAAAGAAGCCGAAGGATGAAGCCCTGAGAAAACAGTTTCAATTGCTCTCCCAGCTTTTTGAATTTGGTATTCGTAAGAAAGCTTGTCTAAATAATCCGATGAAATATCTTGATGTTCACGATTATTATAGATATTGCGACCAGACAAAGAAGCAGGATGAAGACAGGGAGTTTTCTGAAGAAGAATTAGATCTGATTCATGAAGAAGTGTGTAAGACTCCGGAAAACCCAAGATCTCTTATGGTTCTTGTTGCAATGGAAACAGGCCTTCGATCAGGTGAATTGGCAGCAATTCATGTTTCTGATATCGAGAATGAATATCTTCATATTCATCGTCAGCAGCGTATTATCAAACTTGATAATGATAAATACGATTTGGAAGAGCTTCCATACACCAAGGATGAACGCACCCATCCACATAATGGGCGGCGAGTACCGATAACAGAAGAATGCAGGGAGGCCATCAACCTCGCGCTTAATCTTCCAGGTGAGTCGGAGTACCTGTTTCATGACAGTGACGGGAATCCGATTAACAAAGATTCCTACAACCTTTACCTTCGCCGGCTTTGTACTCGGCTTGGAATAGTCGCTACAAATAATCATGCTTTTCGAATTGCGTTTAACTCCCGGATGATCCATCTCGGATTTAGCTCTGCTGAACGGGCATTGATTATGGGGCATGCTGTTACGACAAACGAATCGCACTATTCCATCTCGGATAAGCGCCGATTGGATGGGCTGAAGAAACGTATTGTAGAAGACGGTGATGCGAGGTGAAAAAGTGGTGTACCCAGCGGTGTACCCGCATTTTTGAGTGTCTCTTGAGTGTTTTTTAATCCAAATTTGCAGTAGGCTGGTAAAATATTGCCGAATCAATTAAGCTAGGAAAATCGCTGGATCCCTTGATTTTCCTAGAAAAAAAGAGGAACCGCACCTTGCGGTGCGGTTCCAAAAATGAAGTGGAGCCAATGGGGATCGAACCCATGACCTCTCGCGTGTGAGGCGAACGCTCATCCCGGCTGAGCTATGGCTCCTGAATCTGTTCCGCCGGATAAGTTGTCTGCGGAACAGATGATAGTATAGCATACTTTCCTGTTGTTTGCAAGCCTTAATTCCGGAGACTCTGGACAGGTGCGGGAATGCGGCCGCCGCGGGCGATGAAGTCCTCGGAAGACTCCGGATGTACCGGCATGACCGGCGCAGAACCTAAAAGGCCGCCCAGTTCTATCCGGTCGCCGACCTTCTTTCCCGGTACCGGGAGCAGACGGACAGCGGTCGTTTTGCTGTTGATCATGCCGATTGCAGCCTCGTCTGCAATGATGGCAGAGATGGTGGATGCAGGCGTGTCGCCGGGGATGGCGATCATGTCCAGTCCGACCGAACAGACGCAGGTCATGGCTTCGAGCTTGTCAAGGCACAGGGTTCCGACCTCTGTTGCGGCGATCATGCCCTCGTCTTCCGAGACCGGGATGAAAGCGCCCGAAAGACCGCCGACAGAGGAACTGGCCATCAGGCCGCCTTTCTTCACCGCATCATTCAGAAGTGCGAGCGCAGCAGTTGTTCCGTGTGTTCCGCAGCGTTCGAGGCCCATTTCTTCAAGGATACGCGCGACCGAGTCGCCGACAGCCGGTGTAGGTGCAAGCGACAGGTCCACGATTCCGAATGCCGTATCCAGACGTTTTGAGGCTTCCCGGGCGACAAGCTGTCCCATCCGTGTAACACGGAAAGCGGTCTTTTTGACCGTTTCAGCTACCACATCAAAAGCTTCTCCCTTCACATCCTGAAGGGCGTGATGGACAACACCGGGGCCGCTGACGCCGACATTGATCACTTTTTCCGCTTCTCCCGCGCCGTGGAAGGCGCCTGCCATGAAAGGATTGTCCTCGACCGCGTTGCAGAAAACCACAAGTTTAGCGCAGCCGATCCCATCCTGTTCTTTAGTCTTTTCCGCAGTCTCCTTAATCACTTCTCCCATCATCCGGACCGCATCCATGTTGATACCGGCTTTGGTGGAGCCGACATTGACGGAGGAACAGACGATATCCGTTTCCGCCAGTGCTTCCGGGATCGAACGGATCAGTTTCTTATCTGCCTCGGTCATTCCTTTCTGCACAAGGGCGGAAAACCCGCCGATAAAGTTGACGCCGCAGGTTTTGCCGGCGCGGTCCAGCGTCTCTGCAAAACATACATAACTGTCCGTTTCAGACGGTGCGGCCACAAGCGCAATCGGAGTGACAGAGATGCGTTTATTGACAATCGGGATACCGAATTCCGACTCAATCTCCTCTCCGACCCTGACAAGATGTTCGGCATAGCGCGTAATCTTCTCGTAAATCTTTCCGCAGGCCCGCTCCGGATCCGGATCGGCGCAGGAAAGGAGAGAAATGCCCATGGTAATCGTCCGGACGTCAAGATGCTGCCGGTCGATCATCTGGATCGTGGAAAGAATTTCATTCCTGCTGATCATAGGCTTTCCCTCAAATGCGGTGCATGGCTTCGAAGCTGTCTTCCCGCTGGATGCGGATGGAAAGGCTCATTTCCTTCCCCGTCCGGTCCAGAAGTTCCGAAAGCGCCGAAAAGCTGATTTCGCAGAGTGCGGTATCGACCAGCATGATCATGGTGAAATACTCCTGCATAATCGTCTGGCTGATGTCCAGTACATTCACCTGATGCTCTGCCAGAATCCCGGTTACCTGGTGGATAATGCCGACACGGTCTTTGCCGATGACTGTAACAATAGCTCTCATATTCTCGTCCCCTTATTTCTGCGTGATCCCGGAATTTCTGGGAATCAGGGTGTCATAAAGCGTCGCGTTGGTGCGGTTCTGCATATAGCGCGCATCGCCGCCTTTTTTTCGATATTCCAGAATGTCGCCCGGCTGACACTCCAAAGCCTCGCAGATTTTCGCGAGTGTGGAGACCTTCACTGCCTTTGCCTTTCCGGTTTTCAGAATCGACATGTTCGCAAGCGTGATGCCGACCCGCTCCGCGAGCTCCGAAACGCTCATCTTGCGGATTGCAAGCATTACATCAATATTGAATACAATTTCTCCGGCAATGTCATCTTCCGGCAGAATCATTTCATTCATCTTATCCTGTTCCATCCTGCCCTCCTTAAATTGTAAGATCCGATTCCTGCTGCAGATCCGCGGCCTTCTTCACAAGATGCGACAGCGCCGCACAGGCAACCGATACCGCAGCTCCAAGGAACACCACCATCAGAAGCGCAATCGCGGACGAGGAATGATTCATTCCAAGCAGTATAAAGACCACGTCTCCGACAAAAACAAGTGCACTGTCGACAGCCGCAAGGATCGCGATCCGGCGAAGCAGCACCGAATTCTCCATGCAGAATGAATGGTCCTGTCCGATATTCACAGCCACCTTCCACGCGAAGAATGCCGCGATAAAGCAGGGAATTGCTGTAGCCCACGCGAAAACGAGCCATGGAACAAACCAGGATTGAAACTCCGGAGCGCTTTCAACGATGCCGCGCCCTATAAAGGGGATCAACAGCCCGTAAACGAGAAGCGCAAGCACCACAAGACCGATGATAATGGCTTTCAGCCAGCCGGCAAGATTTTTCTGTGTCATACTGTATTCCTCCCTGTCCCGCTCTTCAATCAGATCCGCCGCAAAATGCAGCCATTGTCACGGGACTCTCCTATTATAGCCGATACACTATCGTTTGTCAATGCCGATTTATCATTTTACAGTAAATCCAGGCACGGAACTCATGCAAAATTTATGCTTTACAGGCCGGAAACTTGGTATTATACTTATAAACAGAAATATGGATTGGACGACGGAACATTCCGGCCGGAACTTCCGTCTCCGGACTGCTTTATGACAAGGAGGCACTTTATGTCGGAAGAACTTGAGAAAACAGGAACTGAAGTCAGCACAGAATCGGAACTGATCCGCGAACTTCTGAAGGCGCAGAAAAAACAGCTTCGGACCGACCGGATCCGCACAATCATCGTCATGCTGTTTTTAGCGGGTGTCATCGCGATCGGCATCTTCATCTTCAAGGAATACAAGACCATTGAAGCTACAATTGAGACGATCCAGACGAGTGTTGCGTCCATTGACACCAATGAAATCAACAAGGCGGTCATTGAACTCACCGGAGCGGCGAATTCCCTTCAGCAGGTGGATACCGATCAGCTGAACAACTCCGTCGGCGCGCTGGAAGGCGCTGCGAACAATCTTGCGGCAATGGACATCGAAGAGCTCAATAAAACCGTTACCGCACTCGAAGGCGCCGCGAAAAACCTTTCAGAAATGGACATTGACCAGCTGAATGATCTCGTGGAATCGCTGAACAAAGTCGCGCAGTCCCTGGAAAAAGCAGCTGACAACATAAAGAACCTCTTCAGCTTCGGCAGAGATTAATCGGTCAGGAAAGATACCATGACGGAATACAGCATTCTCTCGCTGGATCCCTATATCCGGATTAAGAACGGGGACCGGTATGCGTTCGGCGGGAACCAGATGTGGTTTGAAAAAAGAGGCAGCTTCTACGACCGCACCCGGCATCACGGGGGCTGCGGTCTCGTGGCTGTCTGTGATTTCATGCTCTGGTACTGCCTCAAGAACCGTCTGATTCCTAAGAATTTCCCGCCGTCTTTTCTGAACGGCAACGATTTCGTGCTGGAAAAGGATGAGTATCTGGAATTCATGCGCTATATCAGCCTGCACGGGTATCCGGTTATGCCGAAATACGGTTCCTTTTCCTTCGAGATGTCTGCTTTTGTCAATCATTTCCTGGCATCTGTCGGAAGTACAGAACGTATCAAATTTCTCTGGCAGAACAACCCCAAAAAAAGACTCCAGCTCGCCGAAGAATCCATTCAGCGCGGCTATCCCTGCCTGTTCATTATCGGACCGCGTGTTCTCTCCCCCGGCAAAAAGGGCGTAAATTTCTACCGCATGAGCCCGGACGGGAAGCTCCATCTGACACACAGGAATGTGGCCGGCCACTTTGTTATGCTGACCGGCATCTGCCGTTATAAAGACATCAGAAAACCGGTGCTCTTCGAAATATCCTCCTGGGGGGAGAAGCTGTATATCAGCTCCGAAGAGTATACCGAATACATCCGGCGCTGTTCCATGCCCGCTGTCTGCGGGATGTTCACACTGAAGGAAAAATAAAAATTTGAGGCGGGCTGTTCGGCCCGCCTCTCTTATTCTGTCCGAAGTGCTGTGACCGGATCGGAGCGTGAAGCCTTTTTCGCCGGAATCAGTCCCCCGATCAGGGTCAGAACCGTGCTCAGCGCAACAAGCAAACCCGCGGAAATCAGGGGAAGCACAGCCCGGATATTCTGTCCGGTCAGTTTCTGCAGAATGATATTTGCAGGAATCAGAAGAAGCTCCGTGATCACAACACCTAAAAGCCCCGCCAGCACGCCGATAATCACGGTTTCCGCATTGAAGACCTCGGAAATGTTATGCTTGGAAGCACCGATCGCACGGAGAATACCGATCTCCTTCTTGCGCTCAAGCACGCTGATATAGGTGATAACGCCGATCATGATGGAACTCACGACAAGGGAGATCGCGACAAAGGCAATCAGGACATAGCTGATCGCATCCACGATGTTTGTGACCGTACTCATCATCGTTCCGACTAAATCCGTATAGGTAATGGTCTTCTCGTCCTCTCCCTTCGCCTCCATATCTGCATTGTACTGCGCAAGGATCTCCTTGATCTTAGTCTTGCATTCAAAATCGATCGGATAAATACTGATTGAATTCGGCTCTTCCCGTGAAATATAGCCGAATTTCTGCAGGTTCCCGCTGTAGCTCGAAGCCTCCGAACTCATCAGGGAACTCAGCAGTCCTTTCAGTTCCTCGTCGCTGAAGTTCATACTGATGGCACTGCTGAATGCATCCGCGTCAAACTGAATCGAATCGCCCATCTGCTGCATCACTTCTTCCAGCATTTTCGGCATTTCTTCGGCCATCTTCTCGCTGACTTTCGTCATCGCATTCGTCATCATATCGCTGACCTGCGTCGTCATGGAACCCACGAAGCCGCCGATCATCTGAGCAATCGCCGTCTGAAGCCCGGAGGTATCAATCGCCTGTCCTGCCGCAGACCTGATAATGGCAGATGCCTGGTCTGTTTCCAGGAAGCTCCGGAAAGACTCTTCCATTTTCGACAGTCTCGGCGCGTTGTTTTCCTCCGCCCAGCTTTCATAACCTGTGAGAAGCGTCTCCCGAAGCGCTTCCATGTTTTCTTCCGATACCGTCGTTTCCGCAGCCTTCTGAAGCAGGCCTTCCACCGCTTCCCGGATTACCGCCGTTCCCTCCTCAGACTGCAGATACTGCGTGATATAGTCTTCTGCCTGCTCCGGATCGGTCAGCTCATTTTCGAACAGGAATTCCTGGTAGCTCAGAAGGATCTTTCCCGCAAAGGCCTGAAGCTCTTCCTCTGTGATCGCCTGCTCCGCGAATTCCTGCACCATCTGCGTAATATTCTCCGTGATCGCTTCATTCGCTTCTTCGGTTTCGAGATACTGCGAATAGGAATCCGACAGCTGGGACCAGCTGGTTTCGGGATCCGTTTCACTGTATGCCTCATATGCAGTCAGCAGCTCCGAAAACAGGTTTTCCATGCTCTCCGCGGAAATATTGATCTGTACGCCGGAAAGCAGCGATCCGATGTCCACATCCGGAATGGAAAGCTCGAAGTCCGAATCTGTCATCAGATCTGAAAAATCCATCCCGGAAAACAGGTCCTCGAAATCCAGGTCCAGATCATCCATGTCAAAACTGAAAGCTTCCTTAAAAGCATCTTCATCCACCGAAAACAGGGAAGACATGTCCAATCCGCGCTGGTCGGTATCGCCGAAAGCCTTCCCGGTGATGACGTCTGTTTCCGGATCCCGGAACTGTGCCCGCACCACCTCGCTTTCATATGCATAATCCATGCAGTGATAGGTCAGGGAGGCCGGGTAATTGATCCCGTACTGCAGCATGGTTACGGTCGCATCCTCCCGGGGCTGAACGACACCGACAATCGTAAGGTCTTCGCCCGCATCGATCAGTTCCTTCATAAAGGTACGGTCTTCCCGCTTATCGGTATAGACCTTGTACTCGCTGTCATAGCTGTAGCAGTCGCAGGCATTGATCAGCTTGAAGCCGATCCCGATGAAATCTTCATAGGAAAATTCTTTCGAGGATTCGCTGATTCTTACGTTTTTCCCTGCAAGGAAATCGGAGATCATGGCCTCAAGTTCCGCCGTGTCCTTCATATTGAGGTCATAAAGCGTGATGTCGGTAATCGACCCGCCGCCGCTTAATACCAGGACACACTCCTGATAATTCTCAGGCCATCGTCCTGCCTTTACCTCATACTGTGAAAGATACAGGTCTTCGGTCTCGGGCATTGCGTGAAACACGTCCGTCGAGCTCATCGAACTGAACATGGACGCAATTCCGCCTGTTGAATAGGAATAGCCCATGGAAGACATCAGCGTGTCCGGATTGACCTGTCGGTACCCGTCGTCCTTCTCAATATAAATCAGCGGTGTGATTCCATAGCTGTACTCCACCGCATTTGTATAGTCCATCACATGGCTCTCGCTGCTGTCGAGGAAAGTCTTCAGAGAAACAAGGTCGTTTGTGGTCAGGGTTGAGAAAAGCGTTGAGACAATCTGCATTTCCCGGACTTCCCGAACCTTCTCTTCTTCCGGTTCTTCCTTCTTTTCACTGTCCTCGTCCCGCTCCAGAAGACTTGACATGTCAAAACTGAAGCTTGTGATCGACAGCGGATATTCCTTCAGTGCCTCTTCTTCCTGGTTCTTGATATACAGATCGACACCGTTTGAAAGCGCCATGATCAGCGCGATTCCGATGATGCCGATGGAACCTGCAAAGGCAATCAGAATGGTTCTCGTGAACTTGCTCCGAAGGTTATTGAAGCTCAGAAGAAGCGCGGTAAAAAAAGTCATCCGCGCACGCCCGAGATTGCGGTGGACCGCTTCATCGGGCTCCGCTTCCGGGATAAACGGATCGCTGTCGTCGGTGATCTGCCCGTCCCGAAGCCGGACAATCCGCGTCGCATACTGCTCCGCAAGATCCGGGTTATGCGTCACCATGACAACGAGCCGGTCCTGCGCAACTTCCTTCAGAAGATCCATGACCTGAAGGCTTGTATCGCTGTCCAAAGCACCGGTCGGTTCGTCCGCCAAAAGGATGTCCGGATCGTTTACAAGCGCACGGGCAATCGCGACGCGCTGCATCTGCCCGCCGGAAAGCTGGTTCGGCTTTTTGTGCATGTGCTCCTCAAGACCGACCTTAATCAGGGCTTCCTTCGCGCGTTCTTTCCGTTCTGCGCCTGAAATTCCGCTGATTGTGAGCGCCAGTTCAACATTGGAAAGAACCGTCTGATGCGGAATCAGGTTGTAGCTCTGGAACACAAAACCGATTGTGTGGTTGCGGTAGGAATCCCAGTCCCTGTCGCGGTACTTTTTCGTGGAGACATTGTTGATAATCAGGTCACCGGAATCATAGCGGTCCAGTCCGCCGATGATATTCAGGAGTGTGGTTTTGCCGGAACCGGAAGGGCCGAGAACCGCGACAAATTCATTGTCACGGAAGGCCAGAGAAACATGGTCCAGCGCACGCTGAACCAGTGATCCTGTCCGGTATTCCTTACTGATGTCCACAACCTGAAGCATTTAAAAGACGATACCTCTCTCCAGCACCCGCACAAACTCCTCAAGTCCCGCGCGGTCTTCTTCCGTAAAGCGTGCTTCCTCCGGACTGTCCAGATCCAGCACGCCGAGAACCGCTCCGCTTTCGTCCCGGATCGGCACAACAATCTCCGAGAGGCTCGCCGAATCACAGGCGATATGCCCCGGGAAATCGTGCACGTTTTTCACAAGCTGCGTCCGGTTTTCCTGTACGGCAGTTCCGCAGACGCCTTTCCCGACTTCGATATGGATGCAGGCGACTTTCCCCTGGAACGGCCCAAGTACGAGTGTTTTTTCGTCCCGCAGCAGGTAGAATCCGGCCCAGTTCAGCCGCGGAAGCATCATGTTAAGCAGCGCGGAGGCATTCGATAGTAACGGAACCGCCTGCGGTTCCGCATCGATTAGCCCTTGTAGCTGGGCAGTCAGAAGTCTGTAATCCGTATCAGCCATATCTTATTCCTCTTCTCATTCGGATATCTGGCCCGCCTCCTGAAGAAAGGCGTCGATTCCGTTCTCTTTGATCCAGCTCAAAGGATGCATCTCTACATAAACGGCTTCCCGTCCCTCAGCCGGCCTCATCGCAGCCCAGGTGTCATACAGTCCCTGATCGGCGGTCAGTCTCTGCGCGTCATGGGTTTCGACTTTATAGCTTGTATCTTCATAGGTTGCAACAATTTCGGACTGAACCGTTCCATCCGCCTGCACCCCATAATAAATGTCCGAAATAAAGCCGGAATGGCCGCCGGTACAGAATACGCCAGGATATGCGCTGCCCGGTGCGGTCCAAAGCAGACATTCACGGAACCCTGCATCTCCGATATAGCAGAAGTTACCGTTTTCAAAGCGGTAAATATGATCCGTCAGCTGAGCGTACAGCGGACTGCCGTTGGAGATGAAAAGCTCCGGTGTCCCATCCGCATCCATATCATGAAGCCCAAACACGATCTCCGCACTGTCTTCGCCGGTTTCATATATCTCGCCGGAAACCAGGTACTGCTCCATCAGCAGGTAATCCCATAGTGCCGTCTCAAAATCATCCGATGCAGGTACCAGGTCGGAAAGCTCCGCGCGCAGGAAAGAAATTGCCTGGTCCGCGCTCATTCCATAGTGATTTGCAAACAGTTCGGCATCCGGGAAGCACTCCTGAAAGACATTTTCCGAACTGCACAGAAGAATGCATTCCGCGCCGGAAAGCAGAAGATCCGTCAGGCTCCGGTATTTTCCCTCTGAACAGGATTCCCCCATATAGTAATATTCAGCTTCCCCGGCAGCAGGCGCAGGTTTCTTCACAGCCAGTTCCCGCCGAAGCAGTGTTCCGTCTGTCAATGTTTCATAATAATACCAGGAATCTGTCCTCTCTGCATCCGCCGAACCGGTATAGGCATAGAGCATGCGGCTTCCGTAAACCGTAAAAAAGCAGTAAAAGCGGCTTTCCTCCGGATTCCCAAGTCCATCCCAGCTGTACAGGTTTGCCGAAGTTCCATCCGAAACGGACAGGATATGAAGCGCTGCTGATTGTACTTCCTTTCCCTCCTCCTGCTCAGAAACGAGGTACAAAAGCTCCTGCGCATCATCGCCCGATATGTCGCAGAGCGCAACATTTTCCGCCGTCCCAGCTCCGGAAACACCGGCATCCGGGTTCCAGCGTGCGATCTGCTCCTTTTCTTTCTGCAGGACTTCAAGATACGTGCGGTAAGCCGCGGTCGTATCGCCGGGTTCGATTACCACAGAAACAGTCTCTTCGGCAGATTCTGCGGTGGTTTCTTCGGAGCAGCGTTCTTCGGTGCTTTCCTCCGTTGCAGCCGTCGTTTCTTCCGACGTCACAATCTCCGTCTGTTCTGTTGTCCCGGCAGTCGGAATCATGTTCTGCTCACAGGAAAGAAGCGCAGAAAGGCACAGCTGGAGTATCAGCACGCCTGCCGCTTTTCTGATTCTGTTTTTACTGTGATTTCGATTCATGCCCATCTCTCCTGTTCAGAACTTATATAGTATACCACAAGACCTGCGTCTTTCGCAATGTTCTGTGATAAATTCACATTATTTTCAAACAAATACGGCGGCGGACCCGCAAAATGCAGGTCCGCCGCCTCAGAATCAGATGGAATCAGCAGCTTCCTCACCCGTCTGTCTGTTTCTTCCGCACCGTAAACCGCGACTCCTCATGACGGATCAGCCGGACGATGTTCGCTTTATGCCGGAAAATCATCAGCACCGACGACAGGGCACAGAGGAAAATCACCATATTGGAATCCGCGCCGGCGATCAGCAGGAAAACCGGCGAAACCACTGCCAGTACAATACTTGCAAGCGACATGTATTTAATCGTGAACAATACAAGAAGGAACACAGCAGTCGCTGCAAGTCCCACGCGCCAGTCAGCCATCCAGATCATGCCGACATACACAAGAAAGCCTTTTCCGCCCTTCAGGTGATACCAGATCGGGAAGCAGTGGCCAAGCATGGCAAAGAAGCCGGTGAAAGCAACGCCGAGCTGGTAATGCCCGTAGAATTTTCCGAACAGCGCGCCGAAAATTGCACAGAAGATGACGGATTTCAGGATGTCCAGCGCGAAGACAAACCAGGCATAGCGGTTGCCGAAAACACGGCGGAAATTCGTAAAGCCCGGGTTTTTACTGCCCTCCTCGCGAATATCGCGGTGATAGATCAGCTTTGACAGGATAATCGCAGGATTAATTCCTGAGAATACAGATGCCGTTATGGCTGCGATTACAAAAAGCAGGGTCTCGCTCATTTTCTCTTCTCCTTGTCTTCTGCTGCCGAGAACAGACTCCGAAGCCGGATCGTCACGGCGCCCATGTTCGAGATCTCATCAATTTTGATCTGGGTGTAAATCTTTCCAGTTTCCTCGAGGATCGCGCGGACTTCGTCCGTCGTGATCGCATCCACGCCGCAGCCGAAAGAAACAAGCTGGACGAGGTTGATATTGTCTTTCGACTGCGAAACATATTTCGCCGCCGAATAGAGCCGTGCATGATAGGTCCACTGGTTGCGGACAACGGTTTCGAATGGCCGGACCTGATCGGACAGCGAATCCTCCGTCAGCACCACTGCCCCGAGCCGCGTGATCAGCGTATGAATGCCGTGATTAACCTCGGGATCTACATGGTAGGGTCTCCCTGCGAGCACGATCATCGGCATTTTCCGCTCCCGTGCAGCAGCCATGAACTCCGCTGCCTTTGCCCGGATCTTCTGAAAATACCCGGCATAGGCACGATAGGCTTCCTCCGTAGCCGCCGTAATGTCTTTCGCGCGTACATTGGGGAAGTATTTTGCCATGATGTCCTTCATCCGCGACAGGAACTTCTTCCGGTCGCTGACGCTCACGAAGTCATCAATATAGACGGTTTCGGCGAGCTTCTTCACGTTCATCCGAAGAACCTGCGGATAGTACGCAACAACCGGGCAGTTGTAGTGATTTACGCCCATATGCTCGTCCGCATTGTAGGTCATGTCCGGATAGAATATCGCATCAGGCTGCATCTCAAGAAGTGCCTCGATATGCCCGTGCATCAGTTTTGCCGGATAGCAGGCGGTATCGGACGGGATTGTATGCTGGCCTTTCGTATACAGTTCCCTGGTTGAGAACGGAGACACCAGGACCGAGAAACCGAGCCGGTGGAAAAAGGCATACCAGAACGGCAGGAGTTCGTACATGTTGAGGCCAAAGGGAATACCGACAGACGGCTTTCCCGGCTCTTTTTTGTCCTGGCAGCATGCCCGAAGGAGTTCGGTTTTGTATTCGTACAGATCGAATTTCTCAGTATTTCCTTTTGCCGCAACCGGCCTGTCACAGCGGTTTCCGGCGATGAAGCGCCGTCCGCCCGAGAAAGTATTGATCGTCAGCGCACAGTGGTTTGTGCAGCCCTGGCAGGTCGTCGCCCGGACTTCATGGACGAAGTTTGAAAGTTTTTCTCTTCCGATCAGCCCGCCGCAGGGAAAGCCCAGTTCTGCACGCTCCCGGGCATACAGCGCGGCGCCGTAAGCGCCCATGATCGGCGCATATTTCGGCCGGATGACTTCTTTCTGAAGCTCCAGTTCAAAGGCCCGAAGCACTGCATCCGAGAGGAAGGTCCCGCCCTGAACGACGACGTTCTGGCCAAGCTGGTCTGCGCTCACACAGCGGATCACCTTATACAGAGCGTTCTTCACGACGCTGATCGACAGTCCGGCGGCGATGTCTTCCACCGTCGCACCGTCTTTCTGCGCCTGCTTCACGGAACTGTTCATGAAAACCGTACAGCGGGAGCCGAGGTCTACCGGATTTTCCGCATAGAGTGCAAGCTGGGAAAACTCTTCCGCCGTGAGCCCCAAAGCACCCGCAAAGGTCTGAAGGAAGGACCCGCAGCCGGAGGAACAGGCCTCATTCAGGTAGAGGCTGTCAATCGCACCGTTCCGGATGCGGAAACATTTGATGTCCTGCCCGCCGATATCAAGGATAAAGTCGACGTCCGGCCGGAAGCGTTTTGCGGCCGTATAATGCGCAATGGTCTCCACAATCCCGAAATCAACTGAGAAGGCTGCGCGGATAATCTCTTCTCCATAACCCGTCACAGCTGAGGCGCGGATCACCGCATCCGGGTATTTTTCCTGAATCCGCTCCAAATACCCCTTCACGAGAGGCACCGGATTGCCGTTATTCAGTGTATAGAAAGGCTCAAGGATATTGCCTTCATCATCTGCGAGCACGCATTTGACGGTTGTGGAGCCCGCGTCGATACCGAGGTACAGTTCACCGTTTGGAGTGTCGACTTCCACAGTCCCGAGGGAAGCTCGTTCGTGGTGCGCGCGGAATTCTTCATACTCCGAAGGATCCGAGAACAGCGGCCGCATCCTCTGGTAGCTCGCCTTACTCTGTGCGGTGCGGAGCCGCTCGGCAATTTCTTCGGGAGACAGTTCCTCTCCCGTCCCGGAAAGCGCAGCGCCGATTGCCACATAATACAGCGAATCTTCCGGACAGACGCCCTCTGTGAGAAGCGCGGTATCAAAGCTTTTCCGGAGTTCCGAAAGGAAGGTCAGCGGTCCGCCGAGATACAGAATATTTCCGGTAAACTCTCTGCCCTGCGCAAGTCCTGCGATCGTCTGGTTGACAACCGCGAGAAAAATACTTGCCGAAACATCCTCTTTCCGTGCACCCTGGTTTAAAAGCGGCTGGATGTCCGATTTCGCGAAAACGCCGCAGCGGGAAGCAATTGTATACAGCTTCTCATGATGCTTCGAGAGTTCGTTCATCTCGTCCGGCGTGATGTTCATCAGCGTCGACATCTGGTCGATGAATGCGCCGGTCCCGCCCGCGCAGGTCCCGTTCATACGCATCTCAAAGCCGCCCGAAAGAAACAGGATCTTGGCGTCTTCTCCGCCAAGTTCGATCACCACATCCGTGCCGGGAGCGAGTTCTTTTACCGCGATCTGCTCCGCAAATACCTCCTGCACAAAGGGAAGTTCCGCGTGCTCCGCAATACCCATGCCCGCAGACCCGGAAAGAGACACTAAGAAGCGCTCTCCCTGAAACTCCCGTGAAAGTGTCTGAAGCATTGTTCCCAGCGTCTCCGTGATCTTTGAGAAATGCCGCACATAGCTTTTATACAGGATCTCGTTGTCTTCTGAAAGCAGTACGCATTTCAGCGTCGTCGATCCGATATCAATTCCAAGTTTCTTCACTTCACAATTCCTCGTCTGCCGTCAAAGTTCGTCCGCCATCGCCAGCATCAGCTTGATCCGGTTCTCCTGGTTGACCTTCGACGCGCCTGCGTCATAGTCCACCGGGAAAATGTTGGCATTCGGATAGAGTTCCCGAAGCCGCCGGATTGTGCCCTTGCCGACGATATGGTTCGGCAGACAGCCGAAAGGCTGTGCACAGACCACGCTGTTGTAGCCTTTCTCAATCAGTTCGCAGACCTCACCCGGAAGAAGCCAGCCTTCGCCCATTTTGACACCGGGATCAACGACTTTCTTTGCAAGTTCCTGCGTCTTTTTGAATTCATTCGGGCAGGCAAACTCGGGATATGGTTTGAGGCAGTTAATCATGATGCGCTCCCAGCTTGCAAGTGCCTTCTCGGCGATTTTCGCCATGAAAAGCTTCTTCCGCTTGCCGCCGAAATACTTATAATCCGTTTCGACATTCGCGAACATGAACTGGAAGAACCCGAGAACTCCCGGAACCATATATTCACAGCCCTGGGAAGCAAGGAATTTCTCAAGGCCGTTATTTCCGAAGGAGGAATACTTGACGTAAATTTCTCCGACGATGCCGACCTTGGTGAGATCCTTCTTCTCCCGCGGGATATCATGAAAATCTTTGACCATCGCCGTGAGATTCTTCTTCATCGCAGGTCCTGTGAGCCCCTTATTGTGCCGGAACTGCTCCACAAGTTCTGCGGTCCATTTTTCGACAACCTTTCTGGTGTCTCCCGGATTGATTTCATAAGGCGCAGTCTGGTTCTTGAGAAGCAGCATCATATCGCCGTAAACAAGCGAGCGGATGCCGGTCAGGAACATAAACGGGGTGATCCTGAAGCCGCTGTATTTCTCAAGAGCCGTAAACGACAGCGAAATCACCGGCACATACTCCATATCCATGTTGTGAAGGGCACGCCGGAGCAGGCAGAGATAATTCGAAGCCCTGCAGCCGCCGCCCGTCTGGAACATCAGAAGCGCGCATTTATGCGGGTCGTAATCCCCGCAGGTCAGCGCATAAAGCTGCTGCCCGAGCATGCAGATGGCCGGGTAGCAGACGTCGTTATGCAGATATTTGAGCCCCGTATCGATAATCTTCTGGCCTTCGTAATGTACGACAACCAGATTGTAGCCGTACATCCGGAAAATCTGCTCCAGAAGCTCCATATGGGTCGGGAAAATGTCGGGCGCAATAATCGTATAGTCCCGTTTCATTTCCGGTGTAAAATCAACAGGCAAGTTTCACTCCTCCCGGCTCTTACTGCAGAATAATCAGGAAATGATACACTTCCTGGCCGCCGTCGATCTCGCAGAGTTCGGTCCGGCGATGCTGTTCCCGCATGTAGCTGCGGTAGCCTTCCTTCTCTTCTTCCGTCGTATCCGCGCCGTAAATCACGATGACAAACTCGTAGTTTCCGATCGACAGATGCTCGGAAAGCGCTTCCGCGGTCTCAAGAGCCGTCGGACAGCTGACCTGCATTTCCTTATCGGTAAAGCCGATGAATTCATTCTCCTTAATGTCCACGCCGTTTACGGTTGTTGAACGCACGGCGCGGGTGACAGAGCCGGTAATGACGCCCTGCATCGCGTCCCGAAGCTCCTCCGCAATCTGATCCGGATCGTCCGAATCGAAGCTGAGCATTGTCAGCGCCGCATAACCGTCACCAATGGATTTGGACTCGATCACATAGACCTTCGAGCCTTCATACAGTTCCGCCGCCTGGCGCGCCGCCATGACAATATTGCCGTTGTTGGGCAGCACGTAGATATTTTCGGCATGAACCCTGTCAAAAGCTTCCACAAAATCCTCGGTCGAAGGATTCTTTCCCTGACCGCCGTCGATTACAATATCCGCGCCGAGGTCCGTCAGCGTTTCGCGGATGCCGTCGCCGGTCGCAACCGTCACGATTCCGAAGCGCTTCTTCGGCACTTCCTCGTCTTCAATGAAGCTTACATGGAACCGGTTCTCGACAAAGGCTTCCGTATGCTGAAGGGTCATATTTTCAACCTTCATCGTCAGGAATTCGCCAAACTGATGGCAGTAACCCAGAGCCTTCTCCGGCTCAAATGTATGTACATGAATTTTGACTACCGTTCCGTTCTGGACAGCGACAATCGAATCCCCGCCCATCTCGGTCAGCGTGTCAATCAGTTTGTTGATATCAAAAGCGTCAATATCGGTTTTCGCATGCGTCAGCTGCAGCAGGCATTCCGTGCAATAGCCGAACTCCATGACCGAATCTTCGTTGAATTTGCTGGTGTCGATCGTCTGTGGACCGCTCCCCATCACCCGGGATTCACCCGGTGCTTCAAGCTTTTCGCCGCGAAGCGTCTTGTAAACACCATCCACGATATAGTAAAGGCCTGCACCGCCGGAATCGATGACGCCGGCTTCTTTCAAGACTGCCAGAAGCTCCGGCGTACGCTGCAGGGATGCATTTGCCTCACGCAGGCAGTCCGCACAGAAAGATTCCAGCGTACTGTTCTCGTTGATCCTTCCGCAGGCGTATTCGACCGACTCGCGCGCAACCGTGAGAATTGTGCCCTCTGTCGGGGTGATGACGGACGCATAGGCCGAACGGACGCCGGAACGCATTGCTTCGCCGATCGTCCGGATGTCCGCGGTTTCAAAGCCCCGTAAACCCTCCGCGACGCCCGCGAAAAGCTGGGACAGGATTACGCCCGAATTTCCACGTGCCGAAAGAAGCATTCCGTGAGATGCTTTCTCTGCTGCCTCGGTGAGACTCGGAGGTGTTTCGCCGTTTAGCGCGGAAAGACCGCCGTTTATCGTCATCATCATATTGTCGCCGGTATCGCCGTCCGGGATCGGAAATACATTCAGATCGTTGACGATATCCGCGTTCATCCGGAGATTCGCGGCGCCGCCCTCCAGGAGCTTCGCCAGCAGTTCTCCGTTCAGTTCTTTTGTACCCATAAGCTTTTACTCTGCCCTTTTCCGATTATCCTTCAAACGTTACTTCCTGGCCCCATGCAAAAAGCACCAGAGCGTCCGGTCCGAGGGAAGCCCCGATGATCGGTCCGATATAGGAAATGTAAACGTCCTTGCAGGGAATGGATTCCTTCACCATCTTTTCCAGTTCCAGCGCCTCATCGAGGCAATCGCCGTGCAGCAGGTAAATGGTCTGGTTCTCGGGATCGATAATCGTTTCCTTCATCAGGTTGACGATTTCCTGCATTGAGGTCTGACGGCCCTTGACTTTCTTGTAGCCGGTCTGGGCGCCGACACGGTCCGCAATGATGATCGGCTTCACGCCGAAGAGGTTTCCGAAGAAAGCCTTGGAAGCGGTAATACGGCCCGCACGCTTCATATAGTCGAGCGTGTGGACGGTGCAGTATTCATTGACGAAGTTGCGGTCCGCCATGGTCTTCTCGGCGATTTCATCCGCGCCGAGGCCCTGATCGCGGTACTCAGCAGCCCGCATCGCAACCATTGCTTCACCAAAGCAGGCATTTAAAGCATCGATGCAGTAAATCTTTGCTTCCGGTTCGGACTCTAAAAGCCGCTTCGCAACCACAGCACCGGTATTGACGGAACTCGACTGCTTCAGTGCACAGCCGATGTAGACAATATCCTTGCCTTCTGCGAGATATTTTCCGAAAACGCGCTCGAATTCATCAACCGGAACCTGGGTCGTTGTAATCCGGCCGCCGTTCCGCATGGTGTTGTAAAGATCCTGCGGGCTGTAGTATTCAAAATCCAGACTTGCAGGCGTCTCCTTTCCTTCGTAAACCGTATTCATCCGTACATAATCGATATCGTACTTTTCCCGAATCTCTTTCGGCATATCGGAACATGAATCCGTCACAATCTGAACTGGTCTTGACATAGTTTTTCTCCTTTTTCATTTCTCATAAATATATCTGCGAACCGCAGGCGGAGTACTTCCGTATGCGGAGAGCATTCTCAGTTTTCCGTTTCTTCCGGAATCTCTTCCAGAAATTCTTCTTCGTCTGCATCGTCGCTTTTCTGGTTGCGGATGATTTTGACAGTCGTCAGCACCACAAAAAGGTTCAGCACACCGCTCGCGATCAGGGCAATCGAGAAGTACACCCGGATCGCTTCCGAAATCTCCAGCGGCCGGAACACGAGAAGCAGTCCCGCAGCCGCCGCGATCACCGCGAGCACAAAGATTCCCCACCAGAGCCCGATGCCGAAATGCTTCGCATCCAGCGCTACGCGGATCCGGAACAGCCCGTCAAGAAGAATGACGATCCCCAGCGCAATGCACATGAAGGACATAATGTTCGTCGACTTGATAATAACAACCGCGCCTAAAACCACCAGCAGGATTCCGAACTGCAGGTCATACTGAAACGCCAGCCGGTACAGATCCTTACTGAAATACCCCACAAGCTTTACAGCGCCGAACAACAGAAGCGCCGAACCGCCCGCGAAACGGATTACCGTTTCCGGCAGCTCAGTCCATGCAGCAAAAATCACGCCGAAAGCAATGAACAGCGCCGACAGCGCGATATAACCATTCTTTGCGATATGCATCGGCACAACCGATACCTTTTTCATTAGCGAAACGCTCCCTCCTGAAGAAAAGGCCGTAAACAGCCCCTTTTCCTGCATCATACCGCGTCATTATAAATGAAGAAGGCCGGCGGGTAAACCGTCAGCCTTCTTCGGATGTTCTAAATTCCGACAAATGAGGTGAATTGTCGGGAAAAGTTACCGGTGAGCCATTCGGGGACAGGTACCTGGTGGTTCAATGCCTGCCCTCGCCTGCGAGATGGGTGTCCCTCTTCGGCGTAGGTTCCAATACGCCTCAGAAGGACACCCATTACCCTCGGCTCGATTTTCCATCAACCTGAATTGATCCATTAGGTACCTGTCCCCGAATGGCTCACCGTAACCGGAGGATTTCATAAACTTCTTCCGCCGAAAGTCCCCGGGCGGAAACGACGACGGAAACCTCGCCGTAAAAGACGCCGATGTCGATCCGCTGCTCCTTAAGCGCCTCGCCTTTCGCATTTGTCGTCTGCACATACGCCGCGACCGCTTCCGCCGTCAGCTCCGATTCGTCGATCATCGGGCCCGCCCAGCCGTTTTTGCCGTATTCCGAGGCCCGGGTGACTGTGATACTGTAATAAATGCGGGCATTTTCTGCACTGCAGTATTCCGCACGGATCTCCTTTGTTCCGGTACTCCGCGCAGTTTTGGGTTCAAGATCATATTGAATCTGCGCCTGCTGAAACTGCAGATTCTCCGGAACATAGGAAGGCAGATACGCACCAAGCTCCGGGTCGTTTCGGCAGTCTTCGAGGGTGGTCTCAGTCCGGGACGGCTCAAGCCGGTCTGTCTCCGAAGGGTTTTCAAAAAGCGCGGTCAGATCCGCATAACTTTCCTCCGGGATCTGCACACAGATTTCCGTGATCCCGCCAAAGACGATATACCCGCCGCGAAGCAGCCGAAGGTGTACTGATGTGCCGTCCGTCTTGTCGAAGTACAGATGGTATTCCTCCAGCTCGTCAAAGACATGCGCGCTTTCGCAGGGGATGTCTGAAAGCAGCAGAAACTCCGCCGAATCCATCTCCTGAAGCACCGAAAAAAGCTCCGCGTCCGCGCCGGAAAGCCGGTACTGTTCCTCTCTCCCGTTAAACCAGGAATCACGGGTTTCAAAGCGGATACCTGCGATATCCTCCGCAAGGTGCAGCCGGTCGCGGAAAAGCTCCGCTCCGTACTTCATCGTGATGCCTGTACTGCAGACATAGAGTTCGATCTCTCCGGCCGCCTGCCTCATGCAGAGCATGAAGGAAGGGTCATAGCCTTTGACGGCATAGAAATCGCCCTGCACAGATCCGGCAAGCTCCACATAGCCGTCCTTCGGCGTCCATTCGTCGATCAGGCCCGCCGCGGTTCCGAGATGTTCCCCGATGATGTCCGCATCGCCCGAAACCCAATCATACTGAGAATAGACTCTGCCCTGATAGATAAAAAATCCGATCATGTCCGTTTCCCCGTTCCCGTCTTTATCCAGAGAAACTTCCATCGCCGGAAGGCTCACGCCATCCTCCGTTCTCGCGGCGCCGGAAGATACGGCCGGTTTCTGAGCGGATGCCCTATCCGGCCCGAAAAGCCGGATTCCGGCGAAGACGGCCCCCGCAGCAAGAATGACTCCGGCCGCCGCCGCCAGGACGGTAAAAACAGGCTTTTTGGGGCCGTACGCGGCTGTTTCACTCCGCACCAGAATATCGTCATCGACTGCGCCGAAGCTTTGATAGAGTTCACTGCATTTCACTGATATATCCCTCCTTCATCAGATGTGTTCTCAGCTTCTTCCGCGTCCGGCTTAAGATCACTGCGGTATGGTTCTTCGTAAGCCCGTATCTTTTTCCGATCTCTTCGATGGTTTCATTGAAAAAGCAGCGGCGCACAAACACATTTCCTTCCCGCTCCGGAAGCGACCGCACAAAGAGGCGGATGCATTCCGAAAGCTCCCGCTCTTCGATTTCACGCTCCACATCCGAACTACCTGCGATGCATTCCGAAAGCTCCTCCAGCACGAGCGCTGTTTCGCCTCCGCCGCGCTTTCCGGCCGTCCGGGCCTCGAAGCGGTTGAAAGCAATGCTGCGGGTGATCTTCGCCAGAAACATCTGAAGCACTTCGGGGCGCTTCGGAGGGATCACGTTCCATGCGCGAAGCCAGGTGTCGTTGACGCATTCCTCCGAATCCTCGCGGCTTTTTAAGATATTGTCCGCAACACGGAAGCAGTACGCACCGTATTTTTGTTCTGTTTCTGCAATCGCGTTCGGATTTCTCTGCCAGTAGAGTTCAATGATCCTGCTGTCTTCCACAAAATGCCTCCCTCCGGGGAATTCCCCTTACACCCTATAAGACAGGAAAAATCGGGAATGATTACATTAAAAATGAGTCAGGGGGACAGGGTAGTACACGGGCTGTCCCTCTTACTCTGCCTGCTGCTCCTCTCTGCACTTTCTCCTGTGGCTCTGCACCGTCATCGTAATATGCACGCCCAGGGTCACAACACCGCTCAGAATCACCAGGAAATAATAGCTGAAGCCCCGGCTCAAGGTCAAAGAAACCGTCGTCATCAGTTCGTCGCCGAATACCGGCGTGAAGATCCGCATGTAGACAAATTCGTTGAAACCCAGGCCGCCCGGGGTCGGGAGCATGTCGGAGGCGATCGAAACGATTGCCTGCCGGCCGATCGTCGGAACAAAATGCGCCCCCCGAAGATCAAGGCTCAGATATACAAGCCAGGTCAGCGCAAACAGCGCATAGCGCTGCACAAAGGTCAGGATCTGTGTAAAGGCGATTGTCTTCCTGTGGCCGCGGATCAGGCCGGATGCCTCCTGATAAACATCCATCGAATTCTCCACGCGCTGCAGACGTTCTTCCGTCAGGCGCAGAAAACGGATTTTGGAGAGCTTTGAGAATAGCCATTTCACCAGTCTGTGGGCAAATTTCGGCATGAAAGCCAAAACCGCAAGTCCGCAGACAAAGACAACATTCAGGAGCATTCCGAGTGTAAAGAACACACGGACTGCCGGATCCAGCGACTCCATAAAGGAACGACAGAAAATCGCGAGCACCAGTCCCGAAACAATCAGCACTGACTTGTACTGGATTGTGACCAGCATCAGGACAACCGATGCGGTCCCGATGCGGATGCCGCGCCGCCGCATATAATAAATCTGCATCGGCTGTCCGCCGGTCGCGGACGGTGTGATCATACTGTAGAAAAAGCCGATGAAGGAAAACTGGATACAATGGCGGAGCGGCACCCTGACGTTGGCCGCATTGAAGAGAATTTTGATGATGACGGACTCGCCGCAGGCAAAAAGAATCACCAGTGCAGCGCCGCCCACAAGGTAAATCGGGCGTACTTCAAGAAGCTCCCGAAAGATTGCAGGAAGATCCTGATCTTTCAGAAGCACCCAGGAAGTCAGTCCGATCGTTACGAAGAGAACGATGGCATTGATGATGGTATTGCGTCTTTTCCGTTTCTGTTCCGGTGTCACTAAGTATTTTCCTCCGCCGGTATATCTCAAGAAACGCTGTCTTAAGCCAGCGTTCCCATGGGATCCCAGGGCTCCAGCTCGATCGGCGCCTCCGAAAGCGCCTTAAGCCACTCTTCTTTCAGATATTTCTTATTGATGATGACCTGATAGGTCAGAAGATCAAACCAGGCATCGGAAGCCACATAGTAACCCTTTTCGCCTGCATCCTCACCCCAGCTGTTCTCGATCTTCCAGCGGTTCGGCTTTCCGTTTTCGTCCAGATTGACACCGCACAGAACCATTGCATGATTCATCGCGCTGTCCCGGTAGTCGAGGCGCTCTTCCTTGCTGAGACTGAAATCCATGCCCAGAATTTCTCCGATCCGGAACGAATCCGGATCCCAGATACCGCCCTTCCGGTCGCCGAATTTGCCGCAGTCCGAGCCGAACCACACAAGCTCGCCGTCCTTCATCTGCTGAATCGTGAGCGCCTTCAGTTCCTCGATCGGGAGGTTCAGGTAACGGATGCCGCCGCCGATTACATTGCCGAGATACTTGACTGTGTAAGTCTTATAGAAAGGCTTGTCCGCGGTCGGCGCATTGATGACGCTCACGTAATCCGAGAGGTCAATACCGACATACTTCTCGTAGAAGCTCAGCGGGGTCAGATGATAATCCGCATGGTATTCGTTATCCTTATCACGGTATTCGAAGTCAAACTCGACCGGCGGTTCGCCGAAACTGATGCAGAGTGCCCGGAAATAGTCGGAAAGCATCTCTTCCTTCCTTGCGGCCGGATTTTTTCCCTCGGCGATCATCTTCCGAAGTTCGATCGCGTCCTTTCTGAGATGCATGTTGATGTAATGCATGAAATAACGGGTTCCTTCAGACTGGAAGGTCTCGGGCATAATGCTCTTCGGGACGATACCGTATTTCTTGATCACGCTGACCATCATGTCCCACTGCCCGCCGTCGCCGATGCCCGCAAGGATCCAGTCAAGCGTCCGGTCTCCGACCGGAAGATCCGCCGCATCAATCACGGATTCAAGGAAGAAATTGATCTTCTCAAACTTATCCCAGAACGCAAAATAGTTGCCGGAAAGTTCAAACTTCTCCAGATTGCACTTCTTGATGACGGCTTCACGCATCAGGTTCATCGAAGCGAACAGCCAGCAGCGTCCGCTTGCCTTCTGGTTGGTGATACCGGTCGTTTTCAGTTCGATCGAGAAAGTCCGCTGCAGCTTTGCCGCTGCCACAGGATCATAGGAAATCGTGGCAAAGTCCGCGCCGGAAGCAGCCGCGGTCAGGGTTTTCGCAAAGTTGTCTTCTTCATATCTTTTCCGAAATGCATTGATCATATCGGGTGTTACGGGTTTCGCATTCTGAAGCATGGTATTTCCTCCGTATTCGAATAAGAATGTGACAGATTCAGTCGTTTTTATTATTTTACCGCGAAACAGGTAAGAATTCCAGTACTTTTTTATGAACAGAGTGTTAAGGGTTCTCTTTTGAGAAAGCGGCCCCCTGTTATCGGGAGCCGCTTCGTGTTGCTTGAATCAGGATGTTCCTCAAATGTGGTTTGCCACTTCGAAGGCATCCCAGATTGCGTACATGATGTTGTTGACCTTCTTTGCGTCGCCCAGAAGATAAATCTCGGGAACGTCGAATTCCACATCGTGGTAAAGGCTGTTTTCCTCTTTGTAGCCGACCGCGAGGATCACGCTGTCACAGGCAAGCTCCGCTGCAGTTCCGTCGGAAAGCTCATAAAAGAGCGCGCCGTCTCTGTATCCCGTCACCTTTGCGCCGCAGACCGTGTCGATTCCGTTATAGGGGATCAGAGCCTCGAGCATGTCCTTGTTTGAGTGGCACAGGGGGCCGTTTACGGCCATGAGCTTCGGAAGCGCCTCGACAATCGTAACTTTTTTGCCTTTCCGGGCAAGGTCCAGGGCAAGTTCGCAGCCGACAAGGCCGCCGCCGATGACAACGGTTGTATCACCCGGATCTTTCTCGCGAAGCAGGACTTCCGCCGCCGTATAGACTTTGTCGTCGTCTCCGAGAGAGAAACGTTTCGGAGCGGAACCGGTTGCCATGATGACGGCGTCAAATCCGCTGCTTCTGATGAATTCCGCATCGACTGCGGTCGAAAGATGCACCTCCACGCCAAGGCGGTTCATCTCATTGGCGTACCAGGCTGCGAGCGCGAGATCGTCTTCCTTGAAGTCCGGCTGTCCGCCCGGGATCAGGTTGCCGCCGAGCTGACTGCTCTTTTCATAGAGTACCGGCTCGTGACCGCGGATCGCAAGCACCCGTGCGGCTTCACAGCCAGCAACACCGCCGCCGATAATCAGCACCCGCTTCTTCTGAAGCACCGGCTCATAACGCGTAAAGCGTTCCCGTGCCGCCTGCGGATTGACCGCGCAGTTGATCAGCGAGAATTCTGCAATCCGGCCCATGCAGCCTTCGTGGCAGCTGATGCAGGGGCGGATTTCGAGCGTACGCCCGGAACGGAGCTTATTGACATAATCCGGGTCCGCAAGAAGCGGCCGTCCGAGATCGATCACATCGCAGACACCGTCTTCAATTGCCTGGAGCGCCATATCCGGATTGTCCATACGGCCCGCACAGAAGACCGGCACGTCGACGACTTCCCTGACCATCTTGCAGTATTTGCGGTACAGGCCCTTTTCCTGGTACATCGGCGGATGATTCCACCACCAGGCATCGTAGGTTCCGACGTCCGTATCCAAAGCATCGTAACCGTATTTCGCCAGCAGTTTCGCAGCTTCGAGGCCTTCCTCGATATCACGGCCCTTCTCTTCGAATTCTTCTCCGGGAAGCGCGCCGACTCTCCAGTCCTTGATCATGGATTTCAGGCTGAAGCGGAGTGTCACGGGGAAATCTTTGCCGCAGCGGGATTTGATCTCATCCAGAACTTCTTTCGCGAAACGGAGCCGGTTTTCAAGCGATCCGCCGTATTCGTCGGTGCGGAGGTTGAACATGGAGATCGCGAACTGGTCCATGAGATAGCCTTCGTGAACCGCATGGATCTGTATGCCGTCGAAGCCCGCGCGGAAAGCGTTGTATGCGCCGTCACCCATGGATTTCACAATTGCACGAATCTCGTCTTTTGTGATCTCGCGGCACATTTTGTCGAGCCAGCGGTGCGGAATCGCAGAAGGCGCGACCGGCGGGAATTCGCCGAGGTTTGTGGGGATCGTCACGCGTCCGAAGCCTGCGGACATCTGCAGGAAAATCTTTGCCCCGTAAGCATGCACGCGCTCGGTCATTTCCTTTGAGGTGCGGGTAAAATGTACGGAATTGTAGGTCGAAACCGGGATGATCGCCTGGTTCTGCGGCTCCACCTGCTGGTCGGAGAAAGTGACGCCGGTGATAATGAGCCCGGTGCCGCCCTTCGCGCGCTCCACATAATAGTCGATACCGCGCTGGTTCCAGCCGCCCTCCGGATCCGAAAGTCCGAGAGGTCCCATCGGCGCCATGGCAAAGCGGTTTTTCAGGGTAATGCTGCCCACCGTAACGGGGGTAAACAGTTTCTGGTATTTCATACTCTTCCTCCTGATAAAGCTTGTCTCTATGCTCCTATTCTACAGAAAAACTCCCGATTATGCAAGCGGAATCGGAATTGTTCAGCGGGATATTTTACTTGACACCGGGCCCTTTTTCAGATACTCTGATGATAAAGAAACACCTTGGACGGAGGGATGAAATGATTCGACAGACTTTACATGAAAACTGGGTCATGCACAGTACAGATGATCCGGATCCGATCCCCGCTGTGGTGCCGGGCTCGGTTTACAATGATTATCTTTTGAATGGGAAAATGGAGGATCCCTACTGGCAGGACAACGAGATGAAAGCGCTTCAGCTGATGGAGCAGGATTTTGTATATGAAACGGTTTTTACGCCGCAGCCTGCGCTTTTCAGGTCCGAACGGATTGTCCTCGAATTTCAGGGCATCGATACAGTCGCAGATGTTTTCCTGAACGGACTTTTGCTCTCGCACGTCGAAAACATGCACCGGACCTTTCGGTTCGAAGTGAAGGATCTGCTCCGGGAAGATCAGAACACACTCCGGGTTGTCCTGTATTCGCCGACGAAATTCATCCGGGAAGCCTATGAAAAGACGCCCGAGGAAGGCTCTGCGGAATGTATGCGCGGCTTCCCGCTCTTAAGAAAAGCCCACTGCATGTTCGGCTGGGACTGGGGTCCGCGGCTTCCCGATGCCGGCATCTGGCGTCCGGTCACGCTTCTGGGTTCCGATCCCGTCATGATTGACAGCCTGTATATCACACAGAAGCATGAAGACGGAAAGGTACGGCTGCAGCTGGAACCGAGCCTCGATGATCTCGGACTCATCCGGCCTTTCTTCGGTACGGATACCGCGCTCTCTTATGACATCACCGTCGCAGATCCTAAGGGCAATTCGCATGTGTATACCGGCGCGCCGACAGAGATTACAATCGAAAATCCCCTGCTCTGGTGGCCGAACGGATTTGGAGACCAGCCGCTCTATACGGTGAAGATGGCACTTCTGAGAAACGGTGCAGTCATCGATACCTGGGAGAAAAAGATCGGCCTTCGGACGCTGACGGTCCGGATCGAGAAGGACGAATGGGGCGAGAGTTTCGCACACGAAGTGAACGGCGTGCAGGTTTTCGCAATGGGCGAGGACTATATTCCGGAGGATAACATTCTCGCGAGGATCACGCGGAAGCGCACTTTTAACCTGCTCAGGCAGTGCAAAGACGCGCATTTCAATACGATCCGCGTCTGGGGCGGAGGGCACTACCCTTCCGACGATTTCTACGATGCCTGTGACGAATACGGTCTCCTGGTCTGGGAGGACTTCATGTTCGCCTGCGCACACTACCGCTTCACACCGGAATTCGAGGAGAATATCACGGCAGAGATCATCGACAACGTGAAGCGGCTGCGGCATCACGCATCGCTTGCACTCTGGTGCGGCAACAACGAGATGGAAATGTTCACCGATCAGGGTATGTGGGTCACGCGCCCAGGCGACAAAACGGATTATGTCAAGATGTACGAATACCTGATCCCGAAGCTCGTGCGGGAATATGACCCGAATACCTTCTACTGGCCGGCCAGTCCCTCATCGGGCGGGAATTTCGACGATCCCAATGACTATAACCGCGGCGATGTACATTACTGGGCAGTCTGGCATGCAAATGTGCCCTTCACCGACTACCGGAAGTACTATTTCCGCTACCTCTCGGAGTTCGGTTTCCAGTCCTTCCCCTCGATGAAAACGATCGAGACCTTCACCGAGCCCGAAGACCGGAACATTTTCTCCTATGTCATGGAGAAGCACCAGCGGAACAACGCGGCAAACGGCAAGATCATGAACTATCTGTCTCAGACCTTCCTCTATCCGACAAAGTTCGAGACACTGCTCTACGCTTCGCAGCTTCTGCAGGCGGAAGCGCTGAAATACGGCGTTGAGCATTTCCGAAGGAACCGCGGCCGCTGCATGGGCGCCGTGATCTGGCAGCTCAATGACTGCTGGCCGGTCGCTTCCTGGGCTTCGATTGACTACACGGGGCGCTGGAAAGCCGCGCATTACTACGCAAAACGCTTCTTCGCACCGGTACTGCTCTCCTGCGAGGAAGAAGGCCTGATGACGCAGGACCCAAATGTCAACGCAGAGCCCTATGAGGTCCGTAAATCGATCCGTTTCAATATCAGTAACGAAACCATGGAGGAAATCTTTGCGGAAGTGCGCTGGAGCCTCCGGAATGCTTTGGGAGAAGTGAAAAAGAGCGGCATACAGCACCTTCAGGTTCCGGCGCTCTCGGCTGTCTATGCCGAGCAGATCGCACTTCCGGAAGCGGACCTTTATGAGGATTATGTGAGCTTTGAGGGATTCACGGAAGACGGGACTCCGATCGGTTCCGGCAGCGTCATCTTCTCCATGCCGAAGCATTTCCGTTACAAAAACCCGAAGCTTTCGCTCCGGGTCGAAGGGGATGAAATCATTGTAACAGCGGATGCATATGCAAAATCCGTTGAAATCCGGAATGCAGACGAGACACTGCTTCTGTCCGATAACTACTTCGACATGGATCCGGGAGAGAAACGGGTGAAGATGCTCGCAGGCAGCCCGGAAGGCCTGCGGGTACGCAGCGTCTACGATATCCGATAAGAACCCGCGGACGAGTTCCAAGACTGCGGCCGCGATACATCCGAGCCGAGGGTCACCGCAGTTCTTCCGAGGTGACCTGGAACCGTCACCGAGGGGGAACTGCGGTCCAGCAGGCGAGTTCCAAGACCGCGGCCGTGATACATCCGAGCCGAGGGTCACCGCAGTTCTTCCGAGGTGACCCGGAACCGTCACCGAGGGGGAACTGCGGTCCAGCAGGCGAGTTCCAAGACCGCGGCCGCGATACATCCGAGCCAAGGGTCACCGCGGTTCTTCCGAGGTGACCTGGAACCGTCACCGAGGGGGAACCGCGGTCCCGCAGGCGAGTTCCAAGACTTACTTCAGGATCATGCTCCAGATCATGATCGCCGGGATAGAACAGAGCGTGGAAAAAACGACAAGCTTTGTTGCAAATTCCGGATCGCGCTTATATTTCAGCGCAAGCATGCTGGTCGTGGCGCCGGCGGGCATCGCGGCAAGAAGCACGCTGACGCCGCGCACGGTCGGACTTATGGGGAGCAGCAGGCAGACGCCGAAAACAAGAAGCGGAATCAGGACAAGCCGGATCACTGTATACATCACGACGTCTTTATCAATCATGGTCCGAAAATCGATGTCCGCGAGAATCATCCCAATCACAAACATCGAAAGCGCCGTATTGCAGCGGCCGATTGTCTGAAGCGGCGTCAAAACAGGCGCCGGAAGCTCCACCCCCGTCAGCATCAGTACAATCCCGATCGCACAGGCTATGACACAGGGATGCGTCACAACTTTCAGAAGCGTTCCCTTGCGGTCCTTCTCACCGGAAAAGATCGCAAGTCCCTCCGACCACATCATAATTCGCTGCGGAATCAGGTAAACGCTTGCATACATCAGGCCCGTCGCGCCGAACACACCCTCCGCAATCGGGTTGCCGAGGAAGCCCGCATTGGAACAGATAATGCCGTATTCCAGGCTTTTCCTGCGGTTTTCCTCTTTCTTCCGGTAAAAAAGCTTTCCGAATACGACGCCGAAGATCTGGATACCGATCGAGATCAGCAGGATCGCAAGGCAGTCGCGGAGCGTGTTCTTCGTCATGCCGTTCAAAAAACTCGTCACGATATTGCAGGGAAGGATCACATAAATCACGAGATCCGTGATATTCTTCTGCCCCTCACCGCCCACGATTTTGATTTTCTTTACCAGGAATCCCACAGCAAGCAGGATAAAGATCGTCAGCTGCAGGATGAGAAGTTCCTTCATGGCTTCTTCTGCACTGCCTCCGCGTATCCCTCGATATAATTCGCCCGGGTGTCGAGGCGGGTCTTGTGAATGCCGATCTGCATCCGGTCTCCTTCAGGCGCAAAATCGAGAAGCGTCTCAAACCAGCCGTTCAGCCAGTGGATATGGATCTGCAGATGCGCTTCATCAATAAAACGCGCGCTTGCCGCATAGTTTCCGAGCGCCTTGAAGGGCGTTTCCGTAATCTCCCGCTGAAGTTTTCCGTCAAAGCGGGCGTAAATCGAAGAAGTCTCCGAAAGCTCCAGAAGGATTCCGTCTGGCGCGACCGTAAGCCGGAAGGAGGAAACATCAAAGGGGTTGTCCCGGTAGGGGCGGAAGAAATCACCGGTGTTTGAGGGCGAAAGGCTGATCCAGGGGTCCAGCTCGCCCGCTGTCACGGTGTATTCACAGGAAAAACCGTGCTTCAGGGCAGTTTCATTGGCCGGATCGTCTGGATAGCGGGTCTCCTGGCACAGGCGCAGGAGTGCCATCCGGGCTTCGGGATCCTCCGGAAACGCTTCGTCCGACACTTTGTCAAAGAGATACCGGAAAACGACATCCAGCGTATCCTGCAGGCCGTCCGGAAGGATGCCGCCCTCGTGGATTGCGACGGTCAGCCCCTTTTCCGGCCAGATAATGCCGTACTGCGCCTGTCCGCCGTCAATTCGGTAGGCGCCCTTGAAGCTGCAGGCCCAGAGCTGATAGCCGTAGCCGGATCTCCAGTCCAGGTGATCCGGATTGTCCGCGTTTTCAGTCTGTACCGATAGTGCCCGGCGGACAAGGTCGCTGTCCAGGATCTGCTCCCCGTTCCATTTCCCGAGATTTGTATAGAGCATTGCAAGCCGCAGGTTGTCCTCCGTGCAGGAAAAGGTGCCCGGCTCAGCGTCATAGCCGTCCGGGAATTTCAGCCAGACGAAACGCTGCGGATCGATCCCGATCTTCGTAAAAAGGCGCTCCGTCAGGAATTCCTTGAGATCCTTGCCGCTGACCTTCTTCACGATCGCGCCCAGCATGCAGGATCCGGCCGTGTTGTAGTAGAAACGCGTGCCCGGCTCATATTTCACCGGAGCCGAAAGGAAGTTTCCGATCCAGTCGTCCGCGATCATCGGCATCCGTTCCATGCCGGTTGCCATCGCCATCACGTCCCGTAGCCGCATTTTTTTCATGTTCTCGTCCGGTGTGATGCCGCGGGCTTCGATGTCCTCCCGGAACAGATCGACAATCAGGTCCTCCTCGGATAAAAGGCCGTCCTGGATCAAAAACAGGATCGCTGTGCAGGTATAGCTTTTTCCGAGCGAATGATTGCTGTGCACCAGTTCTCTGGAAAAGGGATCCCAGTAGCATTCCGCGAAGATTTTTCCGTCCCTTGCGGCAATAAAACTGTGCATGTGGGTGTTTTTGTGCTGAATCGCGCGGATGCATTCCGCGACGTCCTCTGACTTGAATCCGGCGCTTTCCGGACTCACGCGCTGAATGGGAGCAGGGTTCATAGCTTTTTCTCCTCATGTTATTTTTTGCAGAGTCATCCCGAACGCAGCCGAAGGATTCCATTGCTTCGTCGAAACTCTGATGGAATATCTCGGCTCGCCTGCGGCTCGCTCGACATGACACAAAAACTTCAGTGTTCAGGATGATACGGAGCGATAATATACTCTCGCCTCATAGGGCTTCAGGGTGAAGGATTCGGAGTTCAGTCCGTCGCAGTCCCGATCCGGAAGCGACAGCAGCACCGGCTCTGCCTCCGAAAGCTTCCACCCCTTCGGCGCGGTAAACTGAAGCGGCTGCTCCGAATAAGAGCAGACAACAAAGAGCTTCCCGTATTCGCCGCTGTCGGTGTAACGCTCGTAAGCATAGACTTTCTGCGAGCGTTTGAAATATTCCCGGTACTTCCCATACCGGACTACCTTCAGCGACTTCCGGAGTGCCACCGCTTTCCGATAGAAATTTAACAGCGAGTCCGGATCCTGTTCTTCCGCCTCCACGTTGATCTCGCAGTAGTTTTCGTTGACATACAGCCAGGGCTCCTTCGGCGAGAAGCCGGCATGCTCTCCGGCTGTCCACTGCACCGGCGTACGGGCAGAATCCCGCGAGGCGCGGTGATACAGTGCGAGGCGCTTATCCTCCGGGTCCGAGAGATGCTGGTTCAGGGTCTGGACATCCTCGTACATTGAAATGCTCTTTGGGTACCAGTTTGTCATGCCGATTTCCTGTCCCTGGTAGATAAAGGGCGTGCCCTGCTGGAACAGGTAGGATACGGCAAGCGATTTTCCGGACTCGGTGCGGAATTTCTCGGAGCCATAGCGGGAAATCACGCGCGGATGGTCGTGGTTTTCGAGGTACAGCATGTTCCAGGCTTTTCCGTGCAGCTTCACCTGCCATTTCCGGAATGACCGCTTCAGGTGCCGCAGCGAGAACTTCATCGGCACATAGTCCGAGAAGAGGCAGTCCGCGCACATGCACTGGAACTGGATCATCATATCGATATCGTGGTGCTTCGGGTCGAGCTCCGAAATGTATTCCATCGCCCGCTTCGGCGTGACCAGAGGCGCCTCCGCCAGCGTCATGCAGTCATAGTGCTGCAGCACGTCTTCGCGGAATTCCTGCAGATATTCGTGGATATGCGGACCGTGGTTGTATTTTAAAATGCCTGAAAAACCCGGCACCGGGATGTCATTCGGCAGGCCCTCTGCCTTGCTGATGAAGGTGATGACGTCCTCACGGAATCCGTCAACGCCCATGTCAAGCCAGTATTTCAGGATCTTTTTGACTTCCTCCCGAACGAGGGGGTTATCCATGTTGAGGTCCGGCTGTTTGATCGCAAAAAGATGCAGGTAGTATTCCTGCCGCACTTCGTCGAAATACCAGGCTGAGCCGCCCTCAAACATCGAAGACCAGTTATTCGGAAGCTTCCCGTTCGGTTTTTTCTTTCGCCAGATATAGTAATCAGTATATGGATCGATTCGCTGCCGGGATTTCTGAAACCATTCGTGCTCGTCCGAAGTGTGGTTCACAACAAGGTCCATGATGACGCGCAGGTCCCGCGCATGTGCCTCCGACAGCAGCTTCTGAAATGCCTCCATCCCGCCGAATTCCGGCGCAATGTCCATATAGTCCGAGATATCATAGCCGCAGTCGACGCCCGGTGAACAGTACAGCGGCGAGAACCAGATGCCATCAACGTTCAGGCTTTTGATATAGTCCAGCTTCTCGATGACGCCCCACAGATCCCCCATGCCGTCGCCGTTTCCATCCTTGAAACTTCTGGGCCAGATCTGGTAAAACACCCCATCCTTATACCACTGTGTCTGAATCATCGCTTCTCCTCCTTCAGGACAGGAGTGTCCCATCGTACCGATTTTATACCGATAAACCTGTCCCCAACGGTTCACACCAGCGGTTTGCCGTAGTACAGGATCAGGTCTCCGTCATCCCAGGCCCACATCACATAGCCGCAGTATCCCCAGTGCAGATAAATTGCGAGGTTTCTCGTAATTTTAGCATCGACGCCGATTGTAATCATCCTGAAGCCGAGTCTTGCGGCGTCCTCTTCCATCACCTTCATCAGGCGGGAAGTATATCCCTGACCTTCGTATTCTTTCCGGATCCGAAGCCCGTTCACGTTGACCGAATATGCTCCGTCTGCAAGTGCCTCTCGTCCGCGGACCGCCCTGCAGTCAGGCGAGAACAGAAGCGTTCCTTCGCCGACGGGCTTTCCGTTCCGGAGCGCAAGATAGGTCTTTGCCATCTGCTTTTCTTCATGGTAGAAGGCCTGGACACGGTACCGGGCCCATTCATCGCTGCCCGGATGATCCGCAATGTTCATATCCCAGACACGCGTGAGATCATCGCCTGTACAGGCACGCCAGGACCAGGTCGGATGTTCCTCGGATTCTCCCGAGAAATCAATAAAATCCGCTTCCGTCATCGCGTAATCCACCGCCGACTGCAGATTCCCGAGCTGGTCGCGCCAGGAATCAATCCGGATTCCCTGCTTTACAAAGCCCAGCTTTTCATAGACATGCTGCGCGCGGGTGTTCTGAAGATTCGTGTCGAGAACAATCCGCTCACAGCCTCTTCGGAACAGCTCCCGGATCAGCATCGACAGCGCACGCCGCCCGATCCCCTGCTCCTGATACGCTGTTTCGCAGATCTTGATCCCGAGTGAAGCTGTGAGCTTTCCGCGGTCTTCTCCGGGAAACAGGGAAGCTATGGTGAATTCCGCCGGTCTTTTTTCGGGATCGTCATACTCGCCGAAAAGCGTATAACTCATCTCGCCGACCGGTTTATCGCTGACTGTAAGAATCAGGCGCCTGCGGTAAAAATCGTTGTCCGGCCGGATCATATCCGCAATTTTCTCCGCAGTGGTACCGAGTCCAAGCGGGAAGCCCGCGTGCGCCATGACAGCCCCATTATTCCACCATCCTGCGAGAATTTCCGCATCCTTTGAAGCGGCGTTTCGGATTGTGATTTCCTGGTTACGAAGATACATTCCCCTGCTTTCTGCCTGTTTTACGGGCCTTTCTCAGCTTCTTCAAAGTTTCTGGAACAGCCGTGCACTCCAGAATTCCATGCCGAGCTCCTCGAGATAGAAATGCAGGATCGCCTTCCAGTTTTTCGTCGCCGTGCTCAGCATAATAAACTGCGCCGCACCCTCCGACGAAACAACTTCCTTCGCGGCTTCGTAAAGCTTCCCGCCGATTCCGCGGGAACGGTATTCGGGCCGCACATAAAGCTCTTCCACCTCGAAATACGGCGTCCGATCCGGCATGATGGAACTTGAATTCTTCGCTCGTTCCATATGCCCGAAGAGATATCCAACCATTTCTTTCCCAAGAAAAGCCGTGAAAATCCGTTCGCCTTCGATATCCGATCGCTCATTTTTCCGGTAGCCGTGGCAGCTCTGTTCCGCTGCCCAGTCTTCCGAAAAGCGGATCAGCTGCAAAAGCAGGTCTTCGGTCAGTTCGGATTCGCGGATGACTGGCTCCGGCTCATTCTGAAGTCCGCTCATAACTATTCCTTTCTGCCTGTCCGCTGCGGGAGGAGCAGGAGCTTTGAAGTCCGCTGACAGTATTCCTCATAATCTTCACGCCGCTCCAGGTTGTGCTTCTCCATCATCGGGATCGACACCAGCAGGAATAGCGCGATAATCAGAAGAAACCCAAGCCCACAGTACCATTTTTCGGGGTACAGCGCTGCATAGACAAGGAAAATCCCGGTCCAGAAGCTCATTTCCCCGAGGTAGTTGGGGTGGCGCGAATAACGCCAGACCGACACGTCGCAGCTTCGGCGTTCGCCCGGATGCGCAAGAAGGAAGTTGTGAATCGCATGGTCGGACAGAAACTCCAGCCCGACAGCTGCAAGCATCACTATGTATCCGACAAGGGTCAGCGCACGGAATTCCGGCGCCTGAAGCACGAAAAATGCCCCGATAAGCCCCGCATACACAACAATCGTCGGAACCATCTGCAGCCCGATGAGGTTGATCAGGAAAAAGCCGAACTTTCCGAGCTTTTCGCGGTACTGGCGGTAGCGCCAGTCCTCGTGCCCGAGCCCGCGGTAAGTATAGTACCAGTTTCCGGTCAGCCGAAGCGACCAGACGCAGACTGCAAAAAGCATCATCACACTGTTCGGATTCCACAGGCTGTACTTCAGCATCGCAAGAAACAGCATTACCGGCGGCGCGACGCTCCAGTACGGATCATAGAGCGAGGTGTCCGGGTAAAAGCAGGTGACGGCAAATATCAGAAGCGTCGCCGTCACGGTAAACGCGGCTTCCGCGAAAAGTATATTTTCAATCAGGAAAAACGGGACGGCGCCGGCCGCAAAAGCCGCTGCATACAGAAGAAGATTCCACAGAAGTCCTTTCGCTCTCTCAGTCATACGCCGGGCTTCCTCCTACCACAGCCGCTGCAGAATTTTCCTCCATTCTTCTCCCCGCAGTCGGGGCAGATCCATCTGCCGTCCTCTGTTAAGACAGGCTTCGAATCTTTCTCCTGTGTCGGGACAGCGTCGCCGGTATTCTGATTCGGCGTGTACGGCATCATATTAAAAAACCCTTGAATTCCGCCGTTTTTCGGATGAATCACTTCATGAGAGACCGGTTCTTCTCCTTCCGCAGCATCCCGCATCCGGTGAACGATATCCGTGATCACTTCTCTTCCTTCCTGCGGCACTGCCTTGATATTGATGCTGAAACGCTCCTGCAGCGGATTCTGCGGGTCAAAGTTCTCGTATGTCAGCGAGAGGTGCGCGGAAGAAGAATAATCCGTCGGCATGAAGCGCGGGTCCGGTTTGTATTTCAGCCTGGACCAGGCAGACATGTTCTCGCGCTCCGCAATTTCTCCAATCTCGGTCAGAACCGAAAGCGGCAGCTGATAAACATCCTTCGCGCCGTCCGTCATGCCGGATTCATTTCGGATCAGAAGCGCCGCTTCCTGGTCGGAAAGTCGGCTTAAGGTCACTTCGCTCTCCTCATGGCTGTTCATCATCATCCCGTTCGCCCAGAAGCTGTAGCTTACGGACCGAAGCGGCCCATGCGGATCACGTTTTTTCCGGAGTTCCGAAAAACTCAGGTTTTCCTCCGGCTCTTCCTGAAACATTCCCATGAAATTTCCGAAACGCGGCGCGCCGCAGGTCAGGCAGAACTTTCCCGAACCGGTATTTTCAGCCTTACAGCTGGAGCAGATCCATTTTTCTTCAGACATGATAAACCTCCATATATTGTTATTTACCAATAGATTCTTTTTCGTCACGGATCATTTCGAGCACCCGTGCTGCGAAAAGCAGGAGTTCCTCCCGCTTTTCTTCCGGCGCGTCAAAAGCCCTGCCGCTGAAATAGCAGAAAAGCGCCTCCCGGGCTGTTTTGCGAAGCTCCTCCGGGAGATTTTTGAGCGCCCACTCACCGCCTTCCCGCTTGGACAGCACTTTCCGGTCCCGGATAAATGCCAGCACCCGGCAGAGATTCAGGATCACATAGACCGGGTTTTCGAGTACATCCTCCTCGGCTTCCGAAACATCCATCAGAATGCTGTCAAGATATGCTTCTTCCGGCACTTCCCCGAACATTTCCGCGATTTCGGGACCGTACAGGCACTTTCCGCGTGCCCGGATCACCATGAAATGCGCGGCAAGGTCCGGATCAGTGCCCTTCATTTCCGCAATATACCGGTCCATATCCTCCAGCACCCGGTGAAGATGTCCGGCGGAAAAATGCAGCACAAAAGGCGTCGGGTGTTCAAAATGCCGGGAAGCCTCTTCCGTCACGATCGAAAGCTCAAAGCCGTCGTGATTCTGAGCCCCGGGCATGGCTTCCTGAAGGGCTAAAAGCATCTGCAAAAATGCTTTTTTCTCTTCATCCGAAGGCTCTTTACGGACAGTAAGAATCAGGTCGATGTCTGAACGCGCCGGATCGAAACAGCCCATCGCGGCCGAACCGTGAAGGTAGATACCGCTCAGATTCTCCCCGAGCGTTCGGGTACTTCCTTCGACAAATTCCGAGAGGATCGGCTGAAGCTTTTCCTCCCGCAGTTCCCGGACCAGTTCTTCCACACCGGCGATTGCCTCGTATACCAACGCATCGCAGTGCGGTTTCTTCTCCAGGCCCTTTTCCATATTGATCCGAAGAAGGTCACGGCACTCCAGAAATCCTTCATGGTTCTCCTGGATTTTCCGATAAAAACGGCCGAGGTTTCTGGGATCATCGACACCGAAAAAGCCAAGCGCCATCACGGATCCCGTGACCGCGCCGCAGATCCCGCCGCGCTTCATGCCGCCTCCGAAACCCGCCGCGAATTTCATTGCCATATCTGACGGGATCCCGAATGCCTCCGAAAAAGGCAGCACCACCGACTGCGCGCAGTTGTAGTGTACGGCTGTCGCGGCGCGAAGTTCTTTTGCCCTGTCAATCAAAAAGCTCATATGTTCCCGCCTCACTCAGCAAGTTCATCCAGTGTCAGTTCGAAGGAACCTGCAAATTCATCCATGAAAATCCGAAGCTCCGGAAGCTCCTTCGAAAGTGCCTCAAGCTGCTTTCCGATCGACTCTTTCGCGCTCGCAAACTCCCGGTTCCCGAATTTCAGTTCCTCAACGCATTTGAGATAGGCAGAGAGCTTGTCCGCCGCCTTTACGATCCGGTACTCGCGGCTGTCCTTATCAGGCCGCAGATAAGGCTCAAAACCGGGCTTTAAATCCTCCGGAAGCATCGACAGGAGTTTCTCCACGGCTACATCCTCAATGTCGTGAAAAGCCTCTTTGATGCGCGGATTCGCGTACTTTACGGGCGTTGCAAGATCGCCCGTAATGACTTCGGAAACATCGTGGTAGGCAGCGATCAGGACCACTTTCTCCAGATCCGGATCAAGTCCGAGCCGCTCTTTCGCAATCGCCGAAAGCGCGTGCGACAGCAGCACAACCTGCATCGTGTGCTCCATGTCGTTTTCCGTCTGGGTGCCCTGCATCAGGCCCCAGCGGCTGATATATTTCATGCGGTTGATATAGGCAAAAAAGTTATTCATACAATCTCCTCACGTGTCAGATTCTTAAGCCAGATGTCGGTGTTGAAGCGCAGATACAGGAAGGGGAATTTCACGATTTCGTCGCAGCACATCACCATGTAGACAACCATGACCGGCCAGTGGAAAACGAAGCATCCGAGCATCGACAGCGGAATCGCGAAGCACCAGGTCGCAATGAAAACGCTGTAGGCATCGTATTTCGCATCGCCGCCCGAAGGAAGCACGCCAACCGTGAACACGGTGTTGTAAGCGTAAGCAAACATATACAGAAGGTGATACAGAAGCATATACACCAGGTACTGCTTTGCCTGCGGCTCCAGCGCATAGAAAATATAAACCAGCGGGCCGACCAGCGCGATCAGGCCCATATTAATCAGTCCGTTCACAAAAGAGACGCCGAAAAAGCGCTTTCCGTACGCTTTTGCGCGCTCAAACTGGTTCTGTCCGAGCATTTTCCCAAGCATGATGCCAGCGCCGGAAGCAAGTCCGTGCGTCAGTCCCTGCATCAGCGTCTGCGCAACACCGGTAACCGAATAGGCTGCTGTCACATCCGTGCCAAGATGTCCCATGATAAAGGCATGCACCGTCATCGATAGTCCCCAGGACAATGCGGAAGCGAGCATGCCCGGCGCAACGTGCCAGACGTCCCGTTCAAAATTTTTCGAGAAGAAACGCATGCTCTCCATATCCGGATGCACATGGTCTTTCTGCCGCGCCTCGATGATACAGATCATCATGGCCAGAAACTCAACCGCAATTGTGGAATACGCGGAACCGTTTGCCCCGAAGCCCTGCCATTTCCCGACACCGTAGATCAGGAAGAAGTCCGCCGACATATCAACAATCACCGTGATTGCCGAAATCCAGAGGCTCATTTTGACACGCCCCTGAATCCGCATCATCATCAGGTAGCTCTGTGCGATTCCGGAAAAGACATAGGAAAAACCGACGATCCGCAGATACCCCGCGCCAATCTCGATCATCTCCCGATCCTGCGTGAAAACTGCCATCACGTGTTCCGGTATGAGAAGCGCCAGCAGGAAAAATACCAATGAAATCCCGACGGAATAGCGGATCGCCATCGCAAGGAAGCGCTTCGCGTTTCCGGTATCGCCCTTTCCCATGTACTGCGCGACCAGCACGCCGATCGCTCCGATCACCGAGCTTGTGAAAAGCGACATTACAAAGGAAACCTGGTTCGCAAGGGACACTGCTGCAATTGAAGCCTGATTGAGTCGTCCGAGCATCAGGGCATCTGAGGCACCGACAAGCGCCACCAGAAGATTCTGCAGCGCAAGCGGCACCGCCAGCGTAAGAAGCTCGCGGTTGAAGGCTTTTTTATCTTCTTTTGTCAGGACAACCGCCTGAATCGGCTGGCGTTTTACACGTTTTTCTCTCATCATTCTCACTCTGCCCCGACCAGATGCACCGTCATGGGTATATGCCCGACTGCCGGCAGGAACTTTTCAAATACATCTGCAGTACGCATTTTCAAGCTCGAGGTGTTGACACAGGGGTGGCAGCCCAGATATTCATCCTGAAGCACATCCTCATCCACCAGAAGCTGAACTGCATGGTCATGATCGTTCATCAGACCCATAATGCTGACGGCGCCCGGTTCGATGTCAAGATACTTCAGCATGTTTTCGGGACTCGCGAAGGATAGCCTCGCGGAATTGATCTGCGCTGAAAGTTCTTTGGTCTTGAAAACCTTATCGCCCGGCATCATCAAAAGGTAAAACTTCGTTGCCTGCCGGTTGCAGAGAAACAGGTTTTTGCAGATCACAATCTGAAGGATACGGTCGATTTCCTGACAGGCCTCCATCGTGCCCGCGGCTTCGTGATCGGTTCTCTGATAGCTGATGCCGAGACTGTCCAGAAAATCATAAACCCGGACTTCTCTTTCCAGTCTTGTGCTGCAGTCCTCCGGCCGTCCGTCTAAAAGTTCCATCCAAGCTCCCTTCTCTGCTCTTACCATGAGCCAGAAAAAAGTATACCGCAATTTCCGTCGGCTGTAAATATAAATGTGAAGATATACGGCTGATACCGAGGATACGGTACATCCGAGCCGAGGGTAATGTGTGTCCTTCTGAGGCGTATTGGAACCTACGCCGAAGAGGGACACACATCTCACAGGCGAGTTTTGCCCATACCTGGCGCGCAGTATTGTATCTTGACGAAAAGAGGATTATCCGATAAAATACCGGTAAAGAGAACCCTACGGTTTTCACACCATTCTATCATTTCAGGAGGAAAGCCTTATGTCCATTCAGACTTTTACCTATCCGATTAAAAACAGCAGCATTCCGCTTCGTGTGGCGCACGGGCATTTCGCGACAAGCCACAGCCATATCAACTACTACATTGACCTGACTTTCACGAAACACCGCCTGTCAGAAGCCCGCGAAGCCGCTGCGCTTCTTGCAGGGAAATTTAAATCCAGCACCGTCGTCGATTCGATTCTCTGCCTGGACGGAACGGAAGTGATCGGCGCCTGCATGGCTTCGAATATCTCTGCGGCCGGCTTCAATACCATCAATGCGCACCAGACCGTTTATGTTGTGACACCCGAGCACACCACGGGTTCACAGCTGATTTTCCGCGAGAACATCGCGCCGATGATCACCGGAAAGCATGTCCTGGTGCTCGCGGCTTCCGTTACGACCGGGTACACGGCACAGGCTGCCGTCGAAGCGATCCGCTACTACGGCGGCGAAGCTGTCGGCATCTGCGCGATCTTCTCCTGCCTGCAGGAATGCGAGGGCTTCCAGATTGCCTCCATTTTCAACACCTGGGACGATCTTGATGACTACCGGAGCACCTCCTCGCATGACTGCCCGCTGTGCCGCGCCGGCTATAAACTTGACGGGCTGGTGAACAGCTTCGGCGTGTCGGCATTTTAAGAGGCGCCGCAGTCCTGTTTATGTGAGGAAATGAGTATGAAACCCGCTCTGAAAGTCACCGGCCGCGGACGGCTGTCACTCACGCCCGACATGATCCGAATCCGGATTGAGCAGACGGACACCGATCCGGACTACAGCAAAGTCATCCGGGAATCCACCGCACACACGGAAGAACTGAGAACAGAACTCACAGCGCTCGGCTTCGATGAGAAAGCCCTGAAAACCCTGAATTTCTATGTCAGTACCGAGTACGAGGGCTACCAGGACAGCGATATGATCTGGAAGCAGCGTTTCAAAGGCTACACGGTCCGCCACAGTATGAAAGTGGAGTTTTCACGAGACGATGAGCTGATGGCGAAGGTTCTCTACCGGATCTCCTGCCTCTCCGGAAAGCCGGAATTTCACATTGAATATACGGTCCGGGATACGGAGGAAGCGAAAAAGAAGCTCCTCGAAAAAGCGGTTCAGGATGCGCGTGAAAAGGCGGAAATTCTCGCGAAAGCTTCTAAAACCGCGCTTCTTCAGATTCTCTCGATTGACTACTCTTTCGGTGATCTGAGCTTTTCGGTGCAGCCGGTGAACCGCTTTACAGGTGCGAAGATGGCTGTCGCCGAGGAAGACGCTATGGACTTTTCCGTCGAACCGGAGAATATTGATGTGACGGACACCGTCACCATTACCTGGCAGATTCAGTCACAGGAATAGTCAAAGGATATTTACGAAGAGCCGCCGGAGCACGGAGAGGGGGAGCCGAATGGCTCCCCCTCTCCGTGCTTTCTCCGTTATTTTCACTGAAAACCTTTCAGCTTAACATCAAAGACCTTTTCCGTGCGGCCTCCATCCGCAGTTTCGAAAATCACCTGCGCCTCCGTATCCGAAAGCCGCCGGATGCCGATCAGCCGAAGTTCATCCGGATTGTATAAGCCGTTCAGTATCTCACTCATGCCGCCGTCCCGGTACCCGATGGTGAGGCCGGTCTGCGGCATCATGACTGCCGCCATCACATCCGCGTCTTTACTGAGATAAACCTTCATCTGAAGACCGGAACCCTCTTTCAACGCTTCGCAGTGATTTCGAAGGATTTCGGAAATCTCTTCCCCGCAGTCCCCGAGAAAAACAAAATCCTTGCCTTCTTCCGCGATCAGGCTTTCTTCTGCAGCCTCCCGTAGATCCATCAAATTACTCAGGCAGATTCCTGTGCCGTCCGGTCCGGGACTGACAAAGCCGAAATGCAGCGTTTCCTTTCCCTTCTGAACCGCGAAATCTTCCCCGTATGGGCCGGAAGTATAGCTGATGATGAGCTTTTCCTGATCTTCTGTGAGAACCCGGATTTCCTGCGGAATCTGAAGGAAAACTTTATCCACAAAGTTTTTCATCGCAGGAAGTGCTTCCCCGTTTCCGGAATTCAGCTCCAGATAATCCCCGGAGTCTCCGGAACTATTCCGCTTCACGATGTCAAACTCCGCAAACGTCCCGTATTCCCAGCCGCGCCAGTATTCATATTCGTCCGGCGAATATTCACAGAAAACCCGGTATCTGCCTGCCGGAAAACGGTAATCAAAAATGTCCGTTGAAACACAGATGGATACGCTTTTACCGGGCTGAACGAAACACAGAAGTTCCTGAAAAGCAACATGATCCCGGTAGGGAATCCTGCACCATGTCCCATTCTGAAAAACTTCAATCAAAGGATACTGATTGTAATAAACCACGGAATCCGTCCGGTTTTCCAGAATGCAGTAAATCGGTTCACCTTTCCGGCAGCTGCTGAATTCCGTCGTCACCGAAAACCCGTCCAGGCTCTGTATGTCCCCGTGTTCGGCGACCGGAAGCTGCTTCGAGCAGCCCGAAAGCGCTGCTGAGAGCACGATCGCAAGCACCGCAATGATCAGGATTCTATCTGTTTTCATGCCGTATGCCTCCTTTTGTCGGTCTTTTACAGTATCAAATGCGTTTTCCGAGCAGAAAGTTTCAAAGTTTTAATAAAGTACCATCCGTGTTCAGTGTCCCGGCGACAGTTTCACGGCACTAAGGCAGATAAACAGCGCCGAAAGTCCCAGGTTAAAGACCATCGCGATAAGAAGTCCGAGCGGCAGTACCTGGAACGCGAAGGAGACTGCGATGATCGCCGCTAACGGTCCGAGGCCGAAATACAGGAACATGATCTGTACGAACTGTTTGATTGTTTTCCCGGTGTGCTGCGGAACCGTGAGATCGATAAAGGTTGCGATCGTCGTGGAATACGCATCCACCGAAAGAATGAACAGCAGCCATACCGGCAGCATATAAAACTGAGTCTGCAGGATAATCGCAGCTGCCAGCATTCCCGGAAGAAGGTCTAAAAGGCTGTTGTAGCTGCCCCCTAAAAGGGAAAACATCAGTTTTTTGAAGGTGCTTTCCGGAATCATACGGAAATAGTCCACGCGCACATCCTGATCCAGCGGATTCCCAAGCGACCGGTAGAAGGCAATGACCCCCATCAGAAGCGCTACAATTGCGAAACAGTCAATCGGCAGGTCTTTTGCCGTAAAGAACAGAAGAAGCGCCGCACCGATCCCGACGACAAGGTAGGTAATCGTCGTCTTGGTAAAGTATTTGAGCATCCCGAAACGGTGCCGGTTGTAAACGGTTTTCCAGAAGAAAATGTTTGCGCCCTCTCCCCGGTTCAGGCCGTCACGCTGCAGACTTTCGCTGCGGTCTTTTTTGCGCCTGCGGAACTTGATTCCGCCGGATTCCTGCATCTCCCGCTGAAGCTCCGCCGTTTCCTCCGACTTTGCCATCGCGTCTTCGTAGAAATCCACTTTCATCCGGCTCATCACGACAAGAAGAAGAACACAGCTTAACAGGACAAGTCCAAGCATCAGGCCTGCCATCGGGAGATTCCCCTCGATCGTATACATGCAGAAGCCTTTGAGCCATCCGATTACCGGAACATAGCGGCTCACAGGAGCATTGAAATAGCCGAATACGGCCTGCAGCGGTTTCAGTCCGCTCCGTAGATAATAGGCCACGAATCCCGCTGCAATCACTCCGAGCAGCGCATAAACGCCGGTGCTGATCCGCGACTTTTTGTTTTCATTCGTCGCGGAATACGCATAGAGAAAGGACTGCAGCAGTGTCGAAAAGATCATCAGGATGCCCCAGGCGACGACGATCGATACCGCGCCTCCGGTGCTGAGCCCCAGATTGTGCGTCAGGTTCGGCATCTGAATGAACATGTACAGGGTCAGAAAAACCATCACGCCCATTTTCGTAATCAGCCGGAACAGCAGGACGGCCTGTGGCTTCATCGGTGCTGAAAACAGCAGATTTACGTCTGCAGGAAGGAAAATCTTCGCACCGCTCTTGTCTGCGCTCAGTGCCTGAAGCACGAGAATCAGCAAGATTACCGCCGCGATCACGAATTCCACCATGGCCATCTTCGAGACACCCTCCAGGTTGAATCCGAACATAAAGTGAATCATCCCGTCATCCTCTTCTGCTTCTTCAGAAGCATCCGCTTCTGCCTCAACAGGGATTTCCTCCTCAGGTGCCTGCTCCGAAACCTCCTGGTTCCGGTCCTGCACCATGCTTCCGATCTTCGCTGCTGTAAAGCCGATAAGCCCGCCCACGAGCGCGCAGGCCAGGATGAAAACCAGGACCCAGGACTTGAAGATCTTTTTCAGCTGGTTTTTGAAGGTATGAGCCGCATAATACAGAAACAGCCTCATGTTTACCTCCTTCCGAACAGTCCGGATTTCTTCTTCTCGGGTTCCTTATTCAGTTCTTCCTCGGAGACTGCATCCTCCCGCATATGCTCCTGGCTCAGGCCTTCCGTGACTTCAAAGAACAGTTCCTCCAGCGTCTTCCCGCTTGCAGAAAGTTCCTCTCTCTTCACATTTGCCCGGAGCACGCCGTTCTGCAGTACCAGTGTCCGGTCCCAGAGCATGTCCACGCTGTCGATGATGTGCGTGGAAATCAGCAGGGTTTTTCCGTTGTCATGCATTTCCTCAAAAACACTTTTCAGTTCCTTGATCGCATGCGGGTCGAGGCCGATCATCGGCTCGTCCAGCATCAGCATCTGCGGATCCGGCAGAAGACCGAGGCACAGGTTCAGCTTCTGCTGCATGCCCTTACTGAGCTCATCCCCGAATTTCTTCCGCTTATCCGAAAGTTCAAAGCGCTCCAAAAGCATTTCCGCCCGGGCTTTGTAGTCCTTCATCCGATAAGCCCGTGCCAGAAACTCCATATGTTCCGAAACCGTCAGGTTCGGATACAGTGTCGGCATTTCCGGAATATATCCGAGGATCCGCCGCGCTTCCACCGATTTATTGGGATAACCGGCCACCGTGATCTCGCCCTGATACTTCAGAAAACCGATTACAGACTTCATAAGCGTACTTTTTCCGGCCCCGTTCGGTCCTAAAAGCACCGTCACTTCGCCCGGATTCAGATGAAAAGACAGGTCGTTGACCGCCAGTGTTTTCCCGTATTTCTTCGTTACATGCGATACATCCAACATAATTTTACCCTTTCTCCGCCCTGTTTCAGTCCGCGCGGCCCCGGCTTTCCGCTCATTATAGCAGTTTTTCCCCGCTGCGTAAATACGATTTTCCGGCGTATTAGGGCAAGCTAAAACTGCCCGGTACGGTCTTTTTGAGATCGCATCCGGGCAGTTCTTATCGTCTTTTATTGTATCAGGGAATGATTCTCCGCGCGAAAAGCGGATCGCGATAGTAAGCCGAGCCGACAATGATGCCGGTTTCGACGGTACCCGCATGTACAATCTGGCCGTTTCCGATATACATGGCGACGTGGCCGAGGTATTTCTGGCTGTTGGAGTAGAACAGAAGGTCGCCGGGCTGAAGCGCCGAAAGGTCAACCGGTACACCCTGGTTGGATTGTCCGGCCGGCGTATAGTCGAGCCAGTAGCCGAAGTTTTCGTAAACAAGGTGCGTGAATCCGGAGCAGTCAGTGCCTGTTATGAGGCTCCGTCCGCCGTGGACATAGGGATTCCCGACAAACTGGAGCGCGTAGGCAACGACAGCATTCCGCTGGGCTGCAGCCTGGTCATCGACTGCTGCCGCCTCCGCCTGGGCAGCTTCCGCTGCGGCACGGGCTGCTTCTGCGGCCGCTTCCTGTCCGGACTCCTGTGCCTGACGGTTTGCTTCTTCCTGGGCTGCACGGGCACGTTCACGGGCTGCTTCCTCGGCAGCAAGTGCAGCTTCGTATTCCTCCTGCGCGCGCCGTGCGGCTTCTTCCGCCGCCTCCCGCCGTGCGATTTCATCCGCTTCTTCCTTCAGCGTAATCGCTGTCCTAAACTCGGTCCGAAGGTCCAGGCATTCCGCGTAGACGAAGCCGGAACTCGCATCGTCGGATTTGATTTTGGCCCAGCCGTCTTCGGTCAGTTCCTCGATATAGACCTTTGTGCCCTTCTCGTAGAAGGTAAACACATTGTCAGGATTGGAAAGATCCGGCTCCGAGCGCACCCGGAGATAATCTTCCATTACGATGCCGGTCTTCACACCGACTTCTTCAAGCTTCACGTCCGCTTCTTCCCCGACCAGGAAAAACTCGGACTTGATGTAGCCGATAACCTGTCCGGATGAAATCAGGAACCAGGAACCGTCCTCTTCCTCCATCTCGTCAATGATATAGGCCGCACAGTCGTTATAGATCTTGCCGACGACGTCATAATCTACACCCGGACCCTGACGCACATTGACATAGGCTTCCACGGAAGCCAGCGCCATCTTCCCGATATTCGGGGACTTCGTCTCTTCCTCTGTCGTTTCCTCAGTTTCCGTTTCTTCCGTCTCCGTCAGTTCCTGCTCTGAAGCACTCTCCGAGACGATTTCCGCATAGGACTCTCCGCCCGCGCCGCCGGTTTCATCCGGAAGGGTTTCTGCGGCGCTTGTTTCCTGCCGGGCTTCGGTTTCCTCTTTTGTATCGGTTCCCCCCGCGGATCTGTCCGTCGCGCAGCCGGAAATCAGGCAGATGATGAGTATGATTACGGTGGCTTGCAGCAGTTTTTTTGACATCACAGGGGCTCCTTTCCTCTCGTATTTGACCCGAACGTCGATAGTTGTGAATTATTATAGCACACTTCTTTACACAATGCAACGTTTTTGTAATATAATCTTAACATTTACAGTGAAACAGTTTGATTTCAGGTCCCGCTCCTCTTGACGCATGATCGGCGGAAATGCTACAATACCGGAAGAGTCCCAAAAAGGAGGAACTGTGTACGAATCCCATCATCCTGCCTGTTTTTATCCTTTACATGATTCTGATCAATGTACTTTCCCTGCTTCTCGTGCGGATCCGGAGCCGCAAAGCTCCTGAAGAGTCCGTAAACCCCCTCCTGTGTGTCTTCGTTTCATTGATCGGCGGCGGTATCGGCGTCCTGCTTGCGCTTGTTCTTTCGGAACAGCGTCCGAAAGCCGCACTTTTCATCCCGGCAGTCATCCTCTCGGTGCTGTGGGGACTCATCCCGGCTGCGCTCTCCTCTGTTCCGGCGATACAGAATTCTCTGTTCCCTGCCCGTATCGCAGCAGCGGAAACGGTTGCAGTGGTTCCCGAAGAAACTTCTATGGAACCGGAAACCACAGAAGCTTCTGTCCCGGAGAAACTGTTCCGACGTGAACCGGATTCCATCGTGGACGAGTCCGATGAACGGAGTCCCGAAGAAATCAGCCGTTCTGAGGCCGAACAGGCTTCACTTGAAGAGGCAAAAAGGCAGGAAAGTGCTGCCGAAGAGGCAGAAAGCACGGAAGAGGACGGTCCCGCGAAGCTGACCATCATCGCGGTCGGCGATATGCTGATGCATCCCGGTGTCAGCGGGCTCGCTTTTCAGGCGGACGGTACGCTGAATTACGATTTCTGTTTCGACCCGATCCGGGACGAGCTCGCAGCAGCCGAAGTCGCCGTCGTCAACAACGAGGTGCCCTTCGGCGGGAATGAATACGGGCTCTCAAATTACCCGAATTTCAATGTATACTGCGAGCTCGGAGATGCGGAAGTCCGGGCCGGCTTCAATGTGATCCTGAACGCCACCAATCATGTCCGCGACATGGGTACGGAGGGGATGCTCCGGACGATTGAATTCTGGAAAAAGTATCCGGAAGTATATTCGCTCGGCATACATGAGAACGAAGAAAGCCAGCGTACGATCCGTGTTATCGTGAAAAACGGCATCCGGATTGCGCTTCTGAATTACTGCTACGGCATTAACGCCGGATTTCCCTATGACCAGCCCTATCTTGTCGACATGATGCGAAATGAAGACCGGGAGCGCATCGCCCGGGATCTGCAGCTTGCGGAGGAATTCGCGGATTTCACGATCGTCTTCCCTCATTGGGGCGAGGAATACCACCTCCGGGAAACCGGAGACCAAGACCGTTGGGCGGAATTTTTCACCGAATACGGCGCGGACCTCATCATCGGAACGCATCCGCATGTCCTGGAGCCGATCCGGAAGATCACCGCAAAAAACGGCAATACGTCGCTCTGCTATTTCTCTCTCGGAAACTATATTTCCCTGCAGGATGAAACCATGAGCGTGCTTGGCGGCATGGCAAAAGTCCGGCTGATTGCAGACGATGACGGCGTCCGGATTGACAGCCATGATATTCAGTATCTCGTGACACAGTACGAGGCGGACGTTTCCTGGGCGCGTGTGATCCGGCTCGAGGATTACACACAGGATCTTGCACAAAGACACGGCATCCGGACCGCCGGTCTTCCCGGAAACGGTCTGAATGCCGCATATCCTTTCAGTATTGACACCTTCTATCGGATTATCGGTGAACTAAACCAGTACAGCGACGCCGACTGACCCACTCGGGGACAGGTACCAACCGGGTCAATTTTAGAAAAATTGACCCGGTTGGTACCTGTCCCCGAGTGGGTCAATACACCGTCGCGAGCATGGCCCAGATATAACGGTGCTCCTCCCAGAGTTCCGCAAACTGCGAAAGCGGCAGCGGCGCAGGAACGGTTCCGGTCTCCACCGTGACCGATTTCAGCTGCTTCTCAATGATGCACCAGTTCGAGAAGCCCGCCTCATTGGAATAACCCGCAAGATACTGGCCCGTCATGTTGGAAATATGTTGTGCAAGCGCCTGATTTTCCGACCAGAGCGGTTCGGGCTGGCCGTACTGCCAGTACACGAGGTCCCCATAGGAATGGTAACTGATTGCCATCAGGGGATTTGACATGCTCTCAATAATCGCTATCTGCGCCTGGGTCTCCCGTTCGGAACCGGGCGCGGTTCCTTTGTAAAAGGTACTGGAAGGAGCTGCGCGCTCCTGTACGCTCTCCCAGCCCGGAGAATAGTTCCGGTTGATGTCGACGCCCAGCGCGTTTGCTTTCCAGCGCACCAGATACGCCGCGTAATCCGCTGTCTCGGCCGTCCCGTTTGTGAGGTCCGATTCGAAGATTTTCCGCAGGTTTTCCCGAAGATCCTGCCTGAACAGTCCTTCCTCCCCAAGCTGTGAAATCGTCACGCCATCCGGATTGACCATCGGCTCAACATAAAAACAGGTCCGCTGAAAAATCTCCGAAAACGGCATGCCGTTATAGCTGCCGCTTTCATACTCCGTACAATAGAACGCAAGCTGCCGCATGACAAGCTGGGGCGTCATGTACTCTCTCCCGTGTGTCGCGGCGCAGATATAAATCTGCCTTTCTGCTTCGGGATTGCCGAAGATCACATAGGAAAGGTCCCGCCCATCCTCCGTCGTTCCGGCGGAATGAAGCTGTACAAGATCCGGGTAGACCGCTGCAAGATACTGAAGGTCCTCCTGCATTTTGTCATAGGTATAGAGCGTGGTCGACGTATCGATGACCGCGTCCGGGTCACGAAGTACGACGGCGGGAGATGAGGTTTCAGTCTCTTCGGAAGCCTCCGAAACGGTCTCCTCCGATATCTCCTCCGGGCTTTCTTCAGCTGCGAAATCCGTCGTCGGAACTTCTGTGACTTCGGCCGTGGTTTCATCAGAAGACACCGAAGTATCGGTCAGTACTGTTTCAGCCGGGCTTTCTGCAGTCTTCGAAGACTCCTCTTTTGTCCGATCCAGGCCCCGGCTTTGTTTGATGATCCGGGTCGACAGGATCGTTCCACCGACGACGAAAACAGCAAGAGCGATCACAACGATATATTTTATCAGTTTATTCTTCCTTTTCTTCCGCATGTTCCTTTTTCCAGAACTTGATATTCTGCAGGCGCTCTTTCATGCGCTTTTCTTCGCCGAGTCCCGCCGGCAGATAGTATTCATGCCCCTGAAGAGATTCCGGCAGGCAGACAAGGTTCGTGATTTTTTCCTCATAATCATGGGCGTACTGATAGCCGTCCCCGTAGCCGAGCTCCTTCATCAGGCCCGTGACGCCGTTTCGGATCTGCAGCGGAACCGGGTCTGCGATGGTTTTCAGCGCGTCTTCCTTGGCCTTCATGTACGCGACATCCGATGAATTGGACTTCGGCGCGAGCGAAAGGTAGATGACCGCCTCCGTGAGATGCACGGAGCACTCGGGCATACCGATCCAGTGACAGGCCTGGAAGGCCGCCACCGCAAGGGGCAGCGCCCTTGTATCTGCAAGGCCCACATCCTCTGCCGCAAAGCGCGTCACGCGGCGTGCGATGTATAAGGGGTCCTCGCCCGCTTCCAGCATGCGCGCAAGCCAGTACACCGCGGCGTCCGGGTCGGAATTCCGCATGGATTTGTGCAGGGCGGAAATCAGGTTGTAGTGTTCCTCTCCGTCCTTGTCATAGAGAAGCGATTTCTTCCCGGTGCACTGTTCGACAATTTCCTTCGTCACAAGCACGGAGCCGTCGGGACGGATTTCGCCGTTCAGGATCACCATTTCCAGCGTCGAAAGAGCCGACCGCGCATCGCCGTTTGCGAATACTGCGATGTGCTGCAGAATCTCTTCGCTGATCTCAATCTGCTGGCCCGAAAAGCCCTCCGGGTCTGTCAGCGCACGCCGAAGAAGTTTCAGGATATCGTCTTTTTCAAGCGCGCGCAGCACGAAAACACGGCAGCGCGACAGAAGCGCCCCATTCACTTCGAAGCTCGGATTCTCGGTCGTTGCGCCGATCAGGATGATCGTGCCCTTCTCGACAAAAGGCAGAAAGGCATCCTGCTGGGCTTTGTTGAAGCGGTGGATTTCGTCGACAAATACAATCGTCCGCTGGCCGTAGCGGCGGCTTTCCTCCGCATCCTGCATGACTTCCCGGATTTCCTTGATACCCGAGGTCACAGCCGAAAAGCGCAGGAATTTCGCCCTGCTCTTTTTAGCAATAATCTCGGCAAGCGTGGTTTTGCCGACGCCGGGAGGTCCCCAGAAAATCATGGAGCTCAGCTGATCCGAGTCAATCAGCCTCCTCAGCGCTTTTCCGGGTCCGACGAGATGTTCCTGGCCGACATAGCTGTCAAAATCCTGCGGCCTTAGGCGCGCGGCAAGAGGCTGCGGTACGGTATTGTCAAAAAAAGAGATCTGGTCCATTGTAATTACCTGTCGGTTCATAAGGATATTTTAATCATAACACAGCTTTTTCAGGCTTGCAATCATCCGGCTGGAGAAATTCTGCTTTTTCTGCTTGCATTTCTGCGCACAAGTGTTATGATGGTAGCAGTGAAGCTGCGGCCCGTGCGTGTTCTGCCGTATGCCGGGGCACTGCCCCTGAAAATACAATATCGCCATGCTAAGGAGACCGCCTGATGAGACTTCTGACGCGAGACAGGTCTTTTTACAAGAGCTTGTTTTCTCTGGCTCTGCCGATTGTTCTGCAGAACTTTATTTCGTTTGCCGTCAACTTCGCCGACAACCTGATGGTCGGCCGGCTTGGAGACACCGCTGTTTCCGCCGTATACATGGGCAACCAGTTCCAGACGGTTCTGCAGATGTTTGTTTTCGGCATCGATGCTGCGATGCTGATTATCGCCGCCCAGTACTGGGGCATCCGCGATACGAAAAGCATCCGCCGGATCGCCGCGATGGGCATCCGCTGGTCGGTGCTTGTCGGCGCCGTGATTGCCGCAATTGTGCTGATCTTCCCGCGTTTTCTTCTGGGGCGCCTCACAAATGATGCTGCAGTCGTGGAAGCTGCAATCCCTTATGTGATTTTCGTTGCGCTCTCCTACGTTTTCTTCTGTGCATCACAGCTTCTGATTTCCACGATGAAATCGGTGGAAAACGCCAAACTCGGCTTCTATGTTTCCCTGATCGCGCTCTTTGTCAATATCTTCCTGAACTGGGTCCTGATCTTCGGCAAATTCGGCCTTCCGGCCCTCGGCGTCAAAGGCGCGGCGATTGCGACCCTGATCTCCCGGATCGTGGAATTTCTGATCGCTGCAGTCTATGTGTTCGTGATCGACAAACGGCTCGGCCTGAAGATCCCGGATCTTTTCCTGAAAGCACCGCTTCTTCGGCGTGATTTCATCAAAAACGGCGCGCCGGTCGTCGCAGGCCAGATGGTCTGGGCCGTCAACATGCTTGCCTATTCAACGATCATGGGACACTTAAGTCCCGCCGCGATCACCGCCTCCTCAATTGTCGCGCAGATGGAAAACCTGCTCCGGGTCGGCGTATTCGGACTTTCGGCAGCGCTCGGAATCGTGACATCCAAAACCGTCGGTGCCGGGAAATTCAAAGAGATGAAAGAATATGCCACGACCGCCGAACTGATCTTCCTCGGCATAGGCCTCCTTTCTTCTCTTGTGATCGTGCTTCTCAAAAAGCCATTTGTCGGCTTCTATGATATCAGTGAAGACGCCGTCCGTACAACGGGACAGTTCTTCAATGTCCTGACCTTCACTTTCATCGGCACCTGCTGGCAGGCAACCTGCCTCGGCGGCCTTGTGAAATCCGGCGGCGACACCGGCTTCGTTTTCAAAATGGACTCGATCTTCGTCTTCGGCGTCCTGATCCCGGCGGGCGTAACCGCTCTTCTTCTCGGAGCACCGGCCTGGGTCGTATTCCTTGCCTTAAAATGCGACCAGATCCTGAAATGCATCGTCGCATTTGTCAAAATCAACAGCTTCAACTGGATGAAGAAGCTGACACGCGAAAACGCGTCCGAGCAAACATAATTTATTCCCGTAATCGGGACTGCACCCATCAAACTTTATAAAGATTTTCATACAGGAGGTATGCACCATGTTAGTAACCGGAAGACAGGAAAAACAGATCTTTGAGCAGGCGCGTGAGGAGCGCTGGGCGATCGGCGCATTCAATGCCTTTGACCCGAACTCGCTGGAGGCGATCATGCAGGCAGCGGAATCCCTCGGCGTACCGGCCCTCGTACAAACCTGGGACTTCTACAATCCGGAATCCAGCCGCAATGCCATGACCGAATTCGGCGCAAAGGTATTTATCCAGCAGATTCTGCAGCGTACAGCAGCGAGCCCGGTTCCCGTCATCCTGCACCTGGACCACACGCCGACCTTCGGCGGCTGCATGCGCGGTATCCGAAACGGCTGGAACTCGGTTATGATCGACGCTTCCGCGAAGTCTCTCGAAGAGAATATCGCCCTTTCCGCCAAGGTCGTGGAGGCGGCACATCCCTGTGACGTTCTCGTTGAAGGCGAAATCGGACACGTTGCCGGAAATTCCGGTCTTGACACGATCTACACCGATGTGGACGAAGCGGTTGCCTATGTCAAGGGTTCCGGCGTTGACCTCTGTGCGGTTTCCATCGGAACGGTTCACGGTTTCTATGCAACCGAGCCGAAGCTGAATTACGAACGGATTGCCGAGCTTCGTGAAGCCATCGACATCCCGCTTGTCATGCACGGCGGCTCAGGCCTTACGGCGGAGCAGTTCCGTAAATCCATCGAAAACGGTATTGTCAAGATCAATTTCGCAACCTATGTCCAGATCGCCGGCGGCAAGGCTATTGCCGAAGCGGTCGACGGCGTTGAGCGCCCGATGTTCAACCGCGTTGTCGCTGCCGGACAGAATGCGGCCCGCGACTTCATCAAAATGCACATGGAGATCTTCGGAACCCGTCCGGTGAAGCTGTAAAGACAAAAAGACAGCAAAAATGAAACGGCCCGCGGCTTTTGCCGCGGGCCTTACTCTGTATCAAAATCTTTATACCCGGATCCGGGTGCCGCAGTTGGTGCAGAAGACCATCTCAGGCGTCAGGCGGGCGCCGCAGTTCTCGCAGAACGCGGGGCGCTGGGGCGGCGCAATAAAGGGAGCTTCCGGCGCCGGTGCTTCGGGAGCCGGTGCCTCCGGAATCTCGAGATTGACCGTATAGGGCTGATCCTCCGGGATCGGGATCTCAACACGCGGGTTCTCCACAACCGGAGTCTCCGGGATCTCCTGTTCGGGCGCAGGAATTTCCACTTCCGGAACAGGAATTACAACTTCCGGAATATCCTCTTCCGGAACATCAATCACCGGTGCATCCGGAACGGGGATGTCAATTTCGGGTGCTTCCGGAATCTCGATTTCCGGCGCTTCCGGAATCTCAATCTCTGCCTCGGGGATTTCCACTGCCGGGATTTCCTGATCCAGAACCTCCGGAGCGGGAATCGAAATCTCCGGAGCGGGCTCTTCCATCACGGGAGCCTCATAGACAGGAGCTTCATAGACCGGCGCCTCATAAACAGGGACTTCCGGAACCGGAATGGTCTCCATCTTTGCCGTATTTTCAAGGTCCTTCGCCGACAGCGCAGCTTCAAGCGCAGCAACATTGGAGGAAGCCTGTGCAAGCTGCAGGTTCAGTTCCGCCTTTTCGGAAGCGGCTGCCTGAAGCTTCTGTTCGCAGTCTGCAATGACCGCATTTTTCTCCTGCGCGGATTTCTCAAGATCTTCCTTGAGAGAAGCGATAAAGCCGGAATTTTTCTCCAGAGCGCCCCGAAGTTCCGCGGCTTCACTCTTTGCCTGATCAAGTTCAGCATCCTTCGCCGCACACTCGGCCTTCAGTGCTTCCGCTTCTTCCTTCAGCACTGCAGCCTCTTCCTTCAGCGCCGCGATTTCGCTTTCCTGTGCTGCAAAGGCCGCATTCAGGTCATCCTGAACAGCAGTAAAGCGCGCAAAAATATCTTCCAGGTTTTTCTTTTCGTAAACAGGTGCCGCCGGTTTCGGTGCCTCGGCCTGCATCACGGGAGCGGCTTCGATTTTCGCACCGCAGTTCGTGCAGAACATTGCGCCCGGCTCCAGAACCGCACCGCATCTTACACAATTAGCCATCAGCTGATCCTCCTTAAAATCTTTAAGATATATAAAATGTACCGCGAATTCACGTCCCTGTCAAGTTGCTTTTCATTCCGGGACAGTTTTTTGTGTAATATTTCAGTCCTGCGCATCTTGCACTTTATGCGCTTTTCGTGATATACTTTTCTCAGTATCAGCATTCCTTATGTACGCGGAGGCGCTTATGACCGATCCTTTTGTTCTTTCCGGTTTTTCCGATGAGATTGACACGGATATCGAAGTCCAGCTCTCACATCTTCAGGCGCTCGGCATCCGGTATTTTGAACCCCGCACCATCAACGGCAAAAATATCTCCGATCTCACAGATGCTGAGGCTGCCGCACTGAAAGCCCGCATGGATTACTACGGGATCAGCGCAAGTTCCATCGGCTCCCCGATCGGCAAGATCGGCATCAGCGACAATTTTGACCGGCATATGGAACTTCTCACGCGCACCATCCGCACGGCCAAAATACTCGGAACTTCCTATATCCGCGTCTTCAGCTTCTACATTCCGGACGGTGAATATACGCTCTTCCGGGATGAGGTGATGCGCCGCATGAAGGTCATGACAAATCTTGCAGCATTTGAGGATGTCATCCTCCTCCATGAGAACGAAAAGGGCATTTACGGCGACTCTGCGATCCGCTGCAGGGAAATTCTCGACGAAACCAATTCGAAGCATTTAAGGGCCGTTTTTGACCCTGCAAACTTCATTCAGTGCGGCCAGACAACTTATCCCGAGGCCTATAACCTGATGCGCCCCTATATCGAGTACATGCACATCAAGGATGCGCTTCCTTCGGGCGAAGTGGTGCCCGCGGGATCCGGCATCGGATTCGTTGCGGAAATCCTGAAATCTTTGAAGGCTTCCGGATATGAAGGCTTCCTGAGCCTCGAACCGCACCTCGGATCCTTTACCGGTCTTTCCCGCCTCAGCCAGGATGACAGCCGGATGCTCCAGGAAAAGGAGCCCTCTTCCGCCGAGAAATTCGACATCGCGTATCATGCGCTGAAATCGATTCTCCGGCAGATCTGAATCATGCCACGAAAAAATCCCTGTCCGAAACTGCATCGGACAGGGACTTTTTCATATCGGGACTGCATCCCTTATTCAGTTCCGTCTGTCATTTCCAGCCCGAATTCAGCCGGAAGGAAGCGCGGACAGACATTTTCCGTCGTCGCGATGACGGCATTTGCAAGGCGCGTCCCGATCACACAGGCCTCCGCAAGACTCTTATGGTACGTCAGCCCGATCGTGACACCTGAGAAAAAGGCGTCTCCTGCGCCTGTCGTATCCTTGACCTCCACAGGAAGCGGCGGGCAGATTCCGTGCTCTCCCCCGTTCTCCGCGTAAACCGCGCCGTATCCGCCCATTGTCACCACCATCGCGCGGATGTTTGCGAGGCGGACTTTCTCGGCAAGGATCTCTTCCATCTCTTCCGGCGTTTTTCCTTCGTAGTCTTCCATGAACAGCAGTCCCGCCTCCAGTGCGTTGCAGACAAAGCAGCGCGTTTTCTGCAGGAAATCCCGGCGTTCAATCGCAATGCTCATATTGGAAACCGCGCCGTATACGTCTTTGCCGTACTGCTCCGAAAGGCTGAAAATCCGTTTCAGGATCCGGTCGTCCATATCCAGTTCCACGACGACCGCGTCGCAGTTCCGGATTATTTCATCGCCGGATTCCGCAAGGATCTCACCGATTGCCGAAAGGTCCGGGCGCTTTGATACCGATGCCGCCACGTCCCCGTCATTGTCGAAAACCGCAAGCCAGGTGCCCATGCCGTCCGGTACGCGGCGCATATAGCGCGTGTCGACTTTATGGCGCTGCAGCTTTTCGATCACATCCGTTCCCGTACCGGTGTCATCCACAAGACTGACAAAGGTCGGCCGGAGCTCCACATTGGCAATGTCTTCTGCGATATTGCGGCTCACACCGCCGTGCACTGTCCGGACACGGCCGGAATTCCGGCCTTTCGGACTGAAGCCCGGGTCCGGATAACCCTTAATATCAACAAACACTGCACCGAATACTGCGATCCCCATCTCTTTCTCCTTACCGCCGTTTTCTGTTCACAAGATACCCGAAGACGGCGCCGACAATACCGCCGATGATATGCGTCAGCTGGGATACATTGTCCGAGACAAAAATCCCTTCATAAATCTGCTGTCCCAGGTAAAGAACCGTCACCAGGATGAAAGTCAGCGGAATCTCCCGGTCGCGGATGCCGGTCATCGACGCAAGAAGGATCATGGCAAAAACCACGCCGCTTGCCCCAAGAAGCGCTGATGAAGTAAAGAAAATAAAGTGAATCACGCCGGTCACAAGCGCCGTCAGCAGGATCATGACGACCATGGAACCGGAGCCGTAGCGTTCCTCCAGCATCGGCCCTATGACAAGGATCATCATCAGGTTGCCCGCAAGATGTGACAGATTCGCGTGTCCGAAAACATGACCGAAAAATCGGACATAGGTCATCGGGCTTCGAAGAGACGACCGGTAAACACTGAATATCAGCCTGGTTGAGCTGCCCTTTGTAATCGCGCCGACAATCAGGGCGATCACGCAGATCAGGGTAAAAGTCAGAACCACCGGGGAATTCAGGACAATTTTAAAGCGTTTTTGGCTGCCTGTACTGCTTCGTTTCATAAAAGCTCCTTATGATTTGCGTACTCTTCGGCACTGCGCGCGATCGAGGCGCAGCCGTCCCCTATACTATAACCGAAACAGGGTGTTTTTTCAAGTCTTTCACATTCTTCTTGCAGTATGATTGATTTCCTGTTACAATATATTCAACTGATAAGACCGGCCGGACGTTCGGCCAAAACTTCGAAAATGGAGGACAAAAAAGAATGAAAATCGGAATCGGAACCTATTCTTTCGGCGGGATCGAGAGCTATCTCGGACTCGGACCGTCACTTCTTGAAAAGCTTCAGAAGGCGAAAACGCTCGGATATGATTTTGTGGAGCTTCTGCCGTCGGATCTGGAGTATGAGACGGACGATATCAAAAAGTGGCTCGAAGAAACCGGGCTGACCGTGAGCTCGATTCATGCGGAGCCGACAGAAGAAGTCGTGAAGAAAATGGCTGCGCTCGGCGCCGAAGCCGTTATCTGGGCAGGCTCTCCTTTCAACAGCACTGAAGAAGCGATCGAGCTTGCGCATCAGCTTGACGAGATGGCTGAAATGGCCGCGCCATACGGCATCAAAATCGGCTATCACAACCACAGCCAGGAATTCTATGTGGATCAGGGCAAACCGATCCTTGAGACCGTGATCGAGAACAGCTCGAAGTGCTTCTTCCAGCTCGACTGCGGCTGGGCCATGAATGCGGGCACCTGGCCGCCCTCTTTCATCCGCCGCTACAAAAACCGTTTCATCGCGATCCATGTCAAGGAAAACTGCCGGGTTGCCGGCCCCGGGCCGAAGCCCCGTTCAAGGCACGCGGAAAACACAGGCGGCGGCCGCAGCCCCTTTGCCGGACTGAAGGAACTCCCGGTTGAAGAGCGCCTGAAAGCCCTTGAGGAGATCAAAAAGCGCTTTGCGGACCCGGAACGTGAAAAACGTTTTGACCCCCAGTGCCGCATGGGTGCGGAGGAATCCAACATCAACTGGCAGGAAATCAAGGATGCGCTCGACGAGCAGGATTTCGAAGCATTCTGGATCGTGGAGCGTGAAGGCTTCTACGACGAGCACGACAAGTGTCTCGCCGAGGACTGTGCCTGGCTGAAAGAGAATATCCACTGATAAATGCTGTTGAGCCGCGGGGATCTGTCCCGCGGCTCAATTCTGTAAGCTGCTGAAGAAAGGAAAATGGTATGGAAGAGCTGATTTTGAAAGTAAAACAGGGACAGCTTCGCGGAATCAGGGAAGAAGGAATTGTCCGCTTTCTCGGTGTTCCGTTCGCGGCGCCGCCGATTGGGGAACTTCGGTGGAAAGGTCCTCAGCCTTTGAAAGATTTTGACGGAGTCCTGGACTGCACAAAGCACGGTCCGATGGCCATGCAGCTGCTGCCTCCCAAAACTCCCCTCTCCGAACACCCGATGTCCGAGGACTGTCTGTACCTGAACATCTGCGCGCCTTCAGATTTTGCAGACGGAAAGGCAGAAGAAAAACACGCCGTCCATGTCTGGTTTTACGGCGGCGCGCTTCAGGGCGGTTATGCGGACAGCCCGCAGCTTGACGGAACTGCCTATGCACGGGACGGTGTTGTAGCCGTGACGGTGACCTACCGGGTCGGCGTGCTTGGTTTTATGTGCCATCCGGATATGAAGGCAGAAGATCCGAAGGGCTTCTCCGGGAACTTCGGGCACCGCGACCAGATCGCAGCGCTTCAGTGGATTCAGGAGAATATCGAAGCCTTTGGCGGAGATCCGCAGCGCGTCACCATCAGCGGCCAGAGCGCCGGATCCGGCTCCTGCTGCACGCTGATGAATGCGCCTTCGGCCAAAGGACTTTTCCATCGCGTGATCTGCCACAGCGGAGATATCTTCCAGCCGGAGCGCGACGTACCGCTTTCGGATGCGGAAAGCTGGGGTGTACAGCTTGCGGAAAGTTTCGGCTGCAGCACGCTCGACGAGTTCCGCAGGATTCCGGTTGAGGAACTGTACCGGGACGGCGATCCGATGATGAAACGCGTCGGAAAGCTCTGCGCCTGTGTGATTGACGGCGGCCTGCTGCCGGGTCCTCAGGGAGAACTGACACTCCGGAACCAGTGCATGCAGATCCCGGTTATCATCGGCACAAACCTCGATGAGGGCAGCCGCTGGCGCGCCGAAGAATATGTGCCGCAGGTCCTTACGCGTCTCGGACTGCCGACAGACTTCTACGCCGAAAAAGGAGACATCAATGCCCAGGCGACAGCGCTTGCAGTGGATTACTGGTATGCGCGCCATCTTTCCTGGGCAAAAATCCGGGTTTCGGAATACAATCTTCCGACCTGGCAGTATGTATTTGCACGCCGTTTAGGGCCGATGGGCGCCTTCCACGGCGGCGAAATCCCCTATACCTTCGGGACTCTCAGTGCGCCGCCGGATTTCGGTTCGCCTCTTCCCTATACCGAAGAAGATTTCGCACTGTCCGACCTGATGCACCGCTACTGGGTCAATTTCGTGAAAAACGGTGATCCGAACGGAGAAGGCCTTCCGGAATGGGCTTCAAAGGCAGCCGATCCCGACCGGCACATGCAGTTCGATCTCACATCCGGGATGCATGACGACATCCTGACGGAAACCGGCAAAACCCTGATTCCCGCTGTCGACACCTGGATGCGGGGGCGGATCTGATCCCGCAGGCGGTTTTGAGAATCATACCCGGGCGGTAAAATACCCCCGGACGAATTCGAAATACGCAGACCTGACGTAAACATCAACGCTGTTGCCGCTCTGAAGCCGGATCCGGTTCTTCTCCGGGTCCGGCTTCACACTTTTCACCCGGATATAATGGTAGTGGTTGACATACGGTGAACGGTCAAATACTTCATTCATGGGTTCATTCCTGATCCGGGAGCGGATATCCTCACGGATCACACGTTTCCACATTTCCTTATCGGAGGGATCGGCAATCCCGGCCCATTTCCGCTCATCCGGAGACAATTCGCGCACAGAAAGACAATCATCCGCCATTCGGTAGAAATATGTGGTTTCCGGGACTGTATAAACCCAGTAATACGCGCCGTCCTGTCCTGTCACCATTTCTTCCGCAATATGCCCGAAAAACACTTCTGTGAACGGCAGCATTTCAGGACTCGGAAGGAACTTGTACCATGATACTTTTTTCTTTTTTTCGGGCGTTTTCTCCGATGTCTGCCCGGTTTCATCCCGTGGATCCGGAGCGGGTTTCGGTTTCGGATTTACCGCTGTCATCACCGGCATTCCGCAGTTCATGCAGAAGCGCTCGCCCGGTTGAATTTCTTTTCCACAGTTTGTACAGAACATATCAGGTCCTCACTCTCCGTGATCAAACTGCTCTTTGTAGATCTGTTCCGCGATCTGCGATACGGTAATCCCATTCTCCTTTGCCCGGTTCGACAGTACAATGACCGCCCGGTGATTTACGCTGTCTAAAAGCATCTGCGCCGAATAATTCGAGGTTTCGCCGCCGTGGCCGATTACGCCGTCCCTGCGGATGCCCCAGCCGAAGCCGATCTGGTCCGTGCCCTCTGCATTTTTCTGCGGCGTGATGGAAAGCGTACGTCCCGGGTCGATCGCATCGTCAAAATACAGACGTGCCCAGGAAATCAGGTCAGAAAGATCCGAGCTGAGCCCGGCAGCCGGAAGAAATGCATCCGTCGCATTCCACTTCCACGCCTGCTTCTCTTCCGGTTCATATACAAAAACCGTATTCGAAAGCCCGCATTCTTTGGCATAGGCTTCGATCGCCTCCGCTGCACTCTTCCCTTCGACTGCCTCGATCACATTTCCGAGTACTGCATAGCCGAAATTCGAAAAGCTGTAGCCGTAAGGCGCCGAATCTCCGGTTGAGAAGCGGCGCATATACACCGGAATCTTGTCCGTGCTGATGCCCTGATAGGGATTTTTCCCGAATCGATGACGCGCCGACTGCCAGAAGCCGTTGGTGCGGTAATCCTCATAGGCGGAGGTGTGCGTCAGAAGCTCCAGGATCGTCGGGTCATACTTTCCGTGGAAATCCACATACCGGCTCACGGGATCAGAAAGCGAAACCTTTCCCTCCGAGACGTATTTTCCGAACAGGGCGCCGACAAAGGTTTTCGTCAGCGATCCGATTTCGTATTGCTCCTCTTCCCTGCCCTTCAGGGTCACCCCGTTCTCCCCGAAAAACTGCACAATCTCCGTATCTCCGTCAATCACGGCAGTGCCAAGGCACAGGCCCATCTGCCGCTTCGTATACTGATCCATCAGCGTCTTTGCGGTTACATTCGCCTGCTCCTTTGCATCCTTCTGTGCATTCATCCGGAGAATTCCGACCACGACAAGAAGCGCGGCCATAACCACGCAGGCAAGGAATATTCTTTTCTTATCGGGTTTGATTTTTGTCATAATTCAACGTAGCCGTGAATAATATCCCGCTGGCGAGTTTCGAATCCCCGCCTTCCTGTGCATCCGAGCCAAGGGTTATCGTACTGCTCCTGCGGTCGCCTGGAACGTTGACCGAAGGGGCAGTACGATCCCGCAGGCGAGTTTCGTAACTCACTTCACCGCGTTTTCAATGAAGCGCAGGAATGAAGGATGCTCGATGACCCAGAGCGTATGGCCGGGCGTAAAGACGATAACCTTTCCTTTGCCGATCGAACGCGTATAGCCCGCAATCTGCGTGTCGTCGCCGTGCGAGGTGGACTTTGCGAAAACCTCGATGTCGTCAGCGATGATGCCGATATGATAGTGCTCGTCGCGAAGCGTGAAATCCGCGCAGCCCTCGGTCAGTGAACACGGCTCAAAATGCACATTCACATCACATCTCGGCGGATGACCGATGAAGTAATTGCCGATCAGGTCTGCCATTTCCGTATCTTTCTGCCAGCAGTTCCCCGCATGAAGCGCAATCAGCTTCCCGCCGTTTTCCACATATTCGCGGAATTCCTTCGGATTGACCTCGGTCACGCCCTCTTCAAACCACGGATTGCGGTTCTCAGCGCTGATCGTATTGCCATTCCACAGAAGAACTGCCGCAAACTGCGCCAGGTATTCCGGGGTCAGAATGTCGCGCGCGCAGCGGACATACGTGATGTCATACCTGTCGTTCAGCGAAGCCATTCCCCGCTCAACCACTTCCGCCGGATGCCAGAAATCATCCGAAATAACCAATAGTTTCATCTTGTCCCTCCCGGTTGTGTTATATTTCAGAGCACTTCCGCCCTGATTACGTTTAAAACAGATCTTCTTCTCAGTACTTCCGGAACAGCTCCGACCAGCCGTCCGGCACATAATTGTCGTAATAATGCTCCGTCCCGAAACGTTCGCGGTTGTCGAGATCACTCTGGAACACCCGGTCCGCCTGTGTGGAGAATTCCACTTCCCGACCGTCCGAATCCATATAGGTATTGACGCCCATCATCGACTCGTGCCGAAGCCGCTGAATCCGGTCATCCACCGATTCGCCCGCCCCGCCGTAGTCCATCGACGGCGCGCCGCTTGAATACAGCGCTCCGCCCGGCGCATGCAGCCGGTCATAGTCCGCCATTCGTGAATTCAGCCCCGCCCGGAAGGAATCCAGGTCCTGCGAAAGCGACCGCCTGAGAGCGTCCGAACGTGCCCAGCCCGCCTGTTGCTGCTGCCAGGCATAATTGATTTCCGCCTGCGTCCTCTGGTTCTGCATCTGCGCAGCCTGAAACGACCGCTGCAGGTTCTGCTGTTCCAGCCTTTCCGAATATGCCCGGAATTCGGGCGTCATATCAAACGACTCATAAAAACGGTTGTAAACTGCAGTCAGTTCTTCATCCGGCTCACTGTCCGAGAGCAGATAGAAAACAAGCGGAATGCTCCAGTTGATCAGGGTCACGGGCTGCGCCATCTGTGCATATATTCCGGAAAGATTCAGTCCCTGCGGCATAATCTGTGTCTGCAGACCGCAGCGCCACAGTGTCACAAGAAGCGTTTTCCTGCCCTCCGGCGTATCCATCATGTACTTTCCGGTACCGCCGTCATTCACCGTACTCTGAACCTGCATATTCATCGGCATCGGTGAGATGGAGGCAACCTGTACCGCGATCTGGTAGAGCTTCTGCTGTTCCCGTTCCATTTCCGGCTGCAGAAGTGCGCACTTACGCTCCGTCAGGTCATAATACTGCAGTGCATTTAACGGCTGTCCGGCAAATGCGGATGCATATTCGTCAAGCTGCTGCGAGGCATAACAGGGACCATGAATGATCACGCCCTCCTCATTTCGCGCGCCTTCCGGAAAGCGCCCCGGCATGCTGGACCAGGAATAGCCTTCACCATTCTGGAAATACAGCCGGTATGCCTTTCCTTCCGCCCCGGCCGTTCCGCGAACGGCAAAGTTTTCCGTCACCTGAAACTGACGCATCGTATAGGAGATTTCGCCCGAAAAGCCCTCCGGAACTTCCGCCGTGTACATCGGCATGCGGTTTTTCATCTCATAAAATACCAGATTCATCCTGTCTCCCCTCCCGAAAAAACCCAAGATCTCTGCCTTCTATCATAGTCGATGCTGCGCCAAAAAGCAAGTATTTCTCGGAAGCGGCCGGTTCTTGACAGATTTCACCGCGCTCCTGTATAATCAGAAGCAGAAGGAGGCTGAAGAAATGCCTGAAATCATTGAAATCACAGACTTTTCCGATCCGCGGCTCGATCCCTATGCGCGGCTTCGGGAGCCGGCGCTTCGAAACGGCGCTTCGGAAAACCAGAGTCTTTTCATTGCAGAAAGCCCAAAGGTGATTGAACGCGCAATGGACTTTCCCTGCCGCCCGGTGTCGATGCTCCTTGAGAGGCGGCATATCGAAGGGCAGATGAAGGAACTGCTGAAAAGGGCCGGCGATATTCCGGTCTTCACGGCGGATTTCGAGGTGCTGACACAGATTACGGGCTTCCACCTGACCCGCGGCGCGCTCTGTGCCATGAAGCGGCCTGATCTTCCAGCGCCTTCTGATCTTCTTCGTGATGCGCACCGGGTAGCGGTCTTAGAGGATGTCGTGAATCCTACGAATATCGGCGCAATTTTCCGTTCTGCTGCGGCCCTCTCTTTTGACGCAGTGCTTCTCACACCGAACTGCTGTGATCCGCTGTACCGCCGCTCAATCCGCGTCAGTATGGGCACCGTGTTCCAGATTCCCTGGGCTTATCTGTCCGAAAATGAGACAGACTGGCCCGATGAAGGACTCCGGCTGCTTCGTTCCTTTGGTTTTCAAACCGCCGCCATGTCCCTCACAGACCGCACAATTTCCGTCTCGGACCCCCGCCTTCACGGAATTGACAGACTTGCCGTCATCCTTGGCACAGAAGGCGACGGTCTCTCCTCTGAAACCATCGCCTCCTGTGATTACAACGTAAAAATCCCGATGCGTCCCGGCGTCGACTCCCTGAATGTTGCTGCCGCCGGCGCGGTTGCGTTTTTCGCGCTGGGGAAGCACTAATACCACCGAGACTGTGTTGGATTTCCGGACACTGACCGGGGGTATCATATCCTGCCCCTCGGAGACGGTTCCAGGTCTCCTCCGGAGAGGATATGATACCCCCAGTCAGCTGTGTCGTCCCGGCTGCTACTGCAAAGGCTACGAATCTCAGCAGCCGAGGAAGAACGGCCTTCTTCTGAGGAGACCTGGAACCGTCTCCGAGGAGGAAGGCCGGCTTCCGATGGATGCGTCCGGGACGCGATACAGTTCAGGCCGCCATTGTAAAGGCCGCAACCTCCAGCATCCGAGGATATCCGGCTTCCTCTGAGGAGACCTGGAACCGTCTCCGAGGGGGGAAGGCCGGCTTCCGACGGATGCGTCCGGGACGCGAATATCTTACCCGAAATGGTGCACAAACAGCACATACAAAAGCACGGCTGTCAGGGCAAGAATCATCATGAAAAGCGGGAAGGACATGGTATCCGCAAGGTTGTGGGTCTTACGGACGAGGGTGCGGCGCAGGCGGTAGAACAGTTCCGCGAAATGATGACCGCTCTCCGCTTCTTTTCCGCGGCGTTTCTGGATCCGGTCTACGGTGTTCCCGAGGCGGTAGGAAACAGAACTCTTCTCTTCATCCGTCGGCGGCGGGTAGACCGGCCGAAGCGCGCTCCGGCTCAGGAAATAGACAAAAGCATCTACAATATCCGATGCCGCGCGCGACAGGATTCCGGTGAACCGGACAGAGCCTTTCCACAAAGGAGCCGTCACGCGGTTCTCCCCGAAAAGCTGTGAAAGCTTCCCTGCCGCATTCAGTGCCAGCCCGCACAGGGGCTTCAGTACTTTATTCTCCCCGAAAACCGCCGCTGCCGGGCCGAAAATCCTGGGCAGAACCTTGAGAAGAAGCGGCCGGTACACCGAATCCTCCAGATCCAGCTTCGCAGGAAGCACATTCACATATTCCCCGTTCTTCATCAGACATTTCCGCACGATCAGGAAATAAATCGCCGCGCCGAACAGCAGTGATATTCCGGCCCCCTTCAGGTTTTCCAGCGAAAAATACGACATTTTCCCGATCTCCTCCGCCCGGAAGAAAGGTGCTGCAAGATGCGCGGTCTTCTGCATCAGGGAATTACCGGTAAGCCCTAAAACCGGCATCAGGACCGCTGCCCCGATCAACGCGATATGCCCGAAAACGCCGAGGTATTTCGAATGGTGCGTACGCATTTCATCCTGAAAAGCCTGCGTTTCTGTATCCGGTTTCTCCACGAAAATGCACACATACAGTTTCGTCATGTAGGCAAGCGTCATGCCGCCCGACAGAAGGAAAGTCCATTCCACAAGCTTCAGTCCCCAGCCGTACAGATGGGAAGCCTCCACAATGCCTTCGTGCAGGAGGGTTTTACTGATATAGCCGTTGAAGCCCGGAATTCCGCCGATGCCGACCGCGCCGAGAAGGAAGCAGATCTGAAGGACCCGTTTCCCGCGCCCAAATCCGCGGATCCGGTTGAGCGAAAGTTCATGCAGGTTCATATACACAATGCCCGCCGAAATGAACAGCACCAGCTTCAGCAGGGAGTGATTGACCATATGCAGCATGGTCCCGGCAGCGCTCAGGATCCCCTCTTCCCCCAAAAGGCAGGTGCAGGCGATCCCGAGAAGGATGAAGCCGATCTGCGACATTGAGGAGCAGGCGAGCGTCCGCTTCAGATCAACCGACAGAAGCGCAAGAAATGCCCCGAGGAACATCGTGATCGTCCCGAGAATCAGGATCACAAAGCCCCAGTTCGGGTCTTCCCGGAAGAGGCCGCAGGAGACCGCGATCACGCCGAAAACGCCGGACTTTGTCAGAACGCCCGACAGCAGTGCAGACGCCGGCGCCGGTGCAACCGGGTGCGCTTTCGGAAGCCAGATGTGCAGGGGAAACATGCCCGCCTTTGCACCGAAGCCGACCAGAATGCAGACGCCGGCTGAATACAGCAGCCTTTTATTGCCGCAGGCTTCCGCACATTCGTAAAGCCCCGCAATGTCCGTCGTTCCGAACGCATGCTGCAGAAGGAAAATCCCCATCAGCGCTGCAAGTCCGCCGATTACAGCAATCGCAAGATAGGTATTTGCTGCCCGGATCGCTCCCTCCGTTTCCTCCTGGATGACCCAGACAAAGGAAGTGAAGGACATGACTTCAAAAAATACAAGCGCTGTGAAGAGATCCCCAGCGAAAAACACGCCTAAAATCGCGCCTTCCGTCATGAGGTTAAAGAAATAATAGCGAATCAGGTGATGATGTCCGCTGAAATATTCGCGGGACAGCATCAGCGTCATAAACCACATGAAACTGATGATCAGCGCGTAAATCTTCCGGAAGCCCGAAAGAGTCAGGTACAGGCCATAGGAAAGCACCATTGGGATCCGGATCTCCGAAGCTGGCAGCAGGAAAAGCATCACCGAAAGCATCAGTTCCGCTGCCGAAGACAAAAGCGCGACCCAGTACGCTGCACCGGGTGCAGCAAATGCCTTTTTATGCCCGACGTCCGGGGTGTTATCGCCCGCTCCGCCGCCGTTCCGCCCGCACAGCGCCGCTAAGACTGCCGAGACCATCGGAAGGAAAACCATGATGAGCAGCATCAGAATTCACCTCCCATTGCCCGGACTGTCTCCGCAATCGCCTGCGCATGCCGGATCACAATCCCCGGGAACAGTCCCGTGAGAAGAATTCCGGCTGCAAGGATAACCATCGGCACCAGCATCCACGGTCCGGCATCCCGGACTGTTTCGTTTTTCGAAAGGTCCGCATCCTTCCCGGGGAACCAGGCAATCCGTACCATTCCGAGCATATAGACTGCCGTAAGAAGCGCCGCAAGAAGAATCACCCCCGCCCCGACATAAGCCCAGACTGTGTTCTCCTCCGCCGCCGCTAAAAGCAGGTGCCACTTGCTGATAAAACCCGCAAACGGCGGGATTCCCGTAAGTGCGACCGCAGAAACGGTAAAGCAGATAAAGGTGACTTTCATCTTCCGCCCGAGGCCGTTCATTTCGAAAATATATTCCCTTCCGGTCCGGTGCAGCACTGCGCCGGCAGCAAAGAAGGCGAGAATCTTGATTTCCGCATGGAAGGCCATGTGAAGAAGCGCGCCGGTGAGCCCCACCGGACTCATGAGGAAAATACCGAAGAGAATATAGGACAGGTTCGCGACCGTTGAATACGCAAGCCGCCGCTTCCAGTGCACTTCCCTGACCGCGCGTGCTGCACCGTAGAGGATCGTCACCGCCGCGAGCACAAGAAGCAGGTACTGTACCCAGGATCCCGCTGCAATCTCCGTCCCGTAGCCGAAATACGTCAGCCGTGTGACTGCAAATACACCGGCTTTCACGACCGCGACTGCATGCAGCAGCGCCGTGACCGGTGTCGGTGCAACCGAAGCTTTGGGAAGCCAGGCATGAACCGGGAACATTGCGGCCTTGACGCCGAATCCGAGAACGCCGATCACATAGAATATCCTTGTTACGGTCAGCGATTCCTTTCCCGCTCCCCCGAATATCAGATAGAGGATCGAGATCAGCGCGAAGGCTGCGCCGCCCAGAGAAAAAGCAAAATAGGTCCGGGCTGCGCGGATTGCTTCCGGTGTCCCGGTATGCATTACGAGCGGCACCGTTGTCAGCGTCAGAAGCTCATAGAAAATGTACAGCGAGAACAGGTTACCGGCCATGGAAACGCCGAGCGTTACGCCGTAAGCCATGGTAAACCAGGTGAAGAAAACATGCTGCCTCGGGTCGTCCTCCAAATATTCAAAGGCATAGCAGACTGTCAGCGGCCAGAGCGTCGCAGCAATCCCCGCAAAAAACCGTCCGCAGGAATCAAAGCGCAGTTTCAGTGTAAAGTCCCGCGTGAACTGCAGAAGCATCACCGGGAGATCTTCGGCGCACAGAATCATCAGCCACGCGAAACCAGAGGTCAGAAGCGTGACTGTTCCTGTGTAGATACGGACCGCTCTGCGTTCACGAATCCGTAAGACCGGCATCAGCGCACCCGAAAGGATCGGGAACAGGATGACGGGCAGAAGAAAAGCCGAAGAGATCATACTTGTCCTTTACACGGGAACACGGAACAAATCCGTGTTCCCGGATTAAAACAGTGCCGCAAAGCCCTGTTCAAAGAGGCCGCTGAAAAAGCCCGAAAAAACACCGAGAAGAAGCGTTCCGACTGCCAGGATCATCAGCGGAATCAGCATCAACGCTCCCCCTTCCCGGTTACGTGCTTCTTCCTGATAATCCTTCCCCGGGAAGAAGCCTGCGACCGTAATCGGGAAGAGGTAGGCGGCCGTCAGCAGCGCGGAAATTAAAAGAATCACCGGCCCGAGCCAGGACAGCACTGAAATACCCGATTCCAAAGCGCCCTGCGCCAGGAACCATTTGCTGACAAAGCCTGAGAAGGGCGGAATGCCGACAAGAGACAGTGAAGCGAGGGTGAAGGCGATCAGTGTCAGCGGCATGATCTTCCCGATGCCGCGAAGATCCGACACCATCCGTTTGTTTCCGTGGTAAATGAAGGAGCCCGCTGTCAAAAACAGACAGATCTTCGCCGCCGCATGCGCCAGGACCTGCAGGATTCCGCCGGAGAAGCCCGCCGGATTCAGCAGGAAAAGACCGAAAAGCGCATAGGAAATCTGGCTGACCGAACTGTAGGCCAGGCGTTTTTTCAGGTTCTTTTCGCGATAGGCCATCATAGAACCCATGAAAACCGTGAGAAGAGACAGCGACAGCAGCGTGATTTGAACCCAAGTCCCCCGAAGGAAGTTCGGCCCGATCACATAGTACAGAAGCCGGATGATTGCCAGCACTCCGGCTTTCGCGATAATGCCGGAAAGCACAGCCGATGCAGGGGCCGGCGCCTCCGGGTGCGCGGTCGGAAGCCAGCCGTGCAAAGGATACATACCGGCTTTTGCAGAGAAGCCGATAATGCCGAGAAGGCTCATGACAAGAAGCAGGGTCCGGTGCGCTTCCGAAGCCTCCGCTCCCGCCCCGCCGAGATACCCGCCCGGCACAAAGTCCAGAGAAGGCGCATAGACTGCGAGCACAAAGAGCGCCGCAAGTCCCAAAAATGCACCGCCGACCGAGTAGAACAGGTACTTCAGCGCGGCCGCGATGGACTCTTTCGTGCGCTCAAACAGGACGAGCGGCATCGACAGAAGCGTCAGCATTTCAAAGAAGAAATACATCGCGATCAGGTTTCCGGAGAGGTCCATGCCGAAAAGTGCCGCAAGCGTTAAGAGATAGAAGGAATAGAATGTCGTTTCCTTGAAGGACCCTTCCTTCTCCTCATGCTCCATATAGCGGAAGGCGAAAAATCCGGCGAGCGGGAAGCCGCAGGCCGCAAGCCCCATAAAAACCTTCGACAGAAGATCGAGGTGCAGCGAAACCCGGAGCTTGTCCGTCATCGAGAAGAGCACAAGCTCCGCCTCCGAGGCAAACAGAAGCACAAAGGCCAGCACCAGCGACACAAGAAGCGCCGCCCCGGTATAGATGAGGTTTCCTTTCCGTTTCATTCTGAATACAGGCAGAAGCGCGCCCGACAGGGCCGGAATCAGAATCAAAAAAAGCATCAGAATCTTCATAACTTTCTCCTTCAGAACACCGACAGTGCACCGGCGAGGATATCAATCAGCGGTTTTGCAAAAATACCGAAAAACAGGTTCAGCGCAGCAAAGACCGAAGCAGACAGAATATAAGTCTTCTGCTCTCTCACCCGAACCTTTGAATAAACATCCGGGTTCGGGTTTTTCGTATAAAAGTGCAGGATCGCGCGGGCAAAATAGACAGTATTGAGTACGGTACTGACCGCCAGCACCAGAAGCGTCGGAATCAGTTTCAGGTGCGTCGATTCAAAAGCGGCGGCGCCGAACAGGTACTTGACAATAAAGCCCATCGTCAGCGGAAGACCGATCATACTGAAGGCTCCGAAGGCGAAAAAAGCGCCTGCCGCCGGATTGACATGGGCTGCACCGGTAAGGTTCCGGAACTTCTTTGCGCCGCCCATCGAATCCGTAAGATACCCTGCCGACAGAAACAGTGCCGGCTTTGTAAAAGCGTGCGCCAGGATCTGGAACAGCGCGGCCTCCATTCCGAGAACCGGTGAAAGCCCGAGACCCATATAGATATAGCCGATCTGCGCTGCCGAGCTGTAAGCGCACATCCGAAGCACATTGTTCTCCCGGATCGCGCTCACAGAACCCACGATCACGCCGAGTCCGCCGAGTGCGAACACGACGTTGTGGATGCCGGATGCATAGAAAACATCCGTTCCGAACACGTCGAAAATGATTTTGATCAGCAGGAAGCTGTAGCCCTTCGAAACCAGCCCTGAGAGAATGCCCGAAGATCCGGGAATTGCCGCGCCGTAGGTGTCCGCCATCCAGATATGGAAGGGGAAAAGGCCGGATTTGACCGATAAACCGGTCACAATCAGGCACATCGACGCAAGAAGCGGCAGTGCGTAAGTCCCGTCCGCGCTTAAGCCTGCAATGCTCTCCCTGAGGTTCGGCATCAGAAGATGCCCCGTGATCCCGTACAGGAAAATCACCCCGAGGAGGAAAAGCCCCGAACCGATCAGGCTGAAAATCATGTAGCGGACCGAGGCGAGGATTGTCTTGCCGTTCTCGCGGATCATCAGGATGCCGCAGGATGAGAGTGTGCAGATTTCAATGAAGACATAGCCCGTGAAAAGGTCGTTCGTATAGACAAGCGCAAGAAGCGCCGCCTGCACGAGGTCACACATGCAGTAATAAAACCGGCCCTTATCCTGCTGTACACGCTGGATCAGCGTCTTCCGGGCGCCTAAAAGCGTCAGGAACAGAATCAGGGAAAAAGCAGCGGAAAACAGTGCTTCCGTGAGACCGATCCGAAGCTCATTGCCCCAGGGATGCGGGTAATGACCCATGAGATAGGTATAGTTCTGCCCCGTCCGGTACGTATAGATACCGATCACAAGATTCGCTGCGAAACTGGTTATCGTCAGTGCCATGCAGAGGATGCGCGCGGCATTTTTTTCGAGTGCACACGAAAGAACCGCCGAAAGGAGCGATCCGACGAGAAGAAACAGCGGAAAATTCAGGCAGAAACTCATGGCTCTTCCTCCTGTTCCCGGTGCACCATTTTATAGATTTCGTCGAGGTTCAGCGTGTGATAGCGCCGGTACAGCCTGAGTGTCAGCGCGAGCATGACGGCTGTCACCGAAACCGATACCACAATGCCCGTCAGAACAAGGCCTGCGGGAAGCGGATTCACATAGCGCTCCGGATCCGTCGATCCGTCCGTGATAATCGGTGCGAGCCGGCCTTCAATATACCCGAGAGAGGTCAGGAACAGATAGCCCGCCGTATCCATGATATTCAGGCCGATGATCTTCTTCAGCAGGTTTTTGTGCAGAAGAAGCGTCGTCAGCCCGACCGCGAACAGGATTACCGCAGCCACTTCGATTCTGTTGTTCCATAATGCCTGAAGCATCAGATGCGTCCTCTCGTAAAAACAGAATAGAACCCGTACATGGTACAGGCGACGACCAGTCCGACCGCTGCATTAAGCGGCAGGATCAGGCCGGCTGAGAAAATTCGTCCGGGTGTTCCCGGCGTAAAGATCGTTTCAAGACCATTCGCCCCGCAGAAGAAGGAATAGCATTTCGCGATGCTGTAGAAGGAAAGCGCTGCAATCACAATGATCCGGTAGCTTCTGAGATTCAGGATTTTCTTCAGGTTCTGCGCTGAAAAAGCCGTCGAATAGAGGATCAGCGCCCCGCCGATCACCGCGCCGCCGGAGAAACCGCCGCCGGGTCCGAGATGTCCGTTCAGGATAATGTAAATGCCGAAAACAAACAGGAAAGGAACGCTGATTTTCGCCGTATTCCGAAGAATCAGGTCCTGATGGAGGATCCGGAGTTCATCGGCGGGTTCGTCCTCTTCTTTTCCGAGAAGCATCAGGATCAGCACTGCAATCGTCGCCGTAAACAGCACATGCGACTCGCCGAGCGTATCAAAGGCACGGTAATCAAGAATAATGCCAGCGACCGCATTCACAGCGCCGGTTTCCGTAAGTCCGGACTGCAGGTAGCGGCGGATCACCTCGCTTGTATTCGCAGGCGTTTCCGCGCTTCCGAAAGCCGGCATCTTCGTTACGACATAGAGCAGGAACCCGATTACCGCGAAAAGGAAGATTCCGGTAAAGACAGGAACCAGCCGCCGAAACAGCCGCTCTTCCGACTGCGCGGCGGAAATCACCGGGGATGCTGCCTCGTTCCTGCCTGCACTGTCCGGTTCGTCCGGGCGCTTTTTCAGCTGTTTTTCCGCGGTTTTATAACTGAAATCGAAGTTTCCTTCGTCCCATTCGCGCAGGAAATCACGGAGTTTCTGTTTCTTCTTCATACGCACTCCCTTCTTCCTGCTTCGCCGAAAAGCCACGGTTGATATCCCGAAGCTTTTTCAGCGTGATAAACATCAGTACGGACGAAATGCCCGCGCCGACCGCAGCTTCCGTGATCGCAAGATCCGGGGCTCTCAGAAAGGCCCAGATCACGGACATAATTACACTGTAAGCCATGAAAATGATCAGGGAAACCATCAGGTTCCGGCTGACAGAGGCCGCAATGCCGGAGATAATCAGAAGCCCGAGAAGGGCGATTTCGATATAATTCATGCCTTCCCCTCCTCTTCTTCTCTGCACTGTTCCGGCACATGATTCTCTGCGGCGTTTTCCGGATTCTCCTGCGTCAGGTCCCGGATTTCCATATACTGCGAAAGATTTTTCTCTGTCCGAACCTCCATACGCCCGACCATGTGCGAGGCGATCGGTGAGCCAACCCAGGTAAAACACAGGATCAGCAGGAGTTTCGGAATATAGTTCATATCCCACGAAAGAAGCACCAGCCCGAGTGTGATAAAAAACATGCCGAATGTATCGATAATCGCTGCCGCCTGCATCCGGTTCAGGACGAAACGGAATCGGAAGACTCCGAAGATCGAAACAGCGATGCTGACAAAACCCGCAGCGAAAAAGAGGACGGCAAAAGCCCAGCGGATCCATTCACTCATACAGCGAACTTTCCTCCTTTCCGTCCCGGTCCTCTCTTCCCCCGCTGATGTGGATTTTGCTCAAGATCACAACCGCGAGGAAACTGCAGAGGCCGTATACGAGGCAGACATCCAGAAGCCAGTTTTCCCGAAGGAACAGTGCAAGGGCCGCAAGAAGCGCCGTCGAGAAAGACCCGATCATGTTGATTCCCATGATCCGGTCCGGCCGGCGCGGTCCCCGGATGGCGCGGACAAGTCCGAACAGGATCGCCACCGAAAGGAGCCCGATCACCGCCACCAATGTATAGTGCTTCAAGAGTTCCATTCAGGCCTCCATTTTCCGAAGGAGTTTCAGAAGGACATTGCTGTCCGAACAGTCCAAAAGCCGCTCCGACAGGCAGTGTACGGTAAACACATCTTCATCCGCTTCGACCGTAATCGTTCCGGGCGTCAGCGTGATGGAGTTTGCAAAAAGATAGCGGCAGAAATCCGTCCGAAGGTCGCTGTCAAAGGTGACCAGGACCGGCTGCAGTGTTTTCTCCTTCCGGGAGATCAGCCGGATCACGGCAAGATTCGCCTTCATGATTTCGAAAAGCAGTACAAAAAGGAAGGCAGCAAAATAAGGGCTCTTCCGAAGAACCCTCAGGTCTTTTCTAATGGTATAGCCCAGAAGAATGCGCAGGAAAAGGCCCAGAAGCGCTGTGAGCCCGAGCCCCAGAAGCACTGTCTCAGCCGTAATCCTTCCGTTCAGGACTATCCAGAATAGAAAAATCAGGAAGTACAAGCCGCTGCCCCCTTCCGATTCAGATCAGATGTTCATAATCTCCGAAACGGTGCATCAGCGTGGTTACGCTGTGACTGTCACTGGAGAGAACCAGTCTTCCGCCGCGGTCCCGGATGTAGTCGATCATCGGCTTTGAGGGATACGGCGAAGTCCGGTAGCCGCGCGCCATCGCACCGGTATTGATTTCAAAAGGAATTCCATACGGGAGAAGCCGGTCAAGCGCCTTTTTCCAGGCGCTGATATAGCGCGGATCCTTCGGATCAAAAAGCGGATCGCGCTCAATATAGAGGCTGATCAGATCAAAGTGCCCGATCAGATCACAGGAAGTCCGATTAACAATGTCTGAGACCGTTTCAAAGTAGCGGGCAGTCAGTCCGTAGATGTCGCCGTCAAAGTATTTCCGGCAGGCCTCCCGGACGAGTTCCGTTCCCCAGTCGATCTCAACATACTCCTCTCTGAGATGCAGATAGTGTACCGCACCGATCACGTAATCAAAGCCCTCCGGATGCACATCCGACTCGTAATCCTGCTCGATCCCGAGAAGAATCTGTATTTTTCCCGCATACTTTTCCCGAAGGCGCTTTCCCTCCCGAAGATACGCGCCATAGTTTTCCTTCTTCATGCAGTAGGACAGATCAAAGGAGGTGTGGCTGTGGTCGGAGAAGCCGATTTTCTGCATGCCCATCGAAACAGCGGACAGAATCATCTCCTCCATGCTGTTCCGTCCGTCGCTGAAAGTTGTATGAACGTGATAATCTTCGCGGATCATGTCATTTTTTCCTGTTTTACTTTATGGTCGATAACATGGCGGGAGGCAAGTTCCGAGCGGATGTCCTCGAGCGTAATGCCCTGCTCCACCATCAGCACCATGACATGGTACGCAAGGTCCGCGATCTCATAAATCGTTTCCTTTTTGTCCTGTGCCTTCGCCGCAATGATCACTTCCGTCGACTCCTCGCCGACTTTTTTCAGGATCTTGTCAAGGCCTTTTTCAAACAGATAGCTCGTGTAGGAGCCTTCCTTTTTCTCGCTCTTGCGGCCTTCAATCAGGCGCATCAGGCCTTCATAGCTGAAGGGCTCCCGGTCCGGATTGGATTCATAGACTGGATATTCAAAGCAGGAGGTCGTGCCGAGGTGGCAGGCCGGACCGTCCGGATGCACCCGAAGGAGAAGCGTATCCCGGTCGCAGTCTGCCGTGACCGAAACCACATGCTGGTAATTGCCGCTGGTATCGCCCTTGATCCAGAGTTCATTCCGGGAGCGTGACCAGAAGCAGGCCAGTTCCCGTTCCATTGTGACCTGAAGGCTTTCACGGTTCATCCAGGCCACCATCAGGACCTCTTTTGTCTCCGCGTCCTGCACCACTGCGGGGATCAGGCCCCGCTCGTCAAATTTCAGTTCAGAAAGTTCCGTCATTTATTCATCCTCCCGCAGGATCCGCGCCGGAATACCGTGATCCCGCATTTCTTTTTTCAGGTCCGAGATTTTTACTTCCCCGAAGTGGAAAATGGAAGCTGCAAGCCCCGCATCCACCCGCGGCAGAGTCGTAAACAGCGTGATAAAATCCTGAATGCAGCCCGCGCCGCCGGATGCGATCACCGGAACATCGACGATCTCCGACACTGCCTGAAGCATCTCAAGGTCAAATCCCCTTTTTACGCCGTCCGTATCGATCGAATTCAGGACAATTTCGCCGGCACCGGATTCGACACCGTTTTTGATCCAGGACAGGGCCTCGATCCCGGTGTCTTCTCTTCCGCCCTTTGCAAAGACCCGAAACTCTCCGTCCACGCGCTTCACATCCACCGAAAGCACAACGCACTGGTCGCCGTAGATCCGGGCAGCTTCCCCGATCAGTTTCGGATTGCGGATCGCACCGGAGTTCACGGACACCTTGTCCGCGCCGCTCTTTAAAACGCGGTCAAAGTCCGCGACCGTATTGATTCCGCCGCCCACTGTAAGCGGAATAAAGACCTTTTCCGCGGTTTCACGGAGAATCTCGGTGAAAATCCTTCTGCCGTCGGAAGAAGCCGTTATATCGTAAAATACGAGCTCGTCCGCGCCGCAGCGGGAATAATAATCCGCAAGCGCGACCGGGGAATCCACATCCCGAAGCCCCTCAAAATTCACGCCCTTTACGACGCGCCCGTCCCGTACATCGAGACAGGGAATAATTCTTTTTGTAATCATATTGTCTCCAGCTGACTGCTGTCAGGCCTTTTTGTCTTCCCCGGCACACCGGATCGCTTCCCGAAGGTCAATCGCCCCGGTATAATAGGCTTTTCCGATAATTGCCCCGTACAGCCCCTGATCCCGAAGCGTTTCGATGTCCGTGAGATCCGAAACGCCGCCGGATGCAATGATCTGAAGGGAAAGGCGCTTTTTGAGTTCTTTGTAAAGTCCGGTATTGGTGCCTTTCATTGCGCCGTCCCGGCTGATATCGGTGACGATCAGCGTCGTAACGCCGAGATCTTTCATTTTTTCGGCAAACTCAAAGGCCGGCCAGGCGGATTTCTCGGTCCAGCCGCGGATCGCCGCATAGCCTTCGCGGATGTCGATGCCGACAGCAATCTTCGGGCCGTATGCCTGTACCGCTTCCTTCAGGAAATCCGGATTCGTCACGGCAGCCGTTCCGAGAATCACGCGGTCGATACCTGCATTAAGATACTTCTGCACCGTCTCCATGGAGCGGATTCCGCCTCCAACCTCGACAAAGAGGCCGGTCTGCGCCTTAATCCTGAGAATCACCGGGAGGTTCGGCGTCCCTCCCGTCTTCGCTCCTTCCAGATCCACAACATGGATGCTGGAAGCGCCGGCCTCTCTGAAAGCCGCCGCTACTTCGCAGGGATTCTCGCTGTAGACCGTCATCTTCTCATAATCGCCCCGAAGAAGCCGCACAGCCTTTCCGTCATATAAATCGATCGCAGGAAAAATCAGCATGTTCTGTTACCCTCCGAAGACTCTCTGTATGATGCTCACAGATCCGCAAAAGCCCGGAGGATCCGAAGCCCCACGTCGCCGCTCTTTTCCGGGTGGAACTGGCAGCCGAATACATTGTCACGCTCAATCGATGCCGTAATCTCCGTTCCGTATTCCACGGTTGCGGAAATATAGGCATCGCAGTCCACTGCGCTGTAGGAGTGTACAAAGTATACGCAGTCGCCTTCGTGAATATACCGGAAAAGCGGGCTTTCCTTCACGAAATGCAGCGCGTTCCAGCCCATCGCGGGCACCTTCAGATCCGAAGGGATCCTGCCGCGCATCGCAGTCACCTTTCCCGGGATCAGTGAAAGCCCCTGATGCTCGCCATACTCATAACTTTTATCTAAAAGAAGCTGCATCCCAAGACAGATCCCAAGAAGCGGCTTCCCGGATGCAGCCTCCTCTTTCACAAGATCCGAGAGACCGCTCTCCCGAAGTTTTTTCGCCGCATCCTCGAAGGCGCCGACGCCCGGCAGAATCAGCCGGTCCGCCGCAAGAATCCGCTCCGGATCCGCGGTTGCTTCCGCCGGAATTCCGAGGGATGCGAAGGAGCTTTTCAGGGAGAACAGATTCCCGACGCCGTAATCAATAATCGCAACCATCTGTCTGCTCCTTACAGTACACCCTTCGTGGAGGGAATCTCATCCGCGAAATCCGGGTCGATCGAAACGGCCTTTTTCACCGTTCTGCCAAAGGACTTGAAGGCGCCTTCGATGATATGGTGCGAATTCGTCCCGGCAAGTTTCCGGATATGCAGCGTGCAGCCGGCATTTCGGACAAAACCGAGGAAAAACTCCTCGACAAGCTCCGTGTCGAAAGTTCCGACTTTTTTCGCCCTGACCGGAAGATCAAATCCGAGATAGGGCCGGCCGGAAAAATCCACAGCCGTCAGCACCAGCGCCTCGTCCATCGGGAGTGTCGTATCGCCGTAACGCAGGATCCCGCGCTTGTCACCGAGCGCTTCTTTGAATGCGAGCCCCAGCGCGATGCCGATATCCTCGACGCTGTGGTGGTCGTCGACCTCTGTATCTCCGGCGCAGCGAACCGAAAGGTCAAATCTGCCGTGTTTTGCGAAAAGAGTCAGCATATGGTCCAGGAATCCGACGCCGGTATTGATCTCCGACTGTCCCGTCCCGTCCAGGTTCAGCGAAAGCGTGATGTCCGTCTCAGCGGTTTTTCTTGCAATTTCCGAGGTTCTCACAATGATTTCCTCCCTTAAAGTATCTCCCGAAGCGTGTCCGTAAGCGCCTGCATTTCCGCATCATTCCCGATCGTGATCCTTAAAAAATCCCGGATCCGCGGAACCGTGAAATGCCGAACGAGAATGCCTTTCTCCTTCAGCCGAAGGTACAGCTCCTCTCCGCCCATCGTTTCATGTTTCGCAAACACAAAATTTGCGCTGGAAGGAAGAACCGTGAATCCGAGCGCCGAAAGCTCCCGGACCGTCCATGCCCTGGTTTTTTCTATCTTTTTCAGGTTTTCTTCAAAATACGCGGTGTCCCGCAGTGCCCCGACACCGGCCGCCATCGTCATGCGGTTGATATTGTAGGGGTTTGTCGAGAACCGGATGGTCTGAAGATCCCGGATCAGCGCGGGACAGGCAATGCCGATCCCAAGCCGCGCCCCGGCGAGATTCCGGGACTTGCTGAAGGTCCGCGTCACCAGAAGGTTATCGTATTTTCTGATCAGCGGCGCCGCTGATTCCGCCCCGAAATCCACGTAGGCTTCGTCCACTACGACAATCCGCTGCGGGTTCGACCGCACGATTTCCTCAATCACCGGGAGCGGGAGTGCGATCCCGGTCGGCGCATTCGGGTTCGCGATAAACAGGTTTTCCGGCGCAGAAAGATAAGGCTCAGGATCGATCGTAAAATCCTCCCGGAGCGGAATCTCCCGGTACGGGACCTGGTTCAGTTCCGCGAAGACCGGATAGAAACCGTAGGTGATATCCGGGAACGCAGCCGGATGATCCTGGTCACAGAAAGCGAGAAAGGCGAAATTCAGGATATCGTCGGAACCGTTTGTAAAGATCAGCTCCTCTTCTGAAAAGCCAAGGATCTCCGCAGCTTCCTGTGTCAGGCTCCGGCATTCCGGGTCGGAATACAGCTGCATCTTCTCTGCTTCTTCCTGTGCCATGGTAACTGCAAGTGCAGACGGCGGATAGGGGGATTCGTTCGTATTCAGCTTGATATAACGCCGGTCCTGCGGCTGTTCGCCCGGTGTGTAAGGCTCTAAATTCGCGAATTTACTGCTGAAAAAGCGGCTCATATCAGGCCTCCCCGGGCTGCTTTTCCCGAATCTCTCCCCGGATCCGCGCAGATTTCGCATGTCCCGTAAGCCCTTCCGCCTCTGCAAATACCGCCACGTCTTCCGCAACGCGATCGAGCGCATCTGCCGTGAAGTAGGTATACTGCGTCTTCTTTACAAAATCGTCCACGGAAAGCGGGCTCGAAAACTTTGCCGTGCCGCTTGTCGGAAGTGTGTGGTTCGGGCCGGCAAGATAGTCACCCAGCGCTTCCGGGCAGTTGTAGCCGAGGAAAACCGAACCTGCATGGCGCACCGAAGAAAGCCAGTCAAAGGGATTCTTCACCGCAAGCTCCAGATGCTCCGGCGCGATTTCATTTGAAATCTCGATTGCCTGCCGAAGGTCTTCCGCAACGATGATTTTACCGTTGTCATCAATGGATACACGCGCAATTTCAGACCGCAGAAGCTTCGGAATCTGCTTTTCGATCTCTTCCGATACCGCCGCAGAAAGCGCCTCTGAATCCGTGACCAGAACCGCGCTTGCAATCCGGTCATGCTCCGCCTGTGACAGAAGATCCGCTGCGCAGACCGCGGGGTCCGCGCCTTCGTCTGCAACAATCAGGATCTCCGAAGGTCCCGCGATCATATCGATTGAAACCTGTCCGTAGACCTGCTTTTTGGCTTCCGCGACAAAGGCATTGCCGGGGCCGACGATCTTGTCGACGCGCGGAACACGCTCCGTTCCATAGGCAAGCGCGGCAATTGCCTGTGCGCCGCCCATTTTGAAGATCCGGTCCGCACCGGCGATTTTCGCCGCCACGAGGACTGCCGGGCTTATTTTCCCGTCCGGTCCCGGAGGCGTTGCCATCACAACTTCACGGCAGCCGGCGATTTTTGCAGGGATGATATCCATCAGGACGGTGGAACTTAAGGGAGCAGTGCCGCCCGGAACATAAACGCCTGCGCGGTCCACCGGAATCACTTTCTGCCCCATGACGACGCCGTCCTCATCGTTCAGGATAAAGCTGTTCCGGACCTGGCGCTCGTGGAACTTCCGGATGCGGGCCGCTGCCTTTTCCATGACCGAAAGAAGCTTCGGATCGACTTTTTCGAGCGCTTCCTCCATCTCCTCTGCGCTCACCTCAAGTGCCGAAAGTATCACACGGTCGAATTTCTCTGTATACGCAAGAACTGCTGCGTCTCCGGCCTTTCGAACCGCTGCGATGATCTCCGATACGGTTCCCGAGACATCAAATTTCGGTTCCGAGCGGGCAAAGATCTCATCATTTGAGACTTCCCCTACTTTCAGTTTTTTTATCATAAAGAGTACCTCTCATTTTTCTGTATGACGGTCGGAAAGCCCCGAAAGAAGCTTCCCGATCTGTTCTGAACGGAACGGATAGGCTGCCTTGTTCGCAATCAGACGCGCGCTCACCGGCGTGATTTCCGTCTGCACCACAAGATCGTTCTCCCGAAGCGTCGTACCGGTTTCGACAATATCCACGATCACATCCGAAAGCCCTAAAATCGGGGCGATTTCAATTGATCCGTTCAAATGGATAATGTCAATATCCCGGCCGATCGAGCGGAAATAGTCCGACGCGACCCGCTGGAATTTCGTCGCAACCCGCAGGCTCCGCCGCGTGTCGTCCGTAAAATCCTTCTTCCCGGCAACACAGATCCGGCACTTTCCGAGTCCGAGATCCAGAAGCTCGTAGACGTCCGGGCGGTATTCCAGGAGAATATCCTTCCCGACAACGCCAACATCCGCAGCGCCGCGCTCAACATAGATTGCGACATCCGAAGGCTTAACCCAGAAATAGCGGACACCTGCTTCCGGATTCTCAAACACGAGCTTCCGGCTGTCCGATAAAAGCTCCTCACAGGGGAAACCCGCTTCCGCAAAAGCCTGATAGACCTGCTCGCCGAGCCGTCCCTTCGGAAGTGCCACATTCAGCATCGCAGGCGCTTGGGAAGGGCTTTGTTCGGCGGCACCGAAGACATCATACTCGGTCAGAAGATCCACATAGAGCGCAAATCCGATCGCGGAACTCTTCCGCTGCATCTCCTGCATCAGGGCATTATAGGATCCGCCGGAAAGCACGGACTCCGGAATTCCCGGAAGGAAGCCCTTGAACACAACGCCGTCGTAATAATGGATGTCGTCGACTACCGAGAAGTCGACAAGCACCTCCGTATTTCCGCCGCCTTTTTCGGCTATTTCTGCAAGCAGTTTTCCGAACTCCGTCGCGTGAGACGGATCTGCCAGGTCATAAAGAAGAGACGGCAGTTCTGAAACCGCCTGCTTTGCCGGCGCCCGGTAGGAAATGATTCCGGTAAACAGCTCCTGCTGCTCCTCCGGGAGCGAAAGCTCCGAAAGAAGCGCAAGAAGCTCATGCCGGTTCTTTTCCCCGATCAGCCGGATCACCCGGTTCTGCTCCTCTTCGGGGATCCGAAAGGATTTCAGCACATCCAGAAGAATTCCGAGATGCGAGATCTCGAGCATGCCCTGTACCGGGATATTCTGAAGCGTCTGCAGCGCCAAAAGCACTACTTCGAGCCGCTCCCGGTCCCCGACTTTTCCTAAGAGTTCCAGTCCCATCTGGGGAATTTCCCGGAAGGTATCTCCCCCGCGTGCTGCCCGGTATACATTTTCATTGTAATACAGCCGCTCGGTCACGCCTTCCCGATCACGCGTATTTTTAACGATCGAGAGTGTCACGTCCGGCTTTAAAGCCATCAGCTTTCCCGAAAGATCGGTGAAGGTGATGACGCCGTCCGCTGCTAAGAAGTCCCGATGGCCCGCATAAAGGTCGTACTCTTCGAACTTGTTCATGCGGTAGCGGCTGTATCCGTTTTCTTCATACAGCGCCCGGAGAGCGAAATTCAGCTGCTCCTCCGGCAAAAGTTTATATTCGCGGTTCATTTTTCCGTCCTGTCCTGACAATCCGCGGTCAGCCTGTCGATGGCGAGCTTATAGCCGCCGTTTCCGTAATTCAGGCATTTGCTGACACGCCCGATTGTCGCCGTACTAATATCAATTTCGTCTGTAATTTTCTGGTAGCTGTAGCCTTTTGATAAAAGCACCGCGGTATCCAGCCGCTGCGCCATATCCTGAAGTTCCTTTACGGTGCACAGATCCTCAAAATATAAGTAACACTCCTCAACGGAGTGCAGATTCAGAAAGCTCTGGAACAGTCTGTCAATGGACTCGGAATGGATATTCATTTCTCTTCTCCTGTACCGTGTAATCTGTCCTCCCGCATCGAAACAGGTTTCTCTGCGACAGCACTTTACCATGATAGCACATTAACGCGTGAAAGTAAAGAGCATTTTTCAGGGATTCTGACCGCCCCAGACCTGCTTTTCAATCTCCTCATGCTCGCGCTGAAGTTCCAGCGCAAGCTTTTTCAGAGTCCAGCCAAGGTTCATCGGCGTAACAATGGACAAAAATCCGGTATTGCCGATCCCCGCTGCCCGCTTTGCCGCAAGGAAGGCATCCAGTTCTGTCTCCTGAAAACCGCAGAGCACGGTTACGGCCGGAATGGCCTGAAGCGCCTCGTTTTCCTGATCCGGTGTCCCGAAGAACGCCGGCAGTCCGAAAAGTTCTGCGATTGTCTTATCAAGATCTTTTTCTTCTGCGCGCCGTACCTGAATCCCCAAAGACGTCATCAGGGCATAAAGGAGCGGAACTTTATTTTCATCCGGCTGATAAATTACGGCCTGTTTCATAAGCGGGTCCATCCTTTTTGAAAAATCTGAGTCCGATTCTATCACTTTTTCCCCTGTGATTCAACTTTTCGGCATGGAATTTTCCGAAAAAAACCGAACTTTCTCTTGTCAGATCGGAAAAGCTGATTTACAATAGATTCCGGGCGCACAGACTAGCGAAATGATCCGATCAGCGCCCGGAACGGAGAATATACATGGCAAAAACACAGGAAAATGCGGCTCTCGAAGAAGAACGCTGGGTCAAAAGACGGCACCGCGTCATTCTGAATCTGATTTACTATCCCGGTTCGCTGTATACGAGACTGAAATATCATGCAAAAGTGGATCGTTTCAGGGGCGATCCAAAGCGTCAGTACCTGATCCTGTACAACCACCAGACTGATTTCGACCAGATGTTCCTCGGCGTCTCGTTCAAGTTTCCGATCTACCATCTTGCAATGGAAGACATTCTCTCAAACGGCTGGATCTCAGACTTTCTGCGCTATACTGTCGCCCCGATTCCGATCAAGAAACAGACGCTCGATCTGAAGGCCATTCGCAAGTGCATCAGTGTCGCAAAGGAAGGCGGCTCGCTGTCGATTGCACCGGAGGGCCATCGCACCTACTCCGGCCGCACCTGCTACATCAACCCTTCGATTGCAAAGCTTGCGCGCATGATTAACCTGCCGATCGTGCTTTTCCGGATTGAAGGCGGCTACGGCCTGCAGCCCCGCTGGTCCAACGTGGTAAGAAAAGGCCCCGTCCATGCCTATCCCGCGCGTGTGATCGAACCCGAGGAAATCAAGGCCATGTCAAACGATGAGCTCTACGATGCGATCAAAGACGGCCTCTGGGAGGACGAAGCCAAAGTCGATTACGACTACAGGCATAAAAAAACAGCCGAATTTTTCGACCGTGTCGCCTATATCTGCCCGAAATGCGGCCTTTCCCGCTTCGCCGCCAAAGATGATATTATCCGCTGCACCACCTGCGGCCAGGAAGTCCGTTATCTGCCTTCCAAGGAACTGGAAGGTGTCGGTTTCAAATTCCCCTTCCGCTTCGCTGCGGACTGGTTTGAATACCAGAACAGTTTCATCAACCGCCTGAATCCCATGAATTACCTTGATAAGCCGGTCTTTACCGACGAAGTCAGCCTGCTTCAGGTGATTCTCTATAAGCGCAAGGAGGTCCTCCGGGAAACCGCATCGATTGCCCTCTACGGCGACCGGATCGTGATCGACGAAGGAAAGCCCGATGAGCTTCTCCTCTCCTTCTCCGATTCGCCGGTGACGCTCCTCGGCAAGAACCGCCTTGACATTTACCACGGCGACCTGGTCTACCAGATCAAGGGCGATTTCCACTTCAACGCCCTGAAGTACCTGAATTTCTACAACCGCTGGAAAAACATCCACCAGGGTACCCCGGAAGCCACCTTCCTTGGTATGTAAGCCGTCCTCATCCATAAAAAATCACTGCCCGGAAGGATCTCATCCCTCCGGGCTTTTAAAACAGGGGAAGTTTCTGAAAAAGCGCGGGAAGACGTCTTACCGCGCAAGGATATCGAGGTACTCGTCAAAAAGGTTGAAAAGCATGTCGGCAGATGCGACAGGGAGTTCGGCGCTGCTCTTTCCGATCGGGACGTAGCGGTAGAGATCGGAGGACTGGGTCAGGACGAGGGCCGGGATGATGTCGTAATCCGGGCCGAAGATGACTTCGAGGTATTCGCAGTATTTTGCAGCCTGAGAGACTTCGTCGGGATCGATCATATCCTTCATCTTGAATTCGAGGGAGAAGACGCGGTTTTCCGTGATCAGAAGAACATCCGCATAGATCCGGATCATGCGGGAGCGGCGGATGCGGAGCTCGAAGACAATTTCCCACGAGGAGAAAGCGGTAAATCCTACCTCAGAAAGATCTGAAAAGAGACCAAGCATCACGGACCGCGCGTCCCGGAAAGAATGAAAAAGGCCTCGGGTATCATTCAGGTTGCGGCCGATCCGGCGGCAGCCCTCCGTGAGAGCTGAGAACCACTGATCTTCCGGGAGGGCGAGGAATTCGCCGACCGTGCCGTAATAGCCCGAAAAATCCTCGAGGCCGTAGTGGCGTTTCGCCTGCCGGATCAGGCCATGCCAGCAGAAATCGCTGTCCTGATAGCAGAGGTCGCGCATGAAGGGGGAAGCGTAAAGCCAGTGGTTGACCTCGGTGTGGGTACAGGAAGCAAGGCGCGCGATTTCGCGCGCCTTTATACCGTCGTGACTGCAGATCGCAGCGTAGATTTTCCGTTCCAGCGGGTCAACCACGTCAGATCCTTTCAGCAAGAAAGCGGGCTTTAACGCAGCCCCAGCTCCTTCTCGCAGGCCTCCATCAGACCGTACATATAACCCGTCGCGACCAGATTCCCGAGAATCGCATAGCCCGGATGGTCATTGTCGTCGCCGTACATCGTCGGCACATGGTCGGGCCGCATCACACCCTCAAATCCGACCTCATAGTAAGCCTTCATCGCTGCAAGCATATCGGTTTTTCCGTCGTGATGCCACGCCTCGCGGAAGTTGTCCGCAGTTCCGACAACATCGCGGAAGTGCGCAAAATGCAGGGTTCCCGCGTCCGCAAAGCGGTGAATGCAGGCCGGAATATCCTCTCCCATCGCGGCGAAATTCCCCTGGCAGAGGCAGATGCCGTTGTACTCGCTCTGGACAAGCTGCGTCGCCTCGTACATCGCATCGGCGCTGATCATGATGCGGTCGAGGCCGCCGAGATGCGGGATCGGCGGATCATCCGGATGAAGGGCAAGCTTCACATTGCACTTCTCTGCGACTGGGACGACTTTCTTCAGGAAATACTCTAAATTGGTCCAGAGCTGGTCTGCGCTGATCGTGACGCCCGACATCGGCGGCATATCTTTCACATCCTCGTAATGGAAACCGCTTACAAGCGCGCCGCCCGCAAGCTCGATGCTGACCGTCGAGCGGTACCAGCCCCAAACGGGCATCCAGTTGTAGCAGACACAGGGACAGCCGAGTTTCCCGAGATTTTCAAGCAGTGTGCAGAAATGCGCGATTTCCTCGTCGCGGGACTCGAGGCCGAGCTTCACGCCGTCGATAAAACCGATGCCCTCCAGGACCGCCCATTCCATTCCGGCGTCTTTCACTGCCTGCGCTGTCTCACGCAGCACGCCGTAATCCCAGGGATGCGAATACGGCGCGTATTTCCGGGCATTCGGTCCCGCAACCGCATACTTCACGCCAAGCTGCTGCGCGTAGTGCTTCAGGGGCTCGTTGAAAATGTAGGCCACTTTTACTCTGTCAATCATGCTTCTCCTCCTGCTGATATTCTTGTACTGTTAACGTTACTATATCGTATGCGGCTTGTTATTTCAAGCATGTGTTACAGGTTTTCAAAAGGACACGCAAAAGATGAAGGGCTTCCCCGCTCATTTGGATTTCACTTGCATTTCCTGAAGATCGGTGCTATGCTCGGATCAGGAAATAGGTTCGTGATTCTACTGACAGGAGGTATCTGATTCATGAAAATTGTTGAGATCAAACAGGCCCTCATCGGCCACAACATCGTGCTGCGTGTTGTGACGGACAAGGGCATCGACGGCTACAGTGAAATCGAAAACACCAAGGAAGCATACATCGGGGCAGTCATCCCCTACTTTGCGGGACTTGTAAAAGGTCTCGATCCGACCGACGTTTCCTATGTCATGGCGGCAATGAAACGCGCAGGGGCTTTCAAACCCTGGGGCGCGGTGGTCAGCGCGATCGAGATGGCCTGCTGGGACATCGCCGGAAAGGAAGCCGGCGTACCGGTTTACAAACTGCTCGGCGGAAAGGTCCGGAACAAAGTCCGTGTCTACAACGGCTCCTTCAAGACCGAAAAGATGCTGGCAGAAAAGAAATCGCCCGACGATGATCTTCGCGGACGGCAGTATGAAAAGATGGGAAGCCCCGAAGAAATCGGCGAATCCATGCTCGCCCTCTCCGAGCGTCCGGAAGGTTTTACGATCTGCAAAATGGCTTTCGGCTGGCATGCCGGGAACTTCTGGAAACAGTTCGGGCTGGATGAATTTGCCTACAATACCTATCCGCCGATGAACGGTTCGGAGCGCACGAACCGCGGCAGTATGCTGACGGAACGCGGCTTCAACGCCCTTGTTGAATATGTAGACCGCCTGAAAGCGGTGATCGGGGATAAAATCGGTCTCGCCTTAGACTGCGGCCCGGGCTTCTGCGCCGCCGACGCCCTGCGCTTTGCGAAAGCCGTAGAGCCTTATCACCTGCTGTGGCTCGAGGACATGATTGCCGGCGACTATACGCCGCATACGATGGCGCATGTGTATCGCGACATCACGATGCAGACTTCGACGCCGATCCACACCGGCGAGCAGATTTATCTGCGCGAGAACTACCGCGAGCTCATTGAAGGCCAGTGCGTCAATGTCGTCGGCCCGGATCCGGCGGACTGCGGCGGCATCGCGGAGCTGAAATGGATTGCCGAATACGCGGACCTGCACGGCATCCACATGGCACCGCACGGAACTTTCGATGGAATCTTCGGCATGGCGGCCCTGACCCAGGTCTGTGCGACGATGCCCCAGAACTATATTGCCTACGAATACCCCGCCGGAAATCCCGAATGGTGGTACGACATTGTCGACGGCCTCCCGGACAATTTCCTTCGTGACGGCCATGTCCAGGTCTGGGATCGGCCCGGCATCGGCGTCGAGTTCAATATCCCGAAAGCGGAGAAGTACCTCCGCCCGGAGGATAAGGATTTCTTCCGTTAAGACCTGGTGTCACGGCCGTCGGAAGATTTCAGCCCGGAGACAGACCTCATGAATAAGCCCGCGCCTTCGGAGACATTATCAGGCCTCTGAAAGTGCGGGCTTATTCATTAAATTCACAGCCTCAGTTCCTACTCCGTAAACACGTGCTTCCCTGACCAGACGGTTTCAACAAGGCCGTGGGGCAGCTTCACTTCTGCCGTACAGTTTGCGGGCACTGTGATCGTATAAACGGTCTTCCCTTCTCTTCGCTCCCAGCGGCTTTCCGCCTTTCCGAAAACGCTGTTATAGGAAGCTTCGGCGTGCGTAAGCCCTCCGCCCGGAACCGGCGCGATCGTGAAATGATTCTCTCCGTCCACCCGGATTCCGCACATCGTGCTGAAAAGCCACTCGACGACAGCTCCTTTGGAGTAATGATTCAGTGAACCAAGTCCAGCGCCCTGTGAATTGTAGGGGCCGTCCCAATTTTCCCAGATGGTCGTCGCGCCGTTTCTGGGCATCGAAAGCCAGCCCGGGATTTCTTCGTTCAGAAGAAGTTTATAAGCCGCTTCCGTATCGTAGGAAGCCAGTACATAAAGGATCAGCGGCGTCGACAAAAAGCCGGTTCCGAGGCGCCAGCCATAGTGCTCCAGCGCTTCGATCAGACGCTTTCTGGCAAACACGGTCTGCTCCTCATCAAGAAGATCAAAATACAGCGGACGCACGAGCTGCGCCTGCCGGTCGGTGTCCAGCGAAAAAGCTTCTGTCCGGACCAGTTCCTGATAGGCCATTCTGCAGCCGTCCGAATAGCTTTGGAATTCCTTCGTGTCCTCCGGATGTCCCAGTTTCTCTGCGATCTTCGCCATCAGCCCCAGTACATAGGAAGTATATGCTGTCGAGACCTCCGGATGCGGCGCTACGAAATCCTGCCAACGGAATCCGCCATTCACATCCACAGGCTCCGCCCATTCGCCGTAACTCTGTCCGACATTGACAAAATACTTCTTCGCCTCTTTTGAGAGCTTCACATGCTTTGAAAAGAAAGGCATCGCTTTTCCACAGCGTTTCTCCATGAAGCGGGCGTATTTTGCCATGCCTTCATAGTACATCGCCAGGATCGATTCGTCCCGGAAAATCTCTGCATAACGCCAGGGAATCAGTACGCCGACATCCGACCAGCCGACCGAACCGTTCATCGTCCGCATATAGAAGTCCGCACCGCCGTCCGGTGTGATATGCGGCAGACGGCCGTTCTTTTTCTGCCAGTCATAGACGTCATGCATATACTTTCTGGCAAATGGCGCGAAGTCAAACAGGTATGAAGCCGTTGTAAAGAAAAGCTGTGCGTCGCCCGTCCAGCCATGACGCTCTCTTGTCGGGCAGTCTGTCGGGATATCCAGATGATTTCCCTTCGCGGACCAGAGCGTCGCCTCGCAAAGCTGATTCAGAAGCGCATGGGAGGAAGAAAAGTCCCCTGTCCGTTCCAGGTCGGAATAGACTGCGATCGAGACGATCTTTTCGGAATCCAGTTCCACATCCGTCTCCACTTCCGCATACTGAAAGCCGAAAACGGCAAAGGTGGTCCTGTATGTATTCAGTCCTTCGGCGCAGCTGTATTCGATCTTCTGAAGCGGTGTGGTCTTTTTCTTGTTTTTGAGCTGGATATTCTCCTGCGTGAGATTTCCGTCCTGATCCAGCATTTCACCGAAACGCCAGATCATGCGCTGACCGAGATGCGCATTCACCGAAAACTGCACATAGCCCGCAATGTTCTGCCCGAAATCCAGAAGTTTCCGGCCGTTTTTTGCAGTCGTGATCATCGGATGGAAGCGCTCGTGCTCCGTCACTGGGACATTGTCGGAAGCTGTCGGAACGACCGGATGCGCGGTCTCCTTTGCCTGTCCTGAATAGGTCGGCGTCCGGAAGGCTTCGACGATTTCGCCGTCCTTGTTGTCGGCAAAGCGGATCGGCCCATCGTTGGACCACTGCCAGCTTCTGTTGCTTAAGATCAGCTCCTTTGTCCCGTCATCATAGAAAATTTCCAGCTGCATGAGGACTTTGGTTTCTGTTCCGTACTGGTTCCGGATGCCCCAGGCGCCGCAGGACCCGCGGTACCAGCCGTCTCCAAGCTGAACGGTGAGTTCATTATCACCTGAACTGAGCAGATCGGTCACATCATAAGTCTGATACTGGACACGCTTTCGATAGTCCGTATAACCGGGCGCCATGACGAAATCGCCCACTCTCTTTCCGCCGATCCGGACTTCATACAGACCGCAGGCTGTGGCATAGAGGCGTGCTTTCCCGACAGGCTTTTCCAGAACAAAAACTTTCCGGAAACAGTCCACGGGATAACGTTCGCTCTTCTTCACCGTATAATTCCCTGTGATCCATTTTGCCTGCCAGTCAGACGGGCAAAGAAGCCCCATTTCGAAGTAAGCCTCGCTCCACTCGCCCGGCTCATTCTGCTCATCCCACAGACGGATCCTGTAGTTCACGCGTTCGCGGGAAGACAGTTTTTCAGGGTATTCAGCGTGCATCAGATCGGATTCGACCTTTCCGCTGTCCCATTTTTCACTTACAATCTGATAGGCAGTCTGTCGGATGCCTCCTTCCGCGTTCCAGCTGAGCCGCGGCTTTTGGATATCAATCCCAAGAGGATCAATGAGGTGTTCTGTTTTCAGTCGGATCGCTTTCATCTTTCGTTTTCTCCTTCTGCCTGAGATTCAGCGGGCCTGTTTTCTTCATCCGTTCCCTGGGATGCTTCATGTCGTGCCTTGATTTCCGCCTGTTCTTTCCCGATGTTTTTCTCGACCTTCAGCAGGAACAGCAGGACGAAGGCAATCAGGCTCGTGAAGACTTCCAGTCCTACAAAGGCAAATGTAATCACCCAATATACATTATCCGGCTGCTGCAGCGCAATCGTGAAGACGCCGTCCTTCGGGACAATGTCCGAGAGCGCAATCTGAGAAATCCATCCGTTCTCGGCAAGCTTTGCGGAAGCTTCTGCCACGCTGTTTGCAGAGAAAGGCGCAAGATAACCTGTTTTTGCCAGAAGCAGGTTGAAAACGCCGGTCATGATGCCGACCATTGCCACAGCGATGATGTTGTAGATTGACATGGCCGTGCCGTCGAGCCGGGTATCGGATTTCCATTCCATATGGTCCAGGCAGTCCGCAAAGAGCGCCATGAAAACGTAGGAACCAGGCAGACCGCCCGTATTTTTGATAAACTGCCCGATGAGGACCATGACCAGATTTCTGGGGAACATCCAGCAGATCAGTGACCCGACGGCGATCAGAAGGCATCCGATCATCGTGACATTTCGCTTCCCGAACTTCTTTGCCAGCGGCCAGACTGCAAAGATGCCAATGCCCATCGGTATGCCGCCGATGACCGAAACGAGCATCTGTGTGATGCCGTCATTGTAGGTGCCAAGTACGTAATTGCAGTAATAGACGAGACCGAGGTTTTTGATTGTCGCGCCGACCGTGGTGACAAAGAAATATCCGTACATCAGGAGCATATATTTGTCCGTGAACAGGAGTTTCATCTGCTCCATAAAGGAGACATTCTCCTTCTCCCCGGCAGCTTCGGCTTCCTCTGTGATGCGTTCTTTTGTGAAGAAGTATTCCATCAGTGTCAGCGGAAGCGCGATGATCGACAGGATGGACATGAGAAGAATCCATCTCGGTTTTGCCACACCGATCACGGGCATAATGACCATCGGGAAGATCAGGGCGACCAGAATCCCGCTCATCATGATGGTTGTGATCTGGTTGAAGACGCTTAAGCCGCCGCGGGCCTGGGAGTCACGCGTCGAGAGCGGCACCATCAGGTTGTGGCTCATGTTGAAGATAGTATAGGCAAAGGAATAGAACAGGTTGTAGGAAACAATAACCCAGATTGCCTTCACTGTATCGTTTGCGTTCGGCACGACAAACAGAAGGATTGCCGTAACAGGCACCAGAACGGCGGACAGAAGAAGCCAGGGACGGGCTTTGCCTTCCTTCGTCCGGGTCCGGTCGATGATCTGCCCCATGATCACATTTGTGATGGCGTCGATGACTTTCGAGATGATCGGGAAAGTCGCGAGAAACAGGCCGTTCCATAAAGGCGTCAGGTTCAGAACATCCGTATAGTAAACGTTGAGATAGGTTGCAAGCACGGCGTTCAGAAGAAGCGCGCCGGCAGGTCCGAGAAGGTATCCGAGCCATTTCTCCTTTGCTTTGACTTCCGGTGATACAATCCGGCTTTTGGGCAGTCTGATCATTTGCTTTCCTCCTTCGGTAGTTTCGGTACTTTAATCTTTTTCATAAAGCAGGCCGCGCCTTTCAGAAGATGTCCGTTGGTCAGTTCAACGAAGCCCTGGGCAAAGTTGAAGGGCATCTGGTTCCCTGCACACATGGACATTGTCCGCGGCGAATTGCTCTCAAGAATTCTCTTCATGAAGAAGGCCGCCTTCCTTTTATTGTTCTTTTCCGGTCCGTCCGGGAGTTTTTCCGCCTCTTTCTGCTGCTTCTTTGCGACGGAAAGAACAGCATTGAACAGGATCCGTCCCATGAAAGTCTGCTGTAGATCCGTGAAGCGGGATTCCGTCGTAACCGGGAACTTCGGCAGTTCTTCCGGAACCGTATATTCGTCGGACCAGAATTCTTCCGGCTCCTCTTCTACTGTAATCGAGACGGTCTTCGACTCGCCGGGCTGAAGATATACTTTTTCGAAACCCCGAAGCCCGCCGTCAATGAAAAGCTGTGCGACCTCGGCGCCGAAGCGTTCCCCGGTGTTTTCGATCGTCTGTGTGTAGGTATTTCCCTCGCGGATCCACTCGCTTTTCGAGAAAGTCGTATAGCTTAAACCGAAGCCGAAAGGAAAGCGGACCGGAATATCATGTCTGCTGTAATAACGATACCCGACCTCACAGCCTTCGGTATAGATTTCATTGATATCTTTTCCGAAGGAATCCGCCCCCGGAACATCTTCGTAGCGCATCGGCCAGGTCTCCGCCAGTTTTCCGGAAGGATTCTTTTCACCGAACAAAAGCTCACAGACTGCGGTTCCGCCGTTCTGTCCGGGCAGATACATGTTGAGGACCGCGCTGACCTGATCCAGAAAGGGAAGTTCAACCGGCGCGCCGCCGAACAGCACGACGACGATCTTTTTGCCGGATCGTAGCAGGGTCTCGATCTCCTGAAGCTGATTCTTTGGAAGCTTCATATGCGCCCGGTCGCAGCCCTCCGACTCATAGTAATCGGTGAGTCCCGCAAAGACCAGGACAACGTCGGCATCTTCAGGCGGTACGGATTGGATTCCCCTTGCTTCAAAGGCATCCTTCGGCGTTGTCACTTCCATCGGATGAATCATGGAACTTCCGGCGCCCTGATAACGCATGTTTTCGAACAGTTCACCTGCAATGTGGAGCTTTTCCCTGCCGCCAAGCGGCAGCACGCCGTCGTTTTTCAGAAGAACTGCACAGTCCGCGGCAATCTCAGCGGCGAGTGCATGATGAGCTTTCCAGTCCACCGGCGCCGGATCGGCCGGCTGAACATACTGTTCTACAAAGCGGAGGACTCTTCTGCATGACTGATCCAGTACTTCCATCGGAAGGCTTCCGTCTGATACGCCATCCAGGATCTGTCTCCGGCAGTAAGAAGTATCCCCCGGCATCTCGAGATCCATTCCCGCCTTAAGCCCCGGGACCCGGTCCCTTACCGCACCCCAGTCGCTCATGACGAGGCCCGAAAAGCCCCAGTCATTCCGCAGGACATCCGTCAGAAGCCATTTGTTCTCTGAGCAGAAAGTTCCGTTGATCTGATTGTAGGCGCACATGACAGACGCGGGTTTCGCATGCTTTACGATATATTCAAAAGGCTTCAGATAGAGCCTGCGCATTGTGTTTTCGGAAGCGACGGAATTGCCCATGAAGCGGAAGTTTTCGCTGTTGTTCAGGGCGAAATGCTTCAGGGAGACGCCGACGCCTTTGGACTGAACCCCTTCCACCATCGCGGCGCCGAGGACTCCGGCAAGGTACGGGTCTTCGGAGAAATACTCGAAATTCCGGCCGCAGAGCGGATTTCTTTTGATGTTTACGCCCGGTCCGAGAAGCGTATGCACGCCGTAACAGCGGCATTCCTCCGCAATCGCCTCTCCCATTTTCCGGAGATTATCCGGGTTCCATCCTGTAGCCGTACATGCTGCTGTCGGGAAAGATGTGGCGGGTTCGGACTCGCTCACCCCGTTGTCCGAAGAACCGATCTGCATTCGGAGCCCGTGAGGGCCGTCAGACATGCGGAGGCTCGGAATGCCGAGCCGCGGAATCGGATTGGTAAACAGAAAATCCGTTCCCGAAACCAGTGCTGCCTTCTCTTCCACGCTCATCTGTTTCAAAATCGTTTCAATATCCATGTCCCATCCTCCGGCATTTTCTCTGCGTATAACATAACATATTCCGGGCAAAATGTCTTGCATCCTGGTATTCAATATAGTACAATTGTAATGAATATCAGATTGGAGGATATTTCATTGAAAACAGATCCCGAATACCTGGCCTGTTCGATCGGCCGCTTCTTTGGCATTCCGGTCAGAATATATGAAAACGGAGGACTTTGCTGCTCTTATTTCCCGGTCCGTCTGCCCCGGGATCCCATGGAGATCTGCCGAAAAGAAATTCTTGCCGTCACGGAACATGTCAGCTATTATGTCACTCCGCAGTTCCACTATTACGGCATTCTGAACAGCGGAAATCTGAAAATTGTTATCGGTCCGACCGCGCAGATCACGCCGGATGAGCAGAAGCTCCGTGAACTTTCTTTTCAGGCCGACGTCCCGCAGGATGAAACTGCTGCATTTATCGAAGGTATGGCGGCAATCGGCCGTATGCCGGTCGAAATGCTGCTGCAGTTTCTCTGCACATTGAATCATCTCCTGAACAGCGGAGAAAAATTGGAGTTTTCCGATATCGCCATCCATGAAACAGAGCAGACACTTCTGAAAATGAATGCCGAGGAAAGGCGCACTGCGCGTGTCTATGAAGAAGACAGTCCGGACCGGCAGATGCATAATACGCTGGAGATTGAGGAAACCCTGATGGATCTCGTGCGGCGGGGTGAAACTTCCACGCTTCGAAGCTGGCTGTCTTCCGCTCCCGCGGTCCATGGCGGAACCATTGCCCGCGACCAGCTCCGTCAGGTCAAAAACCTTTTTATCGTAACGGCCACCCTGACTTCACGGGCAGCAATCCGCGGCGGGATGCCTGAGGATGAGGCATTCACCTTATCTGACGCCTATATTCAGCGGGCTGAGCTTCTCTCTTCTTACAGTAAAATCATCAACCTCCAGTACAGCATGCTGCTCGAATTTACCGAACAGGTGGAGAAACTGCACCGCGGAAAGTTTACGAAAAAGTTCTCTCTGGATGTGACAAACTTTGTGCGCCGCCATCTTTCCGAGCCTGTCAGCGTGGAGCGTATG
>JAFYGJ010000065.1:0-23073 GCA_017543275.1 Lachnospiraceae bacterium | reverse complement strand
TCGACCAAAAAACAGCAATCCGCTCAAGCGGAGGCCGTAAGAGCCGGAGGCTTGAGCCGTTGCTGTTTTCTAAGTTGGAGAAGGGACCCGGAACTTCGAGGGGACCCCGAAGGGTCCCCGTAGAAAATCGAAGTGCGGAGTTCTCACCGAAAAAAGCCGGATCCACCCACGGACCCTGCGTCCGGGTCTGCCCTCCTCAAAGCCGCGTCCGAGTCGAAAGCCCCTGCGTCCGGGTCTGCCGCGTGATGGAGAGGGGCGGAGGGGCGCGGCGAGATTTAGCAGTTGAAAAAAAGGCTGAAAGGTGGTACAATACATACTAAGTATGCACAGGAGGTCCGTATGAGCTTCATAACCAAAATCTTCGGAACCCACAGCGAGAACGAAATCAAGCGGCTCCGCCCGATATTACAGAAAATCAATGATCTGAGGCCGGCCATGATGGCCTGCACGGATGAGGAGCTTCGGGCGAAGACGGACGAATATAAAAAGCGTTACCAGAATGGCGAGACCCTCGATGATCTGCTGCCGGAGGCTTATGCCACCATGCGGGAGGCAACGAGGCGCTGCATCAACCAGGAGCATTTTGACGTACAGGTACTGGGCGGCATTGTACTGCATCAGGGCCGGATCGCCGAAATGAAGACCGGTGAAGGAAAGACGCAGACCGCGCTTTTACCGGCTTACCTGAACGCACTGACCGGAAAAGGCGTGCACGTCGTCACCGTCAACGATTACCTGGCAGCGCGTGATGCGGAATGGATGGGCCAGATGCACCGCTTCCTGGGACTGACGGTCGGCTGTGTCTTAAACGGCATGAAGTCCGAAGAACGGCAGGAAGCCTATAATTGTGATGTGACCTATGTCACGAATAATGAGCTCGGTTTTGACTACCTCCGCGACAACATGGTCATCTATGCGAAGCAGCTTGTTCTTCGGGGCCTTTCTTATGCGATCATCGACGAAGTGGACTCGATCCTGATCGACGAAGCGCGGACGCCGCTGATCATTTCCGGCCAGTCCGGGAAGTCGACACAGCTCTATGAAGTCTGCGACAATCTGGCAAAGCGCCTCCGTCGCGGCGAAAACATGACGGACCTTTCCAAGATGGATATCATCATGGGTGAAGGCCAGAAGGAATCCGGCGACTTCCAGGTCAATGAAAAGGACAAGGTCGTCAACCTGACTGCAGAGGGCATCAAGAAAGTCGAGGAGTATTTCCACATCGAGAACCTCGCGGACCCGGAGAACCTGGAAATCCAGCATAACATGACCCTTGCGCTCCGCGCAAACTATATTATGCACCGCGACATCGACTATGTTGTCAAGGACGATGAAGTGCTGATTGTCGATGAATTTACCGGCCGTATCATGCCGGGCCGGCGGTATTCGGACGGCCTGCATCAGGCGATTGAAGCGAAGGAGCATGTGAAGGTCAACCGCGAGTCCAAAACCCTCGCGACGATCACTTTCCAGAACTTCTTCAACAAATACGACAAGAAGGCCGGCATGACCGGTACGGCACTCACAGAAGAGCGCGAATTCCGCAACATCTACGGCATGGACGTCATCGAGATTCCGACGAACGTCCCGGTACAGCGTATCGACCAGGAAGATGCGGTTTACAAGACCAAAAAGGAAAAATACGCGGCAGTCGTCGAGGCAGTCAAGGAGTCCTACGCGACGGGCCAGCCGGTTCTTGTCGGTACGATTTCGATCGAGGTTTCTGAGCTTCTGTCGGGGCTTTTGAAGCGCCACGGCATCCCGCATAATGTACTGAATGCGAAGTTCCATGAGATGGAAGCGGAGATCGTCGCGCATGCCGGCGAATACAAGGCAGTCACGATTGCGACGAACATGGCCGGCCGTGGTACTGATATCAAGCTCGACCCCGAAGCAAAAGCGGCAGGCGGCCTGAAAATCATCGGCACAGAGCGCCATGAAGCCCGCCGTATCGACAACCAGCTGCGCGGGCGTTCCGGACGTCAGGGCGATCCGGGTGAGTCCCGCTTCTACATTTCGCTCGAAGACGACCTGATGCGGCTGTTCGGTTCCGAAAGGATCCTGTCGATGTTCAATGCGCTCGGCGTGGAGGAAGGCCAGCAGATTGAGCACCGGATGCTTTCCGGCGCGATCGAAAAGGCCCAGAAGCGGATAGAGGGCAACAACTACTCGATCCGTGAAAACCTGCTGAAATTCGATGAAGTCATCAACGAACAGCGCGAGATCATTTACAAAGAGCGCCGCCAGGTTCTGGACGGCGAGAACATGCGCGACGTCATCATGAAGATGGTGACGGATATCTGCGACAATACGGTCGACATGTTCGTGCCGGATGACCAGGCACCCGAAGAATGGGACCTTACGGAGCTGAACCAGACCCTGCTGTCGGTGATTCCGATGGCGCCGCTCACCGTTCCGGAGAACGCGCACGGACGCCAGGGCAAGAATGCGCTGAAGCATCTTGTGAAGGAAAACGCGGTCAAGCTTTACGAGCAGAAAGAAGCCGAATTTGCCGATATCGAGCAGATGAGAGAACTGGAGCGCGTCGTGCTCCTGAAGACCATCGACCGGCACTGGATGGACCATATTGACGACATGGACCAGCTGAGACAGGGCATCGGACTAGTCGCCTACGGCAACAAGGACCCGCTGACTGAGTACAAGATGGCTGGATTTGACATGTTCAACGGCATGATGGCCGGGATCCGCGAAGGTACGGTACGCGCGATTTACCACGCGCGCGTCGAGCGGCCCGAGGAGCGTGAACAGGTTGCGAAGATTACCGGTACCAACAAGGACGATTCGAAGGCAAAGGCTCCCAAAAAGCGTGCCGGCGCCAAGATTTATCCGAATGATCCCTGTCCCTGCGGATCCGGCAAGAAATACAAGAACTGCCACGGAAGGCCCGGCGCACCGGCGCTTTCCTGAGAAGCCCGAAGGGACAAAAGGTCTCTTCATAAAACCAGATTTAAGGAACAGACTATGGTAGAATACGATCAGTTCAAATATACACTTTCGCAGTACGAAACGCCGCTTCAGGAGCTTCGTTCCGCGCTGGCGCTGGACCAGAAAAAAGAACAGATTTCCGAGCTTTCCATGTATATGGAGGACCCGAATTTCTGGAACGACGCGGAAAAATCGGCGGAGATTACGAAAAAACTCAAAAACCTCCAGGATACCGTCAAGGAATTTGATGAGATCGAAAAACTCTATGACGATATGAATTCGATCATCGAGATTGCGGAGGAAATGGAGGACGGGTCTCTTGTCGACGATGTACAGGCGGATATGGACAGCTTCAAGGAGAAATTCGAGGAGCTTCGCGTTACGACGCTTCTGTCGGACGAATTTGACCACAATGACGCAATCCTGCGCCTGAATGCGGGTGCGGGCGGAACCGAAGCCTGCGACTGGGCGGGCATGCTGTACCGCATGTATACGCGCTGGGCGGAGAAAAAGGGCTATTCGATTGAAGTGCTGGACTACCTGGACGGCGACGAAGCGGGCATCAAGTCCGTGACGATCCAGATCACCGGCGAGAATGCCTATGGGTACTTACGATCCGAGCACGGGATTCACCGGCTCGTCCGGATTTCTCCCTTCAACGCAGTCGGAAAGCGCATGACAAGCTTTGTTTCCTGCGATATCATGCCGGTAATTGAGCAGAGCCTCGATGTGGACATCAAGGACGATGATCTCAAGATCGACGTCTACCGTTCCTCCGGCGCAGGCGGCCAGCACATCAACAAGACCTCATCCGCGGTCCGGATTACCCATATCCCGACCGGCATTGTCGTTGCCTGCCAGAATGAGCGTTCGCATTTCCAGAATCTCGACAAGGCGATGGAGATGCTGCGCGCGAAGCTGTATCTTCTCAAAAAACAGGAGAATGAAAACCAGCTTTCGGATATTCGCGGAGAAGTCAAGGACAACGGCTGGGGCTCCCAGATCCGTTCCTATGTCTTCCAGCCCTATACAATGGTCAAGGACCTTCGGACCCAGGCGGAAACCGGCAACGTGCAGGCTGTGATGGACGGCGGGCTGGACCTGTTTATGAATGCCTATCTGAAGTGGATTCACACAGACAGAAAAGCAAACGAGTAAGCGCCGGGAGAGCAGAGTTATGAAAGCGGATGTGAAGCTCGACAAGACGGATCTGTTCCGTTTCATGTTCTATCACATGTATATGCGGCCTGTCGGGCTTGTGTACCTTTTGGTCGGACTGGTGTCCCTCGCAGGTGGTATTTATTTCATCGTAAACGGCAATAACAGCGGAATCTTTCTCGTTGTGATCTCCGCAGTATATTTTATCCTGCAGCCGCTTTTTCTGTATTTCAAGGCGGTTCAGCAGTCCAAACAGGAGGAGATGCAGCGGAATACCGTCTATGTCCTCGACAGCGTCGGCCTGCACGCCTATCAGGGCGCGGATTCCAGTACGCTACCCTGGGACAAGGTATATAAGGCGGTGATCTTTTCGGGCGAACTGATCGTTTATCTTACGGATGTCCGCGCCAACGTGATCCCGCTTGACCGCTTCCTTGATAAGGACGAAACTATTGCCTACCTGCAGGAAATGATCCCGAAGAAGAAGAGAAGAGGCTTTTGAATTCATGACTGAAATCATTGAAACCCGTTCTCCGGAAGAAACGGAGGCTCTCGGCAGAAGACTTGCCGAAACCGCTTCTCCCGGAGACATTATCTGTCTGAACGGCGAACTCGGCGTTGGAAAAACCGTCTTTGTAAAAGGCTTTTCAAAAGGCCTCGGCATTACGGAGCCCGTTGTTTCGCCGACTTTTACCATCCTGCAGGAGTATCACGAGGGCCGTCTTCCGATGTATCATTTCGATGTGTACCGGATTGAAGATCCGTCGGAAATGGAAGAGGTCGGCATCGACGAGTACTTTTACGGGGACGGCATCTGCCTGATCGAATGGGCCGGCCTGATTGCGGAAATGATTCCGCGCGGGGCACTCCGGATTCAGATTGAAAAGGAACCGGAAAAGGGCGACGACTACCGCCGGATTACGCTGTACCGGCCGGAGCAACAGGAAGAACGGCTCCGTATGAACCGCTGAAGGGAGGAAGATTCTCATGCTGATACTCGGAATTGAGAGCGCTTCTCTGACCGCCTCCGCAGCGCTTCTTTCGGACGATACGGTAATCGCAGAATATACGACGAATTTCAAGAAAACACACTCGGAGACCCTGCTTCCGATGATTGATGCAATCTTTCAGATGACTGGAAAGGACGCATCGGAACTGACGGCGATCGCGGTGTCGCAGGGACCGGGTTCTTTTACGGGCCTTCGGATCGGGGCTTCGCTTGCGAAAGGGCTTGCTTTCCCCAAGGATCTCCCGATCATTCCCGTGCCGACAATCGATGCGATTGCCTACGGCGCTTTCGGAACAAATGCCGTGCTCTGTCCTTTGATGGATGCGCGGCGGATGGAAGTCTACAGCGGACTTTACAGTTTTGACGGGGACCGCTTTATCGTACATGAATCGGCCTGTGCGCGTCCTCTCTTAGAGCAGATCAGAGCTGCGGAAGCGCTTTCGGAAGAACTCGGAAAACCCGTCCTGTATCTCGGCGACGGACTCCCGGTGTTTATTGAGGAGATCCGTGCACAGATGTCACGGCCGTCGCTGTTCGCGCCGCCGCATACGCGCTGCCAGCGCGCAGGCTCGGTAGCTGTACTCGGGGCAAAGATGCTTGCAGAAGGGATCTACGAATCCTGCCTTACGTTTCAGCCGCTGTACTTAAGAAAATCCCAGGCCGAACAGGAACGGGAGAGGAAAGGATTATGACCCGCGAAAAGACTGCGGGGAAGGAACAGACCTTTCGGGTCCGGGCGGCTTCCCCTGAAGATCTTCCGGTTCTTTCGAAGATCGAAAAGGCCTGCTTCTCAGACCCCTGGAGCGTAGTACTGATTCGCGAGTGTCTGGATAATCCCTCTCTTTATCGCCTGTATGCGGCAGAGGATGAGGAGGGCGTGTTCGGCTACAGCGTGATGAGCCTTGTGCTCGACGAAGCGGGAATCGACAATCTGGCAGTTCTGCCCGGACACAGAAGATCCGGCGCAGGATCAGCGCTTCTTTCACAGATGCTATCGGACGCGCGGATGCTTTCGGCTGAAAGCGCGGTACTGGAAGTCCGGGAGAGCAATACGCCGGCGATCGCGCTCTATGAACGTTTCGGCTTTCAGCAGGTCGGTTTCCGGAAAAACTATTATGAAAATCCGACGGAAGGCGCAAAGCTTTACAGCCTGCGGCTTTCCTGAAAAAGACAGGAATACAGAGTATGCTTGATGTTTCCCTGATCGGAACCGGCGGAATGATGCCGCTTCCCTATCGCTATCTGACATCCCTTGTGATGCGCTACAACGGGTCGACCGTGATGATCGACTGCGGTGAAGGCACCCAGATGGCGCTTCGGAAGAAAGGCTTTTCCAGCAATCCGATCGATGCAATCTGCTTTACGCATTATCACGGCGACCATATCAGCGGCCTTCCGGGGCTGCTTCTCACGATGGGCAATGCCGAGCGCAAAGAACCCCTGACGCTGATCGGTCCGAAAGGTCTCGAGCGCGTGGTATCGGCGCTCCGTGTTGTCGCACCTGAACTGCCGTTCCCGATCGAATACTGTGAATACTCAGGCCCGGAAGCGGTTTTTTTGCTGAAAGGTTATGAAATCCACGCATTTCGGGTCCGGCACAACGTGACCTGTTACGGCTACCGCATTGAGATTCCGCGTCTCGGCCTCTTCGATCCGGAGCGTGCGAAGGAAAATGAAGTCCCGCTCCGGCTGTGGAACCGTCTGCAGCATGGGGAGACCATGGAATTCGAAGGCCGGACCTATACGCCGGATCTTGTGATGGGACCGCCGAGAAAGGGCCTAAAGCTCGTCTATGCGACCGATACGCGCCCGACTGACTCAATCAATGAGAACGCGAAAGATGCGGACCTTCTGATCTTAGAGGGCATGTACGGCGAGCGGGGGAAACTGCAGGGGCTTCGTGAGAAGAAGCATATGCTGATGCAGGAAGCCTGTGAGATTGCAAAGGAAGTACAGCCGAAGGAACTGTGGCTGACGCATTATTCACCGGCGATGATGCACCCGGAGGACTACCGGGAGGAGCTTACGGCGATCTTCCCGCGTACCGTGATTCCCCGCGACGGTCACAGTACCGTGCTGATGTTTGAATAAACAATGAGCCAAATAGCCGCGATGCCGTGTATACACAGGCATAAGCGGGGATTTGGCGAATGTCCCTCATGAGGGGAGAAGCAGTGCGCGAGCGCTGCGTGAGCCCCGAATGAGGGAGCGCAGGGAAAGTGCGAAGCACTGCTGCGCGGGGTTTATGGCACTGAATTGCATGGAAGGAAAAATGAATCAGGATCTGTTAATACTTGGAATTGAAAGCTCCTGCGACGAGACGGCGGCTTCGGTCGTGCGGTCTGGAAGGGAAGTGCTTTCGAATATCATATCCTCGCAGGTTCCGCTGCATACGCTCTACGGGGGCGTCGTGCCGGAAATCGCGTCCCGAAAACACGTGGAGAAGATCATTCCCGTGATCCGGGAAGCCCTGTCCGAAGCAAATGTCACGCTTTCCGATCTGGATGCCGTGGCGGTCACTTACGGACCGGGGCTTGTCGGCGCGCTTCTTGTCGGGGTTTCTGCCGCAAAAGGGCTTGCCTATGCCGCGAAAAAGCCGCTGGTCGGTGTTCATCATATCGAAGGGCACGTTGCGGCGAATTATCTGGAACATCCGGATCTTGAGCCGCCCTTCGGATGCCTGGTCGTGTCCGGCGGGCATACGCACCTCATAGAAGTGCTGGACTACGGGAAGTTTTCGATCATCGGGCGTACCCGCGACGATGCGGCCGGCGAGGCTTTTGACAAGGTCGCGCGGGCAATCGGACTCGGCTATCCCGGCGGCCCCAAGATTGACAAAAAGGCCAGAGAGGGCGATCCTTTCGCAATTCCTTTCCCGAAGGCTTCGATTGACGGCGCCTTCTATGATTTCAGCTTTTCCGGCCTGAAATCCGCAGTGCTGAACTACCTGAACCATGCAAAAATGCAGGGACAGGAAGTATCGGACGCGGACCTTGCGGCCTCCTTCCAAAAGGCGGTTGTCGATGTGCTGACCGAGAAATCCATTGCGCTGATCCGGGAGAAGCACTTTGAGAAATTTGCAATCGCGGGCGGCGTCGCCAGTAATTCCGCGCTTCGGGAAAGCATCCGCCTGGCCTGTGAAAAGGAAGGCGTGCGCTTTTATTCGCCGTCACCCATATTCTGTACGGACAATGCGGCGATGATTGCATGCGCCGGTTATTATGAATACCTGAACGGTGCGCGTGCGGGGCTTTCCCTGAACGCGGTGCCGAATCTGAAACTTGGAGAAAGATAAACACATGGAAGCAATTGCAAACTGGTATGAAAACACACTCGGCTCCTGGATGCCGAAACAGATCTTTGTATTTCTGGTATCAATGATTCCGCTGATCGAACTTCGCGGCGGCCTGGTCATCGCAAGGCTTCTTGATATGCCTTTCTGGCAGGCAAACCTGTTCTGCATCATCGGGAACATTATCCCGATTCCCTTCATCCTGCTGTTTATCCGGAAAATCTTCGAGTTCATGAAGAAGCACAATATCCTGAAGAAAATGGTGCTGAAACTGGAAGCGCGCGCGGAAAAAAAGAACAAGGCCGCGGAGCGCGGAGAGTTCGCTTTTCTTCTGACCTTTGTCGGAATCCCGCTTCCGGGCACCGGTGCCTGGACCGGGTCCCTGATCGCGTCACTGATGCAGTACAACATCAAAAAGGCGTCGATTGCGATTTTCCTCGGGATCCTGATGGCGGCGGCGATTATCGACATCCTGGCCTATGCCATTCCGGGGTTGATCCTGTAGTCGAAAGAGGGGAAAGATCTTGCAGAAGGTTCAGGCGCTGATTCTGGCGGCCGGAAAGGGCCGGAGAATGCAGACGGATACACACAAGCAGTTCCTGACTTTTCGGGGCGAGGCGCTTTTCTTAAGAAGCGTCCGGGTATTTCTGTCCGCGGGAATTCCGGTGACGGTCGTGACCGGGGAAGAGGATATCCCGGAGGTGCAGCGGATCTTGTCGGAAGCGGACCTTTCTGCGGAACAGGGCAGCCTGCCTTTCCCCGATGTGATTGCGGGCGGTTCGGAGCGGTATCTGTCATCGTGGAATGGCCTTCGATATCTCGGAGAAACAGACCCGCCTGAAATCGTCATGATCCACGATGCAGCACGGCCTTTTGTATCAATGGAGATTATCGATGCGGCGCTCGAAAGCGTCAAGAAGTTCAGGACTGCGGTCACAGCCGTCCCGAGCAAGGATACCGTCAAGATCGCAGATTCAGAGGGCTTTGTGACAGACACGCCTGACCGGAAAACAGTCTATATCATCCAGACGCCGCAGGCTTTTACTTTTTCTGAAATCCTCGAAGCCTATGAGAAACTCCTGAATTCCGGGCAGGATCTGTCCGGCATCACGGATGACGCTTCGGTGATGGAACGCTTCGGAAAGCGGCATGTGCATCTCTCCCGGGGCAGCTATCAGAATATTAAAATCACAACACCGGAGGACCTGAAGTTTCTGGATTAACCGGATGAATTCACGATAGACAGGAGGATGGGACATGCTGAAAAAATTCATCTCTTACTACAGACCGGAACGGAAAATCTTCGTGCTCGACATGCTGGCGTCTTTGATGGTGTCGATTCTCGGACTGACCTTCCCGATCATGACGCGGCGCATGCTGAACACCTATATTCCGGACCGGAACATCCGGATGATCATCTTCGCAGCGGTGATCGTTCTTTTTATGTACGCGCTCCGCGCCCTCCTGCAGTTCTTTATCCAGTATCAGGGCCATATGATGGGCACGCGGATTCAGGCCCAGATGCGAAGAGACATGTTTGACCATCTGGAGACCCTGCCCTATAAATACTACGACAATAACGAGACCGGCAAGATCATGTCCCGCATGACGAACGACCTGCAGGAAATCTCAGAGCTTGCGCACCACGGACCGGAGAACCTGATCATTTCGACAATTACGATCGTGCTGTCCCTGGTCTATCTCTGCACAATCAATGTCTGGCTGACGATTCTCGTCTTTTCCTGCGTCCCGATCCTGTTCCTGATCACTCTGGTGATGCAGAAGAAGATGCGCCAGGCATTTGCGGAGAGCCGCAAAGCGATCGCGCAGATCAACGCTTCCGTCGAATCGAGCGTCCAGGGCATTCGGGTGACCAAGGCTTACAACAACGCTGACAAAGAGCGCGAAAAGTTTGAGGCCGGAAACGAGCGCTACATCGAAGCACGCCGTCTCGGATTCAAGGCAATGGGGCAGTTCGGCTCCTCCACGCAGTTTGTGACGAGCCTTTTCAATATCGTGGTGCTTCTTGGAGGCGGACTCTTTATGTACGCCGGAAAGATCGATTTTGCGGACTATTCGGCTTTCTTCCTTTCCGTCAATCTGTTCATTAACCCGGTCACGACCCTGATCAACTTCATGGAGCAGTACCAGAACGGCGTCACGGGCTTCGAGCGCTTCATTGAGATCCTGAACGAAAAACCGGAGACGGACGATGAGCAGGCAGAAGACGCGGGCGTACTGCGGGGCGAGATCGAATTCCGGGACGTTTCCTACAGCTATGACGACAAGAACGAAGTCCTCGAGCACATCAATATGAAGATCGGGCGCGGTAAAAAGTACGCGCTTGTGGGGCCTTCGGGCGGCGGAAAGACAACGATCTGCCACCTGATTCCGCATTTCTATGATATCCAGGAAGGAGAGATCCTGATCGACGGGAAAGATATCCGCGAATACACGATGGAGTCTCTGAGGCGGAACATCGGCATCGTACAGCAGGACATCTATCTCTTCAACGCTTCGGTCCGCGACAACATTCTCTACGGGCGGCTTTCGGCGACGGATGAGGAGGTGATCGAGGCTGCGAAGCGCGCGAACATCCACGATTACATTCTGCAGATGCCGCAGGGCTATGATACGGAAATCGGCGAGCGCGGCGTCCGGCTTTCGGGCGGGCAGAAGCAGCGGCTGTCAATTGCGCGGGTCTTTCTGAAGGATCCTTCGATCCTTGTTCTGGACGAAGCAACGAGCGCTCTTGACAATACGACGGAACTGATGATCCAGCAGTCTCTTGATGAACTCTGCAAGGGCAGGACGACAATCGTCGTTGCGCACCGGCTCTCGACAATCAAGAACGCGGATGAAATCGCCGTGATTTCGCGCGGACAGATTGTGGAGCAGGGGACACACGAAGAACTGATGGAGAAGAACGGCGAATATGCGGCCCTGTACCGGCTGCAGTTCCGGGACCAGGAAACGGAAAACCCGGAGGCGCTTTCTCTGGAGATCGGGTGATCGTCCAAATATTTATATGAATTCTTATCGTAAATCAGATTGACAAAACCGCGTCCTTGTTCTAAACTATACAAGACTGGGGTTCAGTCGGTTTCTGACTTTATCCGCGTACCGGAAGGACTTCCCGGGAGCGGTTGATCTGATAGATTTTCGGAGGTTTTACAGATGGGTTTATTCGGCGGCGGCGCTGATATCGGTATCGATCTCGGCACAGCGAGCATTTTAGTATATATCAACGGCAAGGGCGTGGTGTTGAAGGAGCCTTCGGTTGTGGCTTACGACACCAACACGAATGAAATCAAGGCGATCGGCGAGGAAGCACGGCTGATGATCGGCCGTACGCCCGGCAATATCAAGGCGGTGCGTCCTTTGAGGCAGGGCGTTATCTCGGACTATACGATCACCGAGAAAATGATCCGTTACTTTATCCAGAAAGCACTCGGCAAGCGGACGTTCCGCCGTCCGAGGATTTCAGTCTGCGTACCTTCGCATATCACGGAAGTGGAGCGGAAGGCAGTTGAGGATGCGACCATCAACGCGGGTGCGCGCGAGGTTTTCATCATTGAAGAACCGGTAGCGGCTGCGATCGGCGCCGGAATCGACATCTCGAAGCCCTGCGGCAACATGATCGTCGACGTCGGCGGCGGCACGACGGATATCGCTGTGATTTCCCTTGGCGGAACCGTCGTTTCCGACTCACTGAAGGTGGCGGGCGACGATTTTGACGATGCGATCGTACGCTACATGCGCCGCAAGCACAACCTGCTGATCGGCGAGCGGACCGCAGAAGAGATCAAGATCAAGATCGGCACCTGCTATAAGAGTGACGAAGAGCTGACGCTTGACGTACGCGGCAGAAACCTTGTTACCGGTCTTCCGAAGACCGTAACACTGACCTCTGACGAGACGCTTGAGGCGCTGACGGAGTCTGCCAATAAGATCGTCGACATGGTGCATTCCGTACTGGAGAAGACACCGCCGGAACTCGCGGCAGATATCGCGGACCGGGGCATTGTGCTCACTGGCGGCGGCGCGCTTCTGCAGGGCATGGAGAAGCTTCTTGAAGAGAAGACCGGCATTCCGACGATGATTGCCGAGGATCCGATGAACTGTGTTGCGATCGGTACCGGCAAGTACATTGAATTCATCCACAACGCCGATCTCGGCACCGTAGATGAGTAAGCAGAAGAGATAAAATACCGGGACGGTTTTCGGCGTCCCGCAGCATACAGCTTTCAGGCGAATGCCCCGCACAGCGGACGGACATTCGCCTGTGGTGTTTTCGGTGAGGAAATCTCCACAAAAATGGACACAGTTACGGGCTATGTAGAGCGGATCACCTACCGCAATGAAGAGAACGGCTATACGGTGCTGGCGCTTTCGGACGCCGGGAAGGAAACAGTCCTGACCGGCGTATTTCCCGCGCTTTCGGAGGGCGAATTTATCCGTGCCGAAGGGGAATTGGTGGTGCATCCTGTCTACGGCGAGCAGATGAAGGTTGAACGCTATGAATTCATTACCCCGACAGACCGGGCCTCGATCGAGAAGTACCTGAGCTCCGGCGCGGTGAAAGGAATCGGCCCGGCGCTCGCATCGCGGATCGTCGCAAAATTCGGGGATGACACCTTCCGGATCATGGAAGAGGAGCCGGAGCGCCTTGCAGAGGTCCGCGGGATCAGTGAACGCTCGGCGATGGCGATTGCAGAGCGTGTGATTGAGAAGCGTGAAATCCGCTCGGCGGTCATTTTCCTGCAGCAGTATGGGATGACTTTCAACATGGCCGCAAAAATCTACCGCGAGTACGGCATGAAGCTTTACGGCATCGTGAGAGAGAATCCCTACCAGCTTTCCGAGGATATTGAAGGCATCGGCTTCCGGACTGCGGACCAGATTGCACAGAAAAACGGCATCCTGCCGGATTCCGAATTCCGGATCCGGGCGGGCATTCTCTATACGCTTTCCCAGGCGGTTTCCTTCGGACATACCTACCTCCCGAAAGAAGAGCTCCTCACGGCCGCAGAAGAACTCCTGGCTGTCCAGATCGCGGAGTTTGACCACATCCTTCAGGAACTTTCCGTGAAAAAGAAGATTCACATCCGGCGGGACGGGACGGAGACGCAGGTTTATCTGAACTCTTTTTACCGGATGGAACTGGATTCGGCGCGGATCCTCAGGGATATGAACCTCCGGGACGAGGCGCTTTCGGATGATGAGATCGACCGGAAGCTGCAGCTTCTGCAGCAGGAGAAGAAGATCACCCTGGATCCCTTGCAGCACGAGGCTGCGCATGTCGCGGTCAAGAACGGAATCTCCATCATCACCGGAGGTCCGGGCACCGGCAAGACAACGATCATCAACCTGATTATCACTTATTTCCTGCGGGAGGGACTGGATATTCTTCTGGCAGCGCCGACAGGCCGCGCGGCAAAGCGGATGACGGAAGCGACCGGCTATGAGGCGCAGACCATTCATCGGATGCTCGAAGTGAGCGGCAATCCGGCGGGCGGGAGCGTGTTCCAGCGGAATTCAGAGATGCCCCTCGAGGCGGACGTCGTCATCATCGACGAGATGTCCATGGTCGACACAATGCTGATGCACGCGCTCCTTCGGGCGATGGTCCCGGGCATGCGGCTTGTCCTTGTCGGGGATGTGAACCAGCTGCCTTCTGTCGGACCGGGCGAGGTACTGAAAAGCCTGATTGATTCGGACTGCTTCCCGGTTGTACGGCTTACACGGATTTTCCGGCAGGCGGAAGAGAGCGATATCATCGTCAATGCGCACCGGATCAATGAAGGGGAGATTGTCGAAAAGAAGCCCTCAAAGGATTTCCTGTTCATCCTGCGCGATGAGGCACCGCGGATCACCGGCGCGACGATCACGCTTCTTCGGGAAAAGCTTCCGCCCTATGTCCATGCGGATATCAGCGAACTTCAGGTTCTCACTCCGATGCGAAAAGGCCTTCTTGGCGTCGAAAACCTTAACAAAGTCCTGCAGGAGGCGCTGAATCCGCCTTCCCCGAAGAAAGTCGAGAAGGAATTCTCCTTCGGCATCTTCCGGGAAGGAGACAAGGTCATGCAGATCAAAAACGACTACCAGATAACCTGGGAAATGGAAGGAACCTATCCCAAAAAGACCGGGACCGGCATCTTCAACGGCGATATGGGTGTGATTCGGCGGATCAGCTTCTTTGAGGAAACGATCACGGTGCTCTTTGACGAGGAGAAGATTGTGGTGTACCCATTCTCTGCCGTGGACAGTCTGGAACTTGCCTACGCGGTCACGATCCATAAATCTCAGGGCAGTGAATACCCCGCGGTGATCATTCCGCTTCTTTCCGGACCGCAGCTTCTGATGACCCGGAACCTGCTTTATACCGGCGTGACGCGTGCGAAACAGTGTGTCTGTATCGTCGGAAGCTACGATACCTTCTGCCGGATGATCCGAAACGACCGGGAGCAGAAGCGCTACAGCGGACTTCGGGACATGATCCGCGAACTTTATGGCGATCATTGATCTTGTTTATCCGAAACACTGTCCGGTCTGCCTTCGGGCGCTTCCGCCCGGAAAGGCGCTGATCTGTCCGCCCTGTGAGAAAAAGATCCGCCGCGTTCGGGATCCTTTCTGTCTCAAATGCGGACGCCCGATGGACTCGGAGCAGCGCGAATTCTGCAGACAGTGTGAGCGGAACATGCCCGCCTTCATCCAGAATATCGCCTGGGCGGAGTACAGTTCCTTCTACATCCGGCGCATGCTCTATGAAGTAAAATACGAGGGAAACCGCCAGCTGCTGGATTATCCCTGTCTTGACTTTTCAAAAACCCTCCGGCCGTACCTTCTCCGCTGGAAGCCGGAGGTGCTGATCCCGGTGCCGGTACATCAAAACCGCCTCCGGGAGCGCGGCTACAACCAGGCGCTTGAGATTGCCGAGCGCCTTTCCGAATCCCTTCACATCCCGGTCGATTCCGACAGCCTCATCCGTTCCTCCGAAACCGCCGCCCAGAAAAACCTCGGCAAATCCGGCCGTGCACTGAACCTTCTTTCTGCTTTTTCCTGGAAATCTCCAAAAAAGTACCATACCGTCCTTCTTCTTGATGATATTTACACAACCGGCGCGACTCTCAATGCCTGCACCGGTGTATGCCGGCGCGCGGGCATTGAGAAAGTATATGCCGCCTGCCTCTCAATCGGGCGGGTATAGAAGGAAATGTGATCCCCATAGGCGGGTTCCGAAGCTCAAAAAGACCGGTAAGGCTTCCTCTGTCTCACGGATTTTTCACTTGATTTTTCCACAAGGTGTGTTATGATGGATTTAACAGAACAGGGGAGGCTGAGACCCCTGAACACGAGAAAAAGGAGACTGAATTTATGGAAGAAATCGTAAAAGGCAATTTCAACCGATCATCCGCGCCAAGTGAACTCCGGATTACGGACATTCGCTTCACGGATATCGTCGGCGCCCCGATGCACTGCACCCTGATGCGTATTTATACGAACCAGGGCATTGTGGGCCTGGGTGAAGTCCGTGACGGCGGCGACAGAATGTATGCGGAAATGCTCAAGTCGCGTCTTCTGGGCGAAAATCCCTGCGACGTCGAGCGCCTGTTCAGAAGAATCAAGCAGTTCGGCGGCCCCGCGCGTCAGGGCGGCGGCGTCTGCGGCGTGGAAGTAGCACTCTGGGATATCGCCGGAAAAGCATACGGAATCCCGGTTTATCAGATGCTCGGCGGAAAATACCGCGACTCGATCCGCTGCTACTGCGATACGGATGTCAGCGGCAAGCACACCGGCACCGATATGGGTCATGCGCTGAAAGCCCGTATGGAAAAAGGTTTCACCTTCTGCAAGATGGACCTCGGACTCGGCATCCTGATGGGAGAGCCGGGAACACTGACAGCGCCGCTCGGATACCTCGAAAATCAGCGGGAACTTTGGAAAAAGGCACGTGAAGCAAAGACTCCCGAAGAGCAGCGCTGGTGGCGGAACCGTGCCTATGACCAGCAGAACATCGAGCATCCCTTCACCGGCGTTCATGTAACGGAAAAGGGCTTCGATATGCTGGAACAGTATGTTTCGGAAGTCCGTGACGTCGTCGGCTACGATGTCCCGATCGCGATCGACCATTTCGGACACATCGGCGTTGAAGACTGCATCAAGCTCTGCCGCAGAATTGAGAAGTACAACATCGCCTGGGCAGAGGATATGATCCCCTGGCAGTATACCGACCAGTATGTGAGACTGTCGCAGTCCACGACCGTTCCGATCTGTACCGGTGAGGATATTTACCTTGCGGACGGATTCCAGGATCTTTTGGAGAAGCGTGCGGTTTCCGTCATTCACCCGGATATCCTTTCTTCGGGCGGCATCCTGGAGAACAAGAAGATCGGCGATCTCGCAGAGAAGCACGGCGTTGCAATGGCTGTTCATATGGCGGAGACACCGGTTTCGGCCTATGCCTGTGTACATTCCGTGGCGGCGACGAGAAACTTCTATGTGCTTGAGAACCACTCGGTCGATGTGGACTGGTGGGATGACATTGTCATCGGATCCCCCGCAGAGGGCAAGATCGTGGACAATGGCTACATCAAGGTTCCGGACAAGCCGGGTCTCGGCATCGATGACTGGAACGACGAGGTGATCAAAGAGCACCTGCATCCGATGTTCCCCGAAATGTGGCCGGAGACGACCTATTTCGACCGGATGGTCAGTAACGACAGGCTCTGGAGCTGATCGGGACTTTTGCTTCGGATCAGACGTAAATCTACGAGAAAGACCGGCGGTCAATCTGCGGCCGCCGGTACAGGCATAAAAGACGATGGAAAATACTGACAAACTCGTCGTAATCACCGACCTTCGCACCCCGGAGGCACAGTCTGCAGCGGAGTATTTGTCCGGTCTCGGCTATGAAATCGCGACACCGCCGGAATCTGTACATCTGTGGAAGGAGGATGAGCTTACGGCCTATGCGGCATCCATTCGTGAACATCTTGCCGCCGTCATCCATCCGGCTCCGCCGCTTTTCAAAGGCGGAATTCTGGAAGTGACCGAGGATGACTGGGTGCGGATAAGCAACGAAGGGGCAATCGCCGCATTTATTGTAACCAAAGTGTTTTGCACAATTTTCCGTGAGAAAAAGGGCGGAACCATGATTTACCTGAACAGCATACACGCTGAAAAGCCGATGGGCAAGGGGATTCTTTATTCCATGAACTGCGGCGCTGTCGATATGCTATCCCGGGAAGCCGCACAGGACTACTCGGAGAGCGGCGTGAATGTGTTCTTTGTCGAGCGGGGCATCACGACAGCCGATGACGGAAAGTCCGATGCTTCCGCACTGTACTACGGCACGGATATGCGCTACCCGCGGCGGGAGACGCCGAAGCCCGATTACCTGAACGGACTTCTGGCTTTCCTTCTGACGGACGCGGCTTATCCGCTGTCAGGCCAGCCGATCAGATGCGACGCCGGCATGACCGGTTTCTACAATCAGCACCGATTTAAGGTAGAAGGGAGGGAGTACTTTGATTTCAGAAAATACAGAGAAATGCTCGAAAGAAAATAGAGTCGCCCTCATCACCGGATCCGGGAAAGGTGTCGGCGCGGGCGTTGTCCGCGTATTCACAAAAGCCGGCATCAAATGCTGCATCAACTGCAACACGAACCGTGCCATGGCGGAAGACCTCTTAAAAGAAGTGCAGGGCTGGGGCGGAGAAGCCTTCATTTTCCAGGCAGACGTGACGGATCCCGAGCAGCGGAAAGCCATGGTTGATGCTGTGATTGAACATTACGGGAGGCTGGATATCCTGGTCAACAACGCGGCAATGCAGCCCAACCGTTTCATCGACGGCTATGATGAGGAACTGTTCCGCTGGCTCTGGAATATCAATATCGGCGGCTATTTCCACATGGTTCGGGAATGCCTTCCCTACCTTCTGAAGAGCCCGATGGGCCGGATCGTCAACATGTCAAGCGTACACGGCAAGCGGCCGACCACTTTTGACGCGGGCTATGCGACCACCAAAGGCGCAATCCGCATGTTCACAAGGGAACTCGCGCTGGAGCTCCTTCCGACCGGCATTACCGTCAATGCAATTGACCTCGGAGGCTGCAAGATCGAGTTCAAGACCGGAAACGCCAAATGGGTGACCTATCATCCGATGGAGATCAACAACCCTGATATGCAGCGCATGAATCTGCAGGTGATTCCGACGGAAGTCGGCGAAGCTGTATATTTCCTGTGCAGCGAGGAAGGCAAGACCATCAACGGCCACGGCTTAAGGGTTGACAACGGACTGCTTCTGACTTAACTACAATAATAGGAGACATCACTATGTTTTTCAACGATCCCGAATATATCAAGAAACTGACTCCCTACTGGACCGGCGAGCGTCTTCCGGACGGCCGTCCGATGGTTCCGGAATCCGTCCTGCAGCGTCTTCGCGACATTACCTTTGAAGAAGCCTGGGGACCGCTGTGGCGGGAAGGATACCGTCACAACTGGGAGTGCAACTTCCGCATGTCGCACGGCGACAACATCCTGGTCGGCCGCGCGGTGACAGCTGTCATGATTCCGAGACGGCCCGACCTCGATGAGGTCCTCCTGGACATCGGCCAGAAGGAAGAGGGCCACAAGGGCTTCTACAACCAGTGGGTCATCGACAACCTGGTGGAGGACGACGTTGTGGTTGTCGACCTCTATGACAAGATTTTCCAGGGTACCTATGTCGGCGGAAACCTTTCCACCGCAATCAAAACCCGCACCAAGCGCGGCGGCGCCGTGATCTGGGGCGGCGTCCGGGACCTCGCTCAGATCGTCAAGATCGACGGCCTGCAGATTTACTACCGCGGCGTGGATCCGACCGGCATCGGTGACTGCTCGATGATCGGCTACAATACCCCCTGCCGCATCGGCGAAGCGATCTGCATGCCCGGCGACATCGTACACGGCTCAATTTCGGGCGTCATCTTCATCCCGGCCCAGCACGCAGAGCGTGTTGCGGAGCGCGCGGAGAAGTCCCATATCCGGGACGTCTTCGGCTTTGACCGTCTCGAGTCCAAGACCTATACGACCGCCGAGATTGACCGGCCGTGGACCGTCGCGATGATGGAAGACTTCATCGACTGGTTCAAAAACGATCCCCGTGCCGAGAAGTACAGCTATCTCACCTGGGATGAGGAACTGGAAGGTGCGAAGAAGCGCGAAGAGGAAGCGGCTGCCCGCACTGAGACCATCCTGTAATTTCAAACCGGCAAAGAGAAGCGCCCTGATCTGTCAGGGCGCTTTTTTCACGGCTTCCGCGATATGAAGATTCCGGACGGCGAAGACCGGCTGGTTTTTGAGTTTATAGCCGCGGCGCTTCAGGATGGATCCGAGGGTCCGCATGAAGAAACCGTGCATGACGAGGACATAATCGCCGTCGCCTAAGGATTCGATGTAATCCACGGCCTTTTTTGCGCGCTCGCGGGATTTGCGGCGCCACTCGGGCTGGCGTTTCATTGGGAAATACCATTCAACCCGGCCCAGAAAATTCAGCAGGTGACGGTTGAACCTGATATTCGTATCCATGAAGGATTTCAGCGGTACTTCGTCCAGCAGGTCCTCCACAATCATATAGTCCTTCACACCCAGAAACTGTTCGGCAGTCTGATGGGTGCGTTTATAGCCGGTTACGATCACCTGCGAACCCGGCCAGATATCGAGGTGTTCCTTGATCGGAAGAATATCATAAGTATCGTAATCCAGCCAGGCCTGGTCATAATCTCTGGAATTGTACTTTTTTACCCACGGCATATCAACCTTGCCGTGTCGGATAAACATAATGCGCATGAAATAACGAATGATCCTTTGCTGAAATACCGTCCGGAAGACAATACGCTTATTCTTTTTCGGACGGCATTTGAGAGTATAACATGAAAGTGACTCGGTTGACAAGCCGAAAACAGGAGAATATAATAAAATTGAAAGATTTCCGCAAAAAGGAGGCAATGATGCGCGATACAAGGACATTTCGGATCTGGTCCGGCGTCTTTTTCCTGGTCTCGATTCTGACAAACCTGTTTAGGGCATCTTTTTTGGGCCTTTCCTTTATGAAGGGGTACGGCTTGCTGAATGCGTTCTTCCTGAACCTGATTCCCGGTATCGCTTCCCTGATTCTGGCGGAACCGAAAAAGAAGAACAGCATTATGCTTACGGCAGTCCTCGGCACCTGTCTTGCGGAGAACCTGACGGCTGTGCTGATTGGAGTGATTCACAACCTGTCTCTTTTGACTTCTGTTCCGGTAAGGACGGGGTATGCGGTCACGATGTCGCTTCTCAACATCAGTCTGCCGCTTCTCGTCTGCCTGATTATGGCAATACGCGCGCTGAAGGATTCGGAGGAGTCACTCCGGGAGAATCCGGCGCGTGAACCGAACCGTGAGAAAAAAGCTGCCGGGATTGTGCTGATTATTACAGGAGCGCTCCTGATACCGGCTGCGGCAGCGGGAACAATAATAATTCTGCTGTCTTCAACTCTTGGCAGCTCTGATCCGCAGTTTTCCTATATTTATCTGATGGCTGTTTTTGCCATTGTCCTTCTGTTGTCCGGCACCATTTCCATCCGCGCCGCTTCCGGAAAGGCAGCGTATTATGCTCCGGAGATATACAGCTTTTTTATCATCGTCATTTTCTTTGCGAAAGGCATGCTTCAGCTGCTTCTTCCCTGGTTCGAATACGGCGGAGGATTTATGCAGGGCTCCGGTGATGTGGTGATTGTAAGGGCAATTTTATCTTTCCTTCTTTTCTGCGCCTTCCTGTGGTTCGTGGGGCGCCTGGTTTCGCTGATTGCGTCATTTGTGCGGGAGAGGAGAGCTCAGAAAAATGCAGAATAATCCGGACATCAGCCGCTGTACAGTCTGTCCCCGGTCCTGCGGCGTGAACCGCACAGAAGGAGAAAAGGGTTTCTGCCGGGCTTCCGGATCTGGCGTCATACTTGCAAGGGCGGCGCTGCATTTCTATGAGGAGCCCTGTATCAGCGGGACAAATGGCTCGGGGGCGGTGTTCTTCTCCGGCTGCAGTCTCCGCTGTATCTACTGTCAGAACCTTGAAATTTCCAGGATGCGGATTGGAAAAGAAGTGAGCATCGAAAGGCTTTCGAAGATTTTTCTTGAACTGCAGCAGAAAGGCGCGCACAACATCAATCTGGTGACGCCGACGCATTACGCTTTGCAGATCAGGGAAGCAATACTCTCTGCGAGAGCGCAGGGACTTTCGATCCCGACGGTCTGGAATTCTTCAGGATATGAGAAGGCGGAAACGCTCCGGGCGCTTTCTGACGTGATCGATATTTATCTTACCGATGTGAAATACCTGGATTCGGAGCTTTCAAAGAACTTTTCCAGCGCTCCCGACTATCCTGAAGTGATCCAAAAAGCCTTCCCCGAGATGCTCCGTCAGTATCCCGCCTGCATTTATGATGAAAACGGGCTCATGCGCTCTGGCGTGATTGTCCGACATCTGGTGCTCCCGGGCCATGTCAGAAACACGGAGGCAGTACTCAAATACCTTTCAGCTTTTCCGAAAGACAGCTTCCTCCTGAGCCTGATGAGCCAGTACACGCCGCTTCGGACGATCGAAAAGTATCCGGAACTGAACCGGCGCCTTACGAAGCGAGAGTATGAAAGGGCAGTGGATTATGCTTTATCCCTCGGCTTTACGGACGCCCTGATCCAGGAAGGAAAAGCGGCGGAAGAGAGTTTTATCCCGGCATTCGATTATGAAGGCGTGCAAGATAATAGATATGATTTCTCCTGATGATCAACTCATTTCTTCCCCACATACTTCGAGGACCCGAGCCCGAGGATCAGAATGAACAGAGGCTCCAGGAACAGCAGTCCGAGGAAATACGGGAAGCCGTGTCCATAGGCACGGGAGACTTTATAGGTTTCGATGATAGTAATCAGACCTGTAAGGGCAGAGCAGATATTCCCTGCGACCTGGCAGAAATCGGAATCGGTTTTCTGCAGCAGAAGAGCAGACCCGATCATCAGCGCCGCCATCACAAAGAAAGCGGTCCGCGACCAGGTGATCTTGAAAAGCGTGTAATAATTGTAGATCGGGATCAGCGATTTCCAGCCGCCTTCACCTGCTTTTGTAAACAGTTTCCACTGCGCGATGATCTGCAGCAGATAAAACAGAATCGTCAGTAAAAAGAACCAGGCACCGGCACTGAGAATCCAGGCAAAAACCTCACTCATGAAAAACTCCCTTCCGGTCGGAGAATATTGTTCCGAACCGAAAGGAGAATAGCACATCTTCTGAGGAAAGTAAAGCAAAAACTGCTTGCATCAAAAAATCCGGTTGACTTTTCCTGCCCGTTGTGCTATCCTGTTTAAGCGACTTATGGAGAGGTATCGAAGTGGTCATAACGAGGCGGTCTTGAAAACCGTTTGCCGGAGACGGCACATGGGTTCGAATCCCATCCTCTCCGCTTTTTCAAATTTCATATATCATGAATTTGACTTTTTTGGAGAAGTACTCAAGAGGTCGAAGAGACACCCCTGGAAAGGGTGCAGGTCGTTAATAGCGCCGCGCGGGTTCAAATCCCGCCTTCTCCGCTCTTTAAAAGGGGCTGTCGCAATAGCAGATGATATTTGAGGTATCATTGCTGGGGCGGCAGCC
>JAFYGJ010000064.1:0-1513 GCA_017543275.1 Lachnospiraceae bacterium | reverse complement strand
TCCTTAAAGCGGATGCACCGCGAGGCCCTCGACCTGGTGCAGTTTCACTGGTGGGATTACAATGTGCCCGGCATGCTGGAGACCGCCTTTGACCTGGTGAAGCTCCAGGAAAAAGGAAAGATCCGCAATATCGGCATGTGCAATATGGATACGGAAGCCCTGAAGCTGTTTGTGGACGCAGGGATCCCGGTCGTTTCCAACCAGGCGCAGTATTCCATGTTTGACCGGAGACCTGAGCGCACGCTGCTCGATTACAGCGCGGAACACGGCATTTATACCTTCGCATACGGCACCCTGGCCGGTGGCTTCCTCGCGGAACGCTATATGGGCAAAGCCTACGAGGCTCCCGAGACGCGCTCCCAGGTCAAATACATGCAGATCATCGAAGATTCCCTCGGATGGGAGGGCATGCAGAAACTGCTTCCCGTTCTGAAGGAAATCGCGGAACACCACAATGTCACGATCCCGAATGTTGCGACGCAGTATGTTCTCAACCAGAAGAGTGTGGGCGCGGTCATGGTAGGAACCAGGAATTCCCGTCACGTTGCCTCCAATCTCAGCACTCTGTCCTTTGATCTTACGGCAGAGGAAATGCAGACGATCCGGGACTTTATCGCGCAGTATCCGACTCCGGACGGAGAATGCTACGAACTGGAGCGCACTTCTCCGAGATATAAGGGTATTATTCTGACGGACAGAAATGAAGCAGGGAATTAAGGGATGATTTACACAAAGACTATGGCGGAAATGAAGGAAACCGACCGGATCGCGATCGAAGAATACGGGATCGACTCCCTTTGGCTCATGGAGAATGCGGCCGGGGCGGTTGCGGAGCTGGCGGCGGAAAAGCTGGCTCCGGGAGCGAAGATCCTGATCTTCTGCGGTTCGGGAAATAACGGCGGGGACGGCGTTGCTGCCGCGAGGCTGCTGCTGGGCCGCGGTTTTGACGTGGAGTGTTATCTGTGCGGCAAAAGAGAAAAAATGACAAAGGATACCGCTGCAAATGAAATCCGCTTGAAGGACTGCGGCGGAGAACTGAAAGATTATGACCCCGCGGAGGCCGGCATGGCGGAAAAAATCCGGGGCTGCGGCTGTATCATCGACGCCCTGTTCGGAGTCGGCCTGAAACGTCCGCTTACAGGCATTTTCGCGGAACTGGCGGACCTGATCGGGGAGAGTCCTGCCCTGGTGATCGCCTGTGACCTTCCTTCAGGATTGAACGGAGATACCGGCGAAGTGATGGGGACCGCAGTCCGGGCAGACTATACAGTAACCTTCAGCTGCACCAAACCGGGACTTGCGGAAGTCGGCGCGCGGCCTTATGTCGGCCATCTTATAGTTGCGGATATTGGGATTCCGGAAGAAATCCTCAAGAAAATCTGAGGGAACGGAAGGGTTCGATCATTAGAAAATACCTTGCAGAGAGACCGAAAACGGGCTTCAGGAATGAAAAAATCAAATTCGTTGCTTAAGAATATTGAAATATTATTTTCAGAATTTTATAATATATAAC
>JAFYGJ010000063.1:0-12772 GCA_017543275.1 Lachnospiraceae bacterium | reverse complement strand
TCCGCAAATCGCTTTTGAAACACCTGTAATCCATACCGTCAGGTACAGTGAATCACGCCGGATCGTGTTTCTTCCGCGCTCAGCGCGAGTTCACCGCAATAGGTGCGCGGAAATCCTTTAGACGCGCGTGCCGCGTGAGCTTTAGTGAGAAAAGACAGCTATAGCTCCGCAGCCGTTCACTGAGCAAACAGACGCGGGGGACAGCGGGCGGTTATGCGGCGGAAGGGGTCTGTCCCCGCGGACTATCTGCGCTTTTTCCTTCTCAGGATCAGGAAGAGGATCCATATAATGAAGAGGACCGCTGCCAGGATGCCGATGCCGATGATGATCATGTTGAAGGGGGTAAGAATGCCTTGACCGTCTGGTTCTTCGGTGCTGCTTTCTTCGCTGCTCTCGGGAAGCGGACTGCTTTCCTCTGGATCTCTCGACGGGGCTTCTGTTGTCGTTTCGGTCTCTTCTTCCCCCGAACGGATGTCTACGTCGATCGGAGCCTGTTCGCTGCCGGACTTTTCCTGCTCTGTTGTCGGGGCGGCCGTCGTGATCGGCGGAGCCGCAGTGGTTGTCGGTGCAGCAGTCGTAGTCGGAGCCTCCGAGGTCGTAGGTGCTTCGGTACTCGTTTCCGTCGTGGACTCCGTCGTCGATTCTGTCGCAGATTCGGTTGTGGATTCCGAGGATTCAGAGGAAGAGTCACTTTCTGAGGAAGATGCTTCACTGCTTTCGTCAGAACTTTCTTCCGAGCCGGATTCCTCCTCAGACGAAGATTCTTCTTCCGAAGAACTGCTCTCTTCTTCAGAGGATTCATTCCCGCTCTCCGATGAGTTACCGGCACCGCCTTCTTCGGAGCTGCCGTCCTCCGATGATCCGGATTCAGAAGGATTCTCGTCGGCATCTCCCTCAGACTGGGATTCCGAACCGTCTTTCTCAGAGGAGTTTTCTTCAGAGGAACTTTCTGTATTCTCCTCCGAGCTCTCCTCCGATCCGGTCTTGGGGATTGAAACCTTGTCCTCTTCGCCGCAGACTTCACAAACTCTGACCTTCAGTCCTTCTTCCTCATCCGTCGCTTCTTTCACAACGGTAAAGGGGCCGAACACATGACCTCTGGCCTCAATTACTTTCGTACTCTTCTCATGACAGACGCTGCACTCATACAGCGCGAGGCCTTCATCTTCGCAGCCGGGCATCTGCAGGATGCAGACCGGAATCAGCTCGTGATCCGTCATCGGAATCATGGTCCGGTATCCGGTTATAATTTTACCGCAGTCCAGACATCGTGTAAAGGCGGTCCAGCCCGTATGGGTACAGTCAGCCGGAATTTCCGAAGATTCTTCCGTGTGTGTATGCGGACATTCCGACGGTTCATGCTCCGAGACCCGGACCCGGACCGTCTCTGTGTGTCCGGCCATTTCCGCTTCAATTTCGACAAGATCGCCGGGTTTGAAGCGCATCTCCGTTTCACCGGATGTCAGCCTGAGACTGTAATCAAGTTGATAATTCTCCGCAATCTTTTTCAGGGTTCCTGCGGCTGTAACGCCGTTGAGCCGGACAACAGCCAGCGTGAGAAACTCTTCCGGATGGTACAGTTTCCCTTCTTCGTTCTCCGAATCCGCATCCGCCGCACTTTCCGAAATCCAGTACTGCGCTTCGAGAAAACTCCAGCTTTGGATCGGCGAATCCGTCACCTCTGCATCGAAACTTCCATTGAAGCCCTGATATTCAAAATCCACCGTATGCGTTCCGGAATCCCATGGTCCGGCCTGATTTTCGTCAAGCGCGTTTTCTGTATCCGAAAGCGTGATGAGATCATAGTAGTCCGTGTTTTCGTAGTATATCAGGAGTTCAAGATCCGACAGATCATAAAGACCGTCTTCGTTTTTCGGAAGAAGCACCGGATTCTGCGGCACGATATCACGGATTTTCTTCTCGATAACCCTGACTGTAAAATCAGTCGTCAGTTCACCGAGCTGAAGCGAAACAGTGTGATCTCCCACAGCCCAGGGCTGATCCCCTGTCTGCAGCTCCTGCTCTGTCAGTGCCGCCGCAGTATCTTCCGGAAGTGAATCAAGCCCGTAATACACAGTCTTTTTGATCTCTTCGCCCTCTTCCTCCTCATACACGACGATGATCCGATCCGAATACAGGTATCGGAACCAGGTGCTCTCATCTTCTTCTGTAACAGTCTCCCCGTCCTCGTCCGCAAACAGCACAAGGTTGGAAACGGAAATCGCGGGAAGCGTTTTCTCCCCGTCCTCAGGATCATCGGCGCAGGACAACAGCGCCGTCCTGAAAAGAATCAGAACGGCGCTTATTGCGAGTGCCGTAACGGAAAGGATACGCTTCCTGGTCTTTCGTTTCATACCGGCCTCATGAATAGCTTTTTACAGGCAGCTTACCTGACGTGCGGGATCATAGCTGTGCGGCTCCTTTGCGAGCGCCGTATGACCAAGCGCGATCGCGATCTGGTAGCCGTAGCCTTCCGGAATCCCTAATTTTTCGTTGAAATATGCCTTCTTTTCACCGAGCATGGCATCCTTGATGCAGCCGATGATCAGTGAGCCAAGCCCCAGTCCTTCCGCGGCAAGCACGATATTCTGTGCTGCAATACCCGCATCCAGTGCGCTCCAGCCAAAGGATTCGTCGCCGCTGATGATGATCACGGTCGGTGCGTCATAATAGAAATTCTTCGGCGCCGGGCCGCGGGTTTTATTCTTCTCATCCTCGATTTCCTGCAGGATCGGATTGCCCGCCGGGATCACGGAGAAATGCAGCTCCTGCTTATTGGCTGCAGTCGGTGCCGCAAGGCCGGCGTCAATGACCTGGCTCAGCTCTTCATCAGTCAGTTTTTCATCGGTATAGCCTCTGGTGGAAAAACGTTTCTTAATTGCTCCATAAACTGTACTCATCTCTGTTGCCTCCTTTTTCTGTACTGTCCACGTTCTCTCTGGAAAACTGCGGACGCCGCACGCCGCGTCTTCCGTCTTTCTTAAAAGAATGATATCACAATCCTGTCAGGAATTCAACTGCCTCCGTCTTGCATTCGCGAAAAATCGTGCTATAATGCGGGAGAAAGCACTGATTTTTGGAGTGAGCCGTGAACTTTTTACAGAGGAAGATCGGAAAACTTTATCAGCATTTTGTCAATAAGACAATGGGCGGGCTGTCGCAGGAAATGACCGCCGCGGAAGGTGAGCGCTATGTCACGCCCGGGATGCCGGAACTTGTCCGGGAGGCTGCCGCAGAAGGCTGTGTACTGCTTCGAAACGACGGTGTGCTGCCCCTGAGCCCGGATCAGAAAGTCGCTGTTTTCGGCCGCTGCCAGTACGACTGGTTCCATGTCGGCTACGGCTCCGGCGGAGACGTGCACGCGCCTTATGAAATCAGCCTGACAGATGCCCTTAAGAGCTGCGGCGCCAATCTGGATACCGCCGTGCAGAGCCGGTATCTTCTGTGGACGCACGAGCCGAAAAACAAAAAGGACGACGGGTTCTGGGGACACTGGCCCTTCAGCTACCCGGAGATGCCGCTTCCGGAGGACCTGGTCCGGGAATCCGCGACCCGCTGCGGCACCGCGCTTGTCGTGATCGGCCGCGCGGCCGGGGAAGACCGCGAAAATGAACTTCAGAAAGGAAGCTATTATCTGACGGATGAGGAGCTTCGGATGCTCCGGCTTGTAACGAAGTATTTCGGAAAAACCGTGCTCATTCTCAATACCGGAAGCATCATTGATATGAGCTTCACCGAAGAATTCGGCGACCGGCTCCCGGCGATTCTTCTTGTGTGGCTCGGCGGAATGGAGGCCGGAAACGCGCTTGTCGATGTCCTATACGGCGCGGTTTCTCCCTCCGGAAGGCTTCCGGACACTATTGCGCGTCATTATGAGGATTATCCGAGTGCTGCGGACTTCGGCGGCAGGAATTACAACGACTACAGCGAAGGTATTTTCGTCGGTTACCGTTACTTTGACCTGCATCCGGAAAAGATTCTCTGGCCTTTCGGATTTGGCTTAAGTTATACAGATTTCCGGGTTTCGGATCCGGTACTTGTGCTTCCAGATCCCTCTTCCGAGGACAAATCATACACCCTGCATCTGACCGTTCGAAACACCGGTACCTTCCCGGGAAAGGAAACCGTGCTTCTCTTTATGCGCCTGCCGGAAGGACGTCTGGAAAAACCGTGCCGGGTACTCTGTGCCTTCGAAAAGACACCCGTACTCCGTCCCGGGGAAAGCACCGATCTTTGCCTCTCTTTTGACGAAAAAGCTTTCTCCTCCTATGACGAAAAGCTCCACGCCTTTATTCTCGAACCCGGGACCTATCGGCTGGAACTGAACGGTGCTGATGCGGGAAGCATCGAAATCCCGGAAGAAAGAATCGTCGAGTCCTGCCACGCGCTCTGCGCTCCCGGCGAAGAACTGCGCGACCGGATTCTGTCGCACATCCCCTTTGAAATTCCGAAAAAAACCGGTCATACCATACATTTCAGCGATGTCCGAAGCGGGAAAGCCGCGCTTGACGACTTTATCGCGGAGCTCTCGGATCTTGAACTGGAAGCACTCTCCCGCGGGCACGGCATGATGGGTTCCGTCCTCGGGACACCCGGAAATGCAGGGGTGTTCGGCGGAATTATACCGAGCCTGCAGAAAAAGGGACTTCGCGCCGTGACCTGCTGTGACGGGCCTGCGGGCCTTCGGATGCGGCGCTACTGCGCACTTCTCCCCTGCGGAACCGCGCTTGCCGCGACTTTTGATACTGCGCTTGTCAGAAAGCTTCACGAACTTTTAGGCGCGGAAATGAGTCACTATCAGGTCGACGTGCACCTTGCGCCGGGCATGAATATTCACCGGAATCCGCTGTGCGGGCGGAATTTCGAGTACTTTTCCGAAGATCCCCTTCTGTCCGGCAGGATTGCCGCAGCAGCAGTTTCCGGTGTACAGAAAGCAGGCCATGCAAGCTGTCCGAAACACTTTGCCTGCAATAATCAGGAGACCCGCCGCTCGCGGCATGATTCCCGGGTCAGCGAGCGGACGCTTCGGGAGATTTACCTTCGCAACTTCGAAATCGTCGTGAAGGAAGCGAAACCGCTGACGATCATGACCAGTTACAACAAGATCAACGGCGTCTGGAGCCATTACAACTACGATCTCGTGACGACGGTTCTCCGCGAGGAATGGGGCTTTACGGGCCTCGTGCTGACCGACTGGTGGATGAAGCGTTCGAAGAGCCCGGAATTCCCACTCCTTCGGGACAATGCCTACCGGGTCCGCGCTCAGGTCGACGTACTGATGCCCGGCGACCGCTGGCATATGGCAAAGAAATACCGCTCCGACGGGACGCTCCTGAAAACCCTCGGAAAACTGGGCGGCATTACCAGAGGTGAGCTGCAGCGCACCGCAAAAAATGTACTGAACCTGATGCTGCGGCTGAAGGATCCACAGGATCCGGAACAAGGAACAGAATCAATATGAGAAAAAAGTACGTATTCCCGGCTCTTCTATTCGCGGCAGTCCTCGCGCTGTCTTCGGTGCTTCTCTCCTCCTGCATTTCTTCAGACACCGGTGCTTCCAAAAACCCGGCAGAGACGGGCACTTCCTCCCTGCAGGAATCCCCGACGGCTTCCGCGGAAGATCCGGAATCCATCGGAAACTCCGATGAAATCCCGGATACTTCAACGGAATCCGAGTCCGAAACAGGCGGAGCCATCGAGATGAGTCTTGTCCCGATGGAGACCGAAGCCACTGTCCGGCTCGTTGCTGTCGGCGATATGCTGATGCACGCCGGCATTTCGAACCAGGCGATTCAGCCGGACGGCTCGCTGAATTACGATTTCCTGTTTGCGAATATCCGGGAAGATCTTTCGGAAGCGGACCTTGCGGTCGTGAATAATGAAGTAATATTCGGCGGTGACGATCTGGGCGCGCTCGGTTACCCCTACTTCAGCGTCCCGTCGGCACTCGGCGACGCGGAGGTACGGGCGGGCTTCAACGTCATCCTTTCCGCCACCAATCATGCCAATGACCAGGGTCCTTCCGGCGTCCGGAACACCCTGAATTTCTGGAAAAAGTACCCCGAAGCGGCACTTCTCGGCATCCATGAATCTCCGGAAGCGGCACAGGAAGTGACCGTCGTCGTAAAGAACGGCATCCGGATTGCGATGATCAATCTCACCTACGGACTGAATGTCGACTGGTTCCCGGAGGGCGAGGATTACCTGGTCGAACTGATGACGGAATCAACGCGTCCCGAAATCGCCCGGAAGCTTGAGTGGGCGGAGGAAAATGCGGATTTTGTCATCGTTTTCCCACACTGGGGCGAAGAATACGGTCTCTCACATGACGAAACCCAGCGTGGCTGGGCAGAGTTTTTCACAGAATGCGGCGCAGACCTGATCATCGGCTCCCACTCCCATACCGTCCAGGAAAGTGATTGGGTCAGCAGTTCAAACGGAAACGAAGCCTACTGCGTCTACTCGCTCGGAAACTATGTCTCGATTCAGGCAATGACGATCAACATGCTCGGGAAAATGCCGAAAATCACGATTGAGAAGAACAGCGACGGATGCCGGATTACGGATGTCCAGAACGACTATACTTTTACATATTTCAACCAGGCGCTGACCGATGTGCAGGTGTACAAAATGGATCAGGTGACAGATGAAATGCTGGAGAGTCACGGCGTCGGCACGGTGCATTCGGAATTATACGACGATATGAATGCGGTCTATCCGCTTACCATGGAAGTGCTGAAAAGCCTGTGCAAATAAAAAACCCGCGGAGACTGTTCCCCGCGGGTTTTCTTATTCTGAGTATCTGATTACTTAAGAGTAACCTTAGCGCCTTCTGCTTCGAGCTTCGCCTTGAGGTCTTCAGCTTCAGCCTTGCTGACCTGCTCCTTAACGTTCTTCGGAGCGCTGTCAACGACGTCCTTCGCTTCCTTGAGGCCGAGGCCGGTAGCTTCACGGACAACTTTGATAACCTTAACCTTGTTGGGGCCGACTTCGGTCAGCTCAACGTCGAATTCGGTCTTCTCTTCCACTTCCTCGGCTGCTGCAGCCGGGCCGGCCGCTACGACAACGCCTGCCGCTGCGGAAACGCCGAACTCTTCTTCACAAGCCTTGACAAGCTCGTTCAGTTCCAGAACAGATAACTCCTTGAGTGCTGCGATAAACTCAGCAGTTGTTAACTTCGCCATTATAAATATCCTCCGTATTATTGTAGTTTTTGCGGTCCATTCCGATCAGGCCGCCCGATCTTGGTGCAGCAGGCTTATGCCTCTGCCGGTGCAGCTTCCGCTGCGGGTTCGCTGTACTTCTCTGCGATCTGCTTGACAACGCGGGCAAAATTCGCGATCGGGGACTGCATGCTTCCGAAGAGTCTTGCAAGAAGAATTTCTCTTCCGGGGATGTTCGCAACATCCTTGATTTTGTCTGCATCACAGTAGCTTCCGTCTACCATGCCGCCCTTAATCTCTAATTTCGCATGTTTCTTCGCGAAATTCACGAGCTCACGGGACGCTGCCGTCGCATCTTCCTTGCAGACAGCCAGTGCGGACGGACCTTCGAGGAGCTGACCCAGCGCTTCATTTTCCGTACCCTTGATGGCAAAACGGATAAAGGTGTTCTTGTAAACCTTGTAATGAATGCCGGCATCTCTGAGAGTCTTACGAAGCTCGGTGTCCTCTGCAACCGTCAGACCTCTGTGGTCAACGATAACCGCAGTCTGCGCGCCCGAAAGAACATTGCTGATTTCCTCAACGATCGGCTTCTTCTCTTCAATCTTAGCCAATGACTTACCCTCCTTCTTCAAAGATTTCTTAAGGAGAAAGAAAAACCCCGTGACAGATCACGAGGCCGCAAAAATCCCTTAAAAAAGATTTTGATAACCTCGGCAGGCGTTTTCTCCTTACGTCTTGCGACACCTGCTGTCTTCGGCTGTGGCTTTTTAAGCCACCCGCGTACTATAACATAAGTACAGGGGAATGTCAAGCGGGTTTTTGAGATTTCCCCATTTTCTCCGTTTTTATCTGCTTTCGGATGAATCCGGTTGATCTTTTGCGGTTCTTCGTGTATAGTGATACGGAAAAAGAAACTATTCCCGGGAGGAAAAAAATTGAACTACGCAGAAGAATCGCTTCGCCTGCACGGCGAATGGAAAGGCAAAATCGAAGTTGTCTCCCGCGTTCCGGTAAAAAACAAGGAAGATCTTTCACTTGCATACACACCCGGCGTCGCACAGCCCTGTCTCGAAATCCAGAAGGACTATGACAAATCCTTCGATCTCACACGCCGTCACAACCTTGTGGCCGTGATTACGGATGGTACGGCGGTCCTGGGTTTAGGGGATATCGGTCCGGAAGCCGGCATGCCGGTCATGGAAGGAAAATGCGCGCTTTTCAAGGCTTTCGGTGATGTGGACGCGTTCCCGATCTGCATCCGTTCAAAAGACATTGATGAAATCGTCCGGACCATCTATCTCATATCCGGGTCCTTCGGCGGCATAAACCTGGAGGACATCGCTGCACCCCGCTGCTTTGAAATTGAGCGCAGACTAAAGGAAATCTGCGATATTCCGGTTTTCCATGACGACCAGCACGGAACGGCAATCGTCGTCGGGGCCGCGCTTCTCAATGCGCTGCGCGTCGTGAAAAAGGAACTGTCGGAAGTCCGCTGCGTCATCAACGGCGCCGGATCCGCCGGCATAGCGATCGGAAAACACATCCTGAACCTCGGCGTAGAACACCTTCTGATGGTGGACCGCTTCGGAATTCTCGCGGAAGGCATTGAAATGAATCCGGCGCAGGCTGAAATGGCTGCGCGGACAAATCCGGAGAATTTCAGCGGAACCCTCGCGGATGCGCTCTGCGGTGCGGATGTCTTCATCGGTGTCAGTGCGCCGCATATTGTCTCCAGAGAAATGATTCAGTCTATGGCGGAAGGGGCGATTGTCTTCCCAATGGCCAATCCTGTCCCGGAAATCGAACCGGATGAGGCAAAAGAAGCCGGTGCAGCCGTCGTCGGCACCGGCAGATCCGATCATCCGAACCAGATCAACAATGTCCTCGCCTTCCCGGGCCTCTTCCGCGGTGCGCTGGACGTACGTGCGCGGGACATCAATGAGGAAATGAAAGTTGCTTCCTCCCACGCCCTTGCCGGACTCGTTTCGGATGAAGAGCTGAATGCAGAATACATCCTGCCGCTCGCCTTTGACCCGAGAGTCGGTCCTACCGTCGCGGCGGCAGCTGCAGAAGCCGCGCGGAAAAACGGCGTTGCAAGGCTATAGATCCTTTTACGCCAGGAAGTCCGAAAGCTCCTGCACGGTCTTGAAGTACAGGCCGCTGTTTTGGCGCATGAACGCTTCAATTTCCGGTACATCATAAGCCCATCCGGCCGCGGCGAATTCGATTCCCGCGGCCTTTGCCATGTCAAAGCCGGGCTTCAAATCGTCGATCATCAGCACATCGGATGGTGCAAGATCATATCTTTTCATAATCTCGAAGACCGCCCAGGGCTTCGGCTTTCTGCGCTCCGCCGGGATTTCCCAGCCGTAGACCGCGTCCGGCTTCGGGAGCCGGTTCGCTTCATAGTCACGGAAGATATTGAAATCAAAGGAATGCGAAATGACGGTAATGAGACCGCCTTCTCTTTTCTGCCGCTCCATGATCTCCCGGATGCCCGGGTAAACCGTCGGGATGTGGTTTTTCACGTAATCCTGCCAGTACTGTACCTCCAGATCCAGGTCCTCATCCGTGAGCCCGTAATCCTCCTTGCACATCTCAATAAAACCCGGATGGAAGTTCTTCACGAAGTAGTCTTCGAGCGTGCACTCCTTCCCGGGGAAATATTTCTCAAGGTACTCGACAAAGCAGGGCCAGTGAATCGTGGCCGTGGAGTCGACAACCGTATCGTCGTGGTCAAAAATCAGGCATTTGTATCTCATCAGCGTTTCTTTTTCTTAAGCTCGCTCCGCATCGAAGCCATGATCGTGCCCGCAGGGACCTTTTTCCGGTTCATTTCAAGGACCTTCCGAAGCATCGGAACTGCGTGATCGTAGAACACCCGGAGTCCGTCGCAGAGATAGTATCTGCCGTCCGAAGCGAATCGGTCCTTCGGACAGTTTCCGCGGCAAAGTACAAGATACGGGCATTTCCGGCAGCGCACAGGAAGGCTCTCTTCCTTGTTCCTGCCGAACTCCTCCTGAAATGCAGAGTCTGCCAGATCTGAAAGCGTATGCTCGTGAATGTTTCCCAGAAAATGTGTCCGGTCGACATAGTGGTCACAGGAATAGACGCTCCCGTCATGCTCCACCACAAGCACGCGGCCGCACTGCTTCTGAAGCATGCACAGGGATGATGGCCGACCGGAAAGAAGCGACAGAGTTTCCATGAAAAACTGCACGCCAAGGCTTCCCAGATCGTGGGAAATCCACTCGTCGAAAACTGTACACAGAAACTTTCCCCAGGCTTCCGGCGTGACAGACTCTTCTGTCATTTCCGGTTCGGGAAGAAGCTCCTCTGTCTCGTCGCCTTCAGCATACCCCTGTGATCGTGAAATCGCAGTGTTTTCGCCCTCCGAGAGTCCGACCCGGACAAGGATTGGGATGAACTGCATCCAGCCCGTATGGAGGCTTTTCAGGCCTCTGTAGACGGCATCGGCATTCTTCGCGGTTTCCATCGTAACCGTACAGAGAAGGTCCGGCTTCACGCCGAAACGCATCAGCCGCTCACAGGCTTCCTTTGCAAAGCGGAAGGATCCCTCGTCTCCGGCCGTTCGCCTGTACAGATCGTGCACGCGTTCAATGCCGTCGATCGACAGGCCCACATCGAAATGATTCTCTGCAATGAACCTGCACCATTCGTCCGTGAGGAGCACGCCGTTCGTCTGAATATTATTCCAGCACTGCATACCCGGGGGGCAGTACTTTTTCTGGAGATCCACAGCCTTCCGATAGAAATCCATCCCTGCAATTGTCGGCTCTCCGCCGTGCCAGTTAAACTGTACGACAGCTCCCGGATTTCCTTCAAAATGCTGCCGCACGTAAACCTCCAGCGTCTCATCCGTCATCAGCGGAAAAGTTCCGGTCTGCGCGGTATCCCCAGTGCGGTTCGGTGCGTCCAGATAGTAACAGTAGCGACATCTTAAATTGCATACAGAACCGACGGGCTTCGCCATGACGGCGAAGCCCCGGCTTTTACTGGTTTCACTCACAATACAACCCTATTCTCTCAGATGCTTCTCAAAGAATTCGTATACCTTCTCCAGGGAATCCATCGCCTGCTCCTGCCGGTACATCGGCCGGTCATAATACCAAAAGCCGTGTCCGGCACCGTCGTAGCGGAAGAAGGTATAATCCTTGCCGAATTTCTTCAGTACCTCCTCCGTTTTATTCACCTCCTCCGGCGTCGGCATCCGGTCGTCGTTGCCGAAAATGCCTAAAAGCGGGCAGGTCATACTCTCGGTAAGATCAATCGGAGAAACCGGGCGTGCCTCATTGGTCTCGGCCTGGATGACGCCGCCGCCCCAGCAGTCGACCGCCGCATCAAAGTCCAGCGTGCAGGCTGCAAGATATGCATGGCGTCCGCCGGAACACATGCCGATAACACCGACTTTGCCGTTGCTGTCGTCCCCGGCGCGCAGGCAGTCCAGGGAAGCTTTCGCATCAGCCATAACCGAAGCGTCCGTTACCATGCCCTGCTCACGCATCCGCATAGAAACTTCCGGCGGCGCTCCGTGTCCGAAATCCTCGTAAATGTTCGGGCAGAGCACCTGATAGCCGTGCTGCGCAAAACGCCGCGAGGTCTCGAAGCACCATTCATCCCAGCCCGGCATATGCGGGATCAGGACGATACCCGGATAATTGCCCGGCTCGGTCGGCCGCGCGAAATACGCGTGAATGTTTTTCCCCTCATGTCCCGCAATCTCGATGCTTTCGCCGATGACGCCCGGGATATGGGCTGTGTTCAGATCATTCCACATACTGTTTCCTCCTTGTGTACGTTTTATATTCTCCTCATATAAACATCACTTAATTGTTTTATACATCGGGCCGTAAGCCGCGCAGGCCCTGAAATCCTGCCCTTCCTTATCCATACCGAAGGCATTCCATGAAGCCGGCCGGAAAATCTGCTCTTCCGGGACATTGTGCATCGCGACAGGAATCCTCAGGATCGAACACAGTGAAATCAGGTCCGCACCGATGTGACCATAGCTGATCGCACCGTGGTTCGCGCCCCAGTTATTCATCACGTCATAGGCGGATCTAAAGGGCCCGTGCCCGGTGATTCGCGGCGTAAACCATGTGCAGGGCCAGGTGTAGTCTGTGCGTTTCCATAAGGTATCCGTCACCTCATCCGGCAGATGTACAGTCCAGCCTTCCGCGATCTGGAGCATCGGTCCGAGATTTTTGACGAGATTCAGCCGGATCATCGTAACAGGCATTTCGGCTTCCGTCACAAAGCGCGAAGAGTACCCGCCACCGCGGAAATACCCGAGGTCCGCATAGTTCCATGTCGTTGCAGCGAGGATCTTATCCATATCCTCCTTTGTTACCTCAAACCACTTCTTGATCTCAGCCATTCCCTCCGCGTTGACAGCCTTTCCGGAAGCGTCGATACAGGCCGCACCGGAATTGATCAGGTGAATGAACCTTAGATCTCGCGAAAAGTAGAACTACATAGCTTTCCGCCGATCTATATGTAGCGTGTTCCTTTGTTTTTCTTACAATCTGTTGCACTTTGAGCCTCCTTGTGATATACTATTTGTAGTTCTATATAGCACTATATTG
>JAFYGJ010000062.1:0-3497 GCA_017543275.1 Lachnospiraceae bacterium | reverse complement strand
GCCGAAGCTCTCAAAATCCACCGAGCCGTCCTGGTGCATCGGGGTGATAATGGCCGTTCCGGCGCCTCTGAACAGTTGCTTTTTCATGTTTTTCTCCTCCTCTGAGTCCTTTCACGCGGCAGTTCTGAAAATAAGAAAACAGCCCGCGCACTGTGCGGACTGCCTGAACATTTTCATATGATACAGCAGGTTAAGCTGACTCCATTCTGAAATCGTATCAGGGATAGCACTCCGCAAACTGCACTTGCGACAGTCGGACAGATCTTATTCCGTCCGCCCAACCCGAAGCTTCCGTATACGGCCGGAAGCTCTTCAGGCTTCGGCACCTATCCCTTTCCCGCACGATCCGTATACATTTTCGTGCAGTACTGATGATAAAGGCGCGCCTCTATCTCTTTATGTTCGGTACTATACAGCAAGAACTGCTGTACGTCAAGTTCTTTTTGCAATTTCGGCTCCCTGCACGAGGGATCTGCAAAAGCACACTCAGCCTTCGTGGAAAATGACAGGAAAACCGGGTTATTCCTCTGCTTCGGTAAAACTTTCCCCAGCCTCAAATACCCTGCAGATCGCGGCATAGCGGCCGAATACCGTCAGCTTGTCCCCCTCCCGGAAAACAGTGTCCGCGGCAGCCGGTTCCGCTTTTCCGCGGTCCACGATCATTACGAGTACGTTGTACTGCGCGCGGATACCGGATTCTGAAAGCGGCCGGTCCCGGAGTGCTTCGGGAACCCTGTGCAGTACAACCTGCGCAATGACATCATTCCCGATATGATCCATCAGAAACACCATATTGTCGCGGTTCTGATGGGTAATCCGCCCGGCGAGCCGCTCGATCAGCCTTCCGACGAAGGAGCGGATCCGCGGGATCCGGGAACAGATGATGATGACAATCGCGACGCCCAGCGGAATCGAAATACTGAGGATATTCGGAATAATTTCCGAGGCCTTCATCGAAAAGAACACGTTGATGAAGGCGGAAATGATCGTGATATTGAACACATAGCCGAAGAGCATCGTGACGCGTGCGAGCCGTCTTCGTCCACGTGAAGTCAGGAAGAGTTCGCTTTCCCGCGTTGTAAAACCACAGCCTGTCAGGAGCGAAATCACCTGGAAGCGCGCTTTCTCATCCGGAAGTCCGGTGAAGCGGAACAGTGCCGTGAAAAGTTCCGAAATGATCCAGTAGATAATAATAATCAGTGAAAACAGTGTAAGTGCCAGATAAATGTTCAAGTTCTCTGTCCTTCCTGTTCAGATTTCAGCTTAAAGCCGTGCTGCAATTTCCAGAATCTCCTGCGGACTGCGCACCAGGATTTCAGCGCCGTGCGCCCGAAGGAATTCCTCGTCCCGGAAGCCCCAGGTGCAGGAAACCGGCAGAACGCCGAGATTTTTCGCGGTTTCAATATCTGTATCGGAGTCACCGACGTAAATCGCTTCCGCTTTCCTCACGCGTAGCTTCTGAAGAATCCGTTCGCAGCTTTCCGGTGCAGGCTTCACCGGAACGCCCTCCACCTGGCCCTGCGTAAAATCGATGAGGTCTCCGAAATACTTCTTCGTTACTTCCTGTGCTGCGGCATCGGGCTTGTTCGTCGAGATTGCGGTTTTGATGCCCCGTTCATGAAGCTCGGACAGAAGTGTCGGAATTCCGTCGTAAACCGTCGAAAGACGGTTCTGGTATTTCAGGTAGTTTGCCTGCATCAGCGAAAGAATGCTCTGCGTCAGGGTGATGCCCTCCGGAAGGGCACGCCCGATCAGCTTTTTCACGCCGTTCCCGATGAACATGCGCACTTCGTCCCTGGATCTTTCGGGAAAGCCGAGATCCCGAAGCGTCGCGTTCGTGATATAATGAAGGTCCGGCAGCGTGTTGACAAGCGTACCGTCCAGATCAAATATTACTGCTTTTATCATTTGAATGCCTCGATAAAATTATAAATAAGCCTCAATTACTTTTTCCGGAAGTGTCTTGTGTACCAGGATGCTGTTCCGGGCTTTTGCCTGCGCCTCTGACAGCGAAAGCGGCAGCGGCCTTAGCTTCCCGATCGTCTTGGGATCGGCTTCGAAAAGATCCTGCTCGCTTGCCTTCTGCAGCATCGGCTTTTCGGAAATGCCGAAGAGACTCGCCTGAATCAGAAGCGCAAAGGCAAGATAGGGATTCGCAAGATTGTCCGGGGAGCGCAGTTCAAAACGCGTATAGCCGCCGTAGGCCGGAATCCGGATCAGGGTCGAGCGGTTTGCATCTGACCAACTGATATATTTCGGTGCATTGTCGCGTCCGAGCCGCTTGTAGGATTTCTTCTGCGGGTTCAGGAAAAGCGTGATTTCCGAAATTTTCTGCAGAATGCCGGCGATGATGTCCGGCGTCCGGTCGCGGCCGTCTTTGCACTCGATCGACATGTTGACGTGCATGCTGGATCCCGGCCCCTTCTCCAAAGGCTTCGGCGAAAAGTCCGCATAGAGCCCGTGGCGCGCGGCAACGGAACTCACAACCGCTTTGTACGCGACCGCAGCATCCGCTGCCCGAAGGGGATCATTAAAGCGGAACTTGATCTTATTCTGCCCGGGACCGGCTTCGTGATAGGCGCATTCCGGCTGGATGCCCATCTTACGAAGGTCAATGCAGATCTCCCGGCGGATTTTCTCACAGCAGTCCTCCGGCTGTGCAGCCATATAGCCTGCATTGTCATAGGGGTGCCTGGTTCCGTCGGATTCCACCTTGTCAAAGAGGTAGAATTCCATCGAGGGACCGAAATTGAACTGATAGCCGCGGCTCTCGGCCTCCTTCACGGCCTTTTCCAGGATCGAGCGCGGATCATTTTCAAAGCGCGTTCCGTCCGGCAGGAAAATATTCGCGCACATCCGTACTGCAGAACCGAGTTCCTCGTCGGCGAGGCTCTGCGGAAGGTCTGAAAGCGTGTCCGGATCGGGGAACGCCAGAAGGTCGATCTTGGCGTCCAGCTTGAAGCCGGCCACAAGAGAGGCATCCAGCGGAATACCGTTCTTCATCGCACGCGGGAGCTCAGAAGGGATCACCGTAATATTCCTCTCCACACCGTATATATCACAGAAGGAAAGGCACACAAACTGCGCGTTTTCCTGTTCAATCTGCTGCATCACTTCTTCCGGGGTCATTGAAAAGATCCTCCTTCATCTGACACTTTCTATTATCTTACCTTTTCCCGGATCATCTGTCAATCCCGATCTCTGCCATCCTGTGAAAACCGGTCGGAAGCCCACGACAGCACCCGTGCTTTCATCTCCGGAACATCCAGCACGCCGTACGCAAAGCCTTTCCGGATCAGCTCTTCCGGGACGTATTCATCGTATTTCTCAAAGATGGGATTTTCCTTCGGATAGACCAGTTCCAAAGGATCAAAATCGACCCGCGCCTCCTCCGCCGTAATCCGGTAGAATTCGTCCGCCGAGGCGTCCATTGTGAACTGCATGAAATAAGGCCGCGCGGGATTCAGGCCCCGAAGCCCGAGACGCTTTGCGCAGCG
>JAFYGJ010000061.1:0-36707 GCA_017543275.1 Lachnospiraceae bacterium | reverse complement strand
GCGACTTGCGGAGGATTTCTGATTTTCTGAAGTTCCGGGATTCGGCTGAAAAAACGAAAGCCGCACAAGCACTTTGCCGTCAGAGCAAATGCTTGCGCGGTTTCGTTTTTCTGAGTTGCCGAAGGGACCCGGAACTTCAAGGGTTCGGGAACGAAGTGACAGAACCCGTAGAAAATCGAAATTCCGGAGCTTTAGCCCGGGAAGCGGATATCTGCCGGACAGGAAGACGCGTCCGGGTTGCCGGATTCATCCACGGCCCCTGCGTTCGGGTCGCGTCCGGGAGGCCAGAAAGCGGAGGCCGGGGTTATCTCCCGAAGAGGCCGCGCTTTTCGTAGGGTTCGGAGCGGAAGCTCCGGAATGTGTAGCCGGTTTCGTTGATGACGGCCGCGAGCTTCTCTTCCGGGATGGGGGATTCGGCGATGATGACGGTTTCGCCGTCTTTGTGGGAAGACTGGACTTTCTTCACCGGGAAGGCGTTCCGGATCGCGTCGTTGACGTGGGACTCGCACATATTGCACATCATGCCATCTACACCAAGTGTAATCTTAACCATGTTTTTTCTCCTCTGAAATCTAAAAATCTGTCGAAATGGTCCGGGAACTGCCGTGCCGTTTCAGGATTCCTTTGCGCGCTTCAGGGCTGCCGGGCACTGGTTCTTCGTGAAGGGGCCGTACTGGCAGCGTTTGCATTCGAAGCATCTGATGTAGTCAGAACCGTACAGGACAGCCTCCGGGAAGCGGGGGTCCGCAAGGACGGCGCGGGCAAGGTCTACCGTGTCCACAAGGTCATTTTCCAGCATGTATTTCGCGTCTTCCGGCGTGAAAATGCTGTTGATGCAGGAAACCGGTACGCGGGAGCCGAAGTGTTCATGGAAGCGGACGCCGAGTGCGCGGATTGCGTTGTAGGGTTCGCCTTCACGAAGGATCGCAGGATCCGGCATTTCAATGCCGTGGGAAACCTGCAGGTAATCACAGCCGGCCCGAAGGTACTCTTCCGCGACGGCGATGCAGGGTTCCGGATCCGGGTCTGCGCCGACGGTGCGGACGGAAATCAGGAAGTCCGGACCGCAGAGTTCGCGGATTCCGCGGATGATTTCTGCGGCAAAGCGCGCGCGGTTCTCATCGGAGCCGCCGTATTCATCGGTGCGAAGATTGGTCTTCTTCGCGACAAACTGGTTGATCAGGTAGCCGTGGCAGCCGTGAAGCTGGATGCCGTCGTAACCGGCTTTCTTCGCACGGACCGCGGCGGAAATAAAGGCTTCCTGCATTGCGTGGATCTCCGGAACCGTCATTTCGCGGGACAGTGCACCGGATCTTGTGGGAACGGCGGAGGGGCCGATCGGGTCTCCCATCTGCGGGTTTGTCGTAATGCCGGTATGGTTGAGCTGGATCAGCGAAACCACGTCATTTTTCCGGCAGGCGTCAGCGATGATTTTGTGGCGTTCGATCTGTTCATCATTCCAGAGGCCGATATGGTCCGGACAGAAGCGTCCGTCCGGCGTCACGGCTGTCGCTTCCACACAGAGAAGGCCGAGGCCGTGTTCTGCGCGCTCGACATAGTGTTCAAGATGACGGTCGCTTAAGATTCCGTCGGGACCGGCCCAGCCGAACTTGACGGTCGGGGCAAAGGTCAGGCGGTTCTTCAGGCGGTGTCCGTTGATGATAATCGGATCGGATACTTTAGCCATAAATCTGCTCTCCTTTTCTGTAACTCAGTGTTTTTTCCTGCGTAAAATCACGAGAAGGACAATTCCGGCACTCACGGCCACGACCGCGACAACCGCGGCAACAATCCCCCAGCGGAGGACCCTGCTTCCCGGAAGCGGAGGAACCGGTCCTGTGCTCTCTTCTGTCTTCGATGGAATTGTCTCGATTACGGGCTCCGTCTTCTCCTCTGACGTTTCCGCCGATGTTTCCGCTGCCGTCGTGCTGTCCGCCTCCGTATCCTTCGAATCCGCAGTCTCGGAATTCTCTATCTCCCGGACCTCAGAGCTGTCCTCATGATAGATCATCTCATACGTCGTCCGCACGCGTTTGTCGCGCTCCGGCGCACCGGAAGGCCAGAGGTCTTTCACATCAAGATCCGGCGACTCCAGGCAGACCCAGCCGGAATCCAGATAATAGTAGCCGACATAGCCCCATTTCCGGCCCTCTTCGTCCGTAAATTCCGAGTTCGTCACTATCGGATCGTCCTTCAGAAATTCCGTTTCGTACTCATCGTATCCTCCGATCGTACTTCCCGGATATTCAAAGTAATAAACCCGCTGGGTCTCATCCTTTGAAGTAACAGAAACGGTATTCCGTTTCTCATAAATTTCGCTGCGGTAATCCGAATAAAACATGTCCGAAGTGTAGCTCGCCCACAGAAGCCCCATCGGAATCCAGCCCATGTACCTGCTGCCGTCGGTATAATACTCCGTATAGCCCCAGCTGCCGCCTTCCGGATTATTGTAAATCCAGTAAATCCACAGGCGGGTGCCGATCTCGCCGAATTCATAAATCACGGTATCCGATTCCGGATCCTCCATCATCCGCACGCCGCCCGAGGCATTGATCTCATAGAGCTCCTCCTCATAGGTGCAGTCCTGCGAATGCTCCACATAAAAATCCGAATCGTAGGGTTCGTAAATTTCATCCGCCCGTGCCGAAAGCGCCGGAAAAAGCAGCGCAAGCGCCAGGGCCAGCGCCGCTATCGACAGAATTCTTTTTTGATGCTGATGCTTTTTCATCCGTCTTTTCCGAAGCCTCCTTTATTCCCCGCGCCGCTCGGCGATCACTTTGCCCATGTTCCAGAGCTGAACGGCACGCTCTACAGCCGCATCCCGTTCTTCTTCACTGTCATAGCTGCAGAAGGCGGTATGGGAACCGCAGTCCGCGCAGACGACATAGACACACCAGCCGCCTTCATCCTCGACATAGGCGCAGTCTTCGTGGCAGACCCGGCAGGGTACGAGTTCCAGCTGCTCTTCCATTTCTGCATATCCTCCTTACCGCGCCGCCCGCGCGTAATTCATCCACTTCCGGCTGATGTAGCGAATGAAGATCAGCACGGTACGGACGAGCTGGTCCAGAACCAGCGCAACCCAGGCGCCGATCAGGCCCCAGTGGAAAACATATACGAAGAGAAGTCCGAGCGCCGCACGGACGAACACGACCGTAATCAGCGTGACAATCGCGGTGGAACGGGTATCGCCCGCACCGCGGAGCGCGCCGGCCTGGATAAACTGCATGGTCTGGAAGGGCTGCGTAAACGCAACGAAGCTCATGATAATGCTTCCGAGCCGTACCACCTCCGACTCGTCATTGTACCAGGAAACGATCGTTCCGCCGAAGAAGAAGAACAGCACCATCAGGACGCAGGCGCAGATCACGCCGAAAATGACGGTCCGTTTGCCGTAGGCGAGCGCCATATCCTTCCGGCTCTTTCCGAGCGACTGTCCGACGAGCGAAGTCCCCGAAACAGCGAAGGCCTGGCCGACCATGAAGGACAGTGCCTGGATATTCATACAGATCGTATGCGTCGCATACTGCACGGTTCCGATCGACGCAACCGTTTTCGCGAAAATCACCATGCCGACACGCATGATCAGCTGCTCGATCATCGAAGGAATACCGATCTGGACCATGTTTTTAATGGTATCCTTATCCGGTTTGAAGCCTTTTTTCATATCGAGGTGCAGATATTTCCGGTCGCTCTTTTTCAGGATGACGAAAATCGCAATGCCGAAGGCAATGAACTGGCCGAGAATCGTTGCCCAGGCCGCGCCGGCAACTTCGAGCCGCGGGAAGCCCCAGTGACCGAAGATCAATACGTAGTTGAACAGCACGTTCGAAGCGTTTGCAATGACATTGTAGATCATCGAAGTCCTGGAATCGCCCGCGCCGCGGAGTGCTGCAGTAATCGTCGAAGTGAGGCCGAACGCCAGGAAGCCGTACATACGGATTCGAAGGTAGGAAGCCGCATCCGCAAGCGTATCCTCGTTCGCGCCCATGAATTTTACCATCGGCTCCGCGAAAATCGCACCGATCACAGACATGACGACGCCGATGATAAAGTTCAGCATCAGCGCCTGCCTTAAGGCGAGTTCTGCCCGCTCCTTCTTGCCGGCGCCCTTATTCTGTGCAACCAGTGCGGTGACGCCGACGTTTAAAGCCATGATGACCGTCATCAAAAGGAAAACGGGCTGCGTCGTCAGGCCGACCGCCGCGACAGCGGAAGAACTCAGCTTTCCGACCATCATCATGTCGACCATCGACGCAAGCTGCGCGAGCGTCAGCTCCACAAGGGACGGCCAGGCAATCCGGAAGGTGTCCAGGTACATCTGCTTGCTCGAAACTCCCTCCGGAAGCGGGATCCGACGCATCTTCATCCATTCCGCGTTCTGTTCTTCCGTTCCGAAAGGCACCGAATCCAGTGCCAGTGACAGTTTTCTTTTTCTCTCCGCCAATTTTATGCCTCCTTCAGAGCCTCTTCTCGGCTCTCTTTACGCCGGAAACCGACGGCGGTTTTGTATCTGAACCGCTTATCATCACAATCTATTACAGTTTAACACAGTCTCCCGGGTTCTTCAACATAAAAAAGTACCCAAAGATGCAAAAAAAGTCCGTTTCCGGACATCTTCCGCCGCTTTTCTGACACGGAAAATTTCTTTGTTTTTCGTTCCGATTCTTCTTTACTTTTTCAGAATTCTGTATTACAATAAACACTACTGCTTGATACATTCCGGCCGTTCTGCTACTACATCCTGTGTTTCATCGGCCGGTTGGTTTTATGTGTTCCCGTTCAGAGTATTTCATGAAGCGTCCGATTCCATTCTGCATCCTGATCCTGATCTTAGCTGCCGCCCTGTGTTTTTCCGCCTGCGCTGAAAACAAAACTCCGGGCGATGTTTTTATGCCCATCGATGAGTCCGATGCCTACCCTTCTGAGACCGTCCGGGCAGACTTTTCCACCGAAGCGCCGAAGGATTATACCCTCCCCGTCGATGAAACAACCGCAGCCCCCGATCCGGATGCCGCGCTCGATGTGCTGAATCATTATTCCAATATGTTCATCGCATCGAAGGTCAACAATTACCTGAATATCCGGAATGCCCCCTCCACGGAAGGCGCAATTATCGGAAAACTGACGAAAGATGCAGGCGGCGAAATTTTAGAAGATGCGGGCGATGGCTGGTATCGTATTCAGTCCGGCGGGATTGAGGGCTTCGTTTCAGGCAGCTACATCATCACCGGCGATGAAGCGCGTGCCTTTGCCCCCTCCGTCGCGGTCGAAATGGTCCACATTATCGCGGAACGCCTGAATGTCCGCACCGGCCCCGGGCTCGACTACGAAGTCTGGACCCAGCTTGGAACCGCCGACCACCTGACCGTTGACGAAGACCTCGGCGAATGGTACAAGATCCGCATCAACAATACCGACGGCTACATCAGCAAGGATTTCGCAGAACCCGGCTGGTACCTCGTGGAAGCCATGCCCTGGACTGCGGTTTCCGGTACTTCCGAGAAGCGGCAGAAGCTCTTCCGCTATGCGGAACAGTTCATCGGGATTCCCTACAAAATGGGCGGGGAAAGTCTCGAAGGATACGGCATCGACTGCTCCAGCTTCGTCCAGCAGTGCCTCAAAAACGCGCTCGGTATCGGACTCGACCGTACCTCCCGCCAGCTCGCAACCCGCGGCTATGAAGTCAGGCTCGCCGACGCAAAGCCTGGCGATCTGATGTTCTATACGGACCCCTACGGCGAGATTGACCACGTCGCCTTCTACATGGGCGACGGCAAGATCCTTCACGCCTCGCGCTCCTTCGGCCAGGTAGCTGTCAGTGCCTACAACTACGCCTCCGAGCCGGTCCTCATCAAAAATGTCATCGGGGACTGAACCCCGCATCATCAATACTCCGCTCCAGCCCGGCCGAAGAGAAACGGCCGGGCGAGGAGTTGTAAGTGGAAGTGCGGAGGGGTTCAGTCCCCGATGATGCTCCGGACCCATGCGATCTGGTTTCGGACGGAGTCGGGACTGGTCCCGCCGAAACTCGTACGGCGGGCGACGCAGCGCTCGAGGTTTACGGCGTCATAGACGGAATCATCGAAAGCCTCGGAGAATTCAAGGTATTTCGGGAGCGGAAGGGATTCGAGAGTCTGGTTCTCACGGATGCAGAAAGCCACGATTTCGCCGGAGATCTTGTAGGCCGAACGGAAGGGAAGCCCGCGGCTGACAAGGTAGTCAGCGAGATCTGTTGCGTTGATAAAGCCGCCTGCTGCGGCAGTGCGCATCCGTTCCGGGACGGCGCGAAGCGTCCGGATCATGCCGGTAAAAACTGTGAGGCAGAGCTTCACATTGTCACAGGCGTCGAAGACGCGCTCCTTGTCCTCCTGCATGTCCTTGTTGTAGGCCAGCGGCAGACCCTTCATAATCGTCAGCATCGCCATCAGATCCCCGTAAATACGGCCTGCTTTGCCGCGGCACAGCTCCGCCATATCGGGGTTCTTTTTCTGCGGCATGATGGAGGATCCGGTGGTGTATTCGTCGGAAAGCTCGATGAATTTGAATTCCCAGCTGCTGAAAAGCACAATCTCTTCCGAAAAGCGCGACAGGTGCATGGCGAGAATCGACAGATCCGAAAGAAGCTCAAGGATAAAATCCCGGTCCGAAACGCCGTCGATGGAGTTGCGGCAGACATCGGAAAAGCCCAGAAGCTCCGCCTCATAGAAGCGGTCCGTGTCGTAAGTCGTTCCGGCAAAGGCGCAGGAGCCGATCGGGGAAACATTGATGCGCTTCACGCAGTCTGAGAGGCGCTCGAGATCCCGAAGAAACATCATCGCATAGGCACAGAGAAGATGGCCGAAGGTAATCGGCTGGGCGCGCTGCAGATGCGTGTAGCCGGGCATAATCGTTTCTGCGTACTCTTCCGCCCGGTCGCAAACGGCGGCAATAAGACTGCGGGTAATCTCCTGAATCTCAGCGATCTCATCCCGAAGGTACAGACGCACATCCAGCGCTACCTGGTCATTTCTCGAGCGCGCCGTGTGCAGCTTCTTCCCGGCATCTCCGATCCGCTCGGTCAGGATCTGCTCCACAAACATATGGATATCTTCCGCGCCTTCATCGATCAAAAGCGCGCCGGATTCAAGATCCGAAAGAATCTGTTCAAGGCCTATGACGATCTGATCCGCGTCCGATTCCGCGATGATCCCCTGCTTTTTCAGCATCTTCGCATGCGCGATACTGCCCCGGATATCCTGCCGGAACATCCGCTGGTCCACACCGATCGAGCTGTTCAGTTCATCCGCATAGCTGTCTGTAATCCCGGCAGTGCGTCCCGCCCACATCTTGGCCATACTGATCTCCTTCTCTTACATACTGCTTCCGTCAAACTGATACCGCTTGATCCGGAAGACATATCTGCTTCTAAACCTGAAACAGCGTAAATCATGGGGACCGATGGCTCTGATTCCGCTTTAGGCATAAATCAACCCGAGCCGAGGGTAATTGTGCTGCTTCCGAGGTGACCTAAAACCGTCACCGAGGGGCAGTACAATCACGCAGGCGAGTTTAGCCAAATCTGGAACTGCCATCGGTCCCCATGAAATTTTACTGCTGATTCTTTTTGGCTACCTCAGCCTGAACCTTGATCGGCAGACCGAAGAGGTTGATGAAGCCGGCGGAATCTGCCTGGTTGTAAACGTCATCTTCGCCGAAGGTCGCAAGTTCTTCCGAGTACAGAGCCCAGTCGGACCACACACCGGCCTTGATGATATTGCCCTTGTAGAGTTTCAGGCGAACCTTACCGGTCACATGCTTCTGTGTGGAGGTGACGAAGGCCGAAAGCGCTTCCCGAAGCGGCGTGAACCACTGGCCGTTGTAGACAAGTTCCGCAAAAGTGATCGATAGCTCCTGCTTCTTGTGCATCGTCATCTTGTCGAGCGTTAAAGATTCCAGATAATTGTGTGCAAAATACAGGATTTCTCCGCCGGGAGTCTCGTAAACGCCGCGGCACTTCATGCCGACGAGACGGTTCTCGATGATGTCAAGAAGGCCGATGCCGTTCTTTCCGCCGATCTCATTCAGCTTCAGGATAATATCCTTTGCGGACATCTTCTCCTCATTCAGCGCAACCGGAACGCCCTGCTCGAATTCGAGCGTAATATACTCCGGCTCGTCCGGCGCTTCAAGCGGCGATACGCCCATTTCCAGGAAACCAGGCTTCTCATACTGCGGCTCGTTGCCGGCATCCTCGAGATCCAGGCCTTCATGCGACAGGTGCCACATGTTCTTGTCTTTCGAGTAGTTGGTCTCACGCGTAATCCGAAGCGGCACATTGTGCGCTTCCGCGTAATCAATCTCCTCTTCGCGGGATTTGATCGACCACTCACGCCAGGGCGCGATGACCGGCATATTCGGCGCAACCGACTTGATCGCCAGTTCAAACCGGACCTGGTCGTTGCCCTTGCCGGTGCAGCCGTGCGCGATCGCATCGGCGCCCTCTTCAAGCGCGATTTTCGCAAGTTTTTCCGCGATCAGCGGGCGGGCAAAGGAAGTGCCAAGAAGGTATTCCTCATACTTTGCGCCGGCCTGCATGGTCGGAATGATATAGTCATTGACGAATTCATCTGTGAGATCCAGCACGTAAAGCTTGCTCGCGCCGGTCGCGAGGGCCTTCTCTTCAAGCCCTTCCAGTTCATCCGCCTGCCCGACGTTGCCGGAAACGGCGATGACTTCACAGTTATTGTAATTCTCCTTCAGCCAGGGAATAATAATCGAGGTGTCCAGTCCGCCCGAATAGGCCAGAACGACTTTTTTGATGTTTTCCTTGTTCATGCTTCCGCTCCTCTTAGTCAAAAGAATATATGTTAAATATTGTATTAGATTCTTCCCGAATGTCAACCGGAAAAGAAAATTTCGGCAGTTTACCATGCTAAAGCGGTAAATCTGCCGAAAGATTCGTCACTTTTCCAGCATCGAAAAGACCTGCGGGAGCATCTCTGTAAGATCCTCCGGAAGATATGAACGGATTCCGTATTCTTCGCGGCACAGATCTCCTGCCGTTCCGTGGATCCATGCGCCTGCGCACAGTGCGTCGTACGCGCTCATGCCCTGCGCCATCAGGGCCCCGACGATACCGGTCAGCGTATCTCCGGATCCTGCGCGCGCGAGCCCGGCATTTCCGGTCGGATTCATCCGCACATCGCCGTGAGGCGTCGAAATCAGCGTGTTTCTGCCCTTCAGGAGCGTGCAGGCATGAAATTCCCGTGCGCAGCAGGAAACCGCCGAAAAACGGTCATTTTCGATCTCTGAGCGGGTCTTTTGGATCAGCCTTTCCATCTCTCCCGTATGCGGAGTCAGCGCCAGCTCCGAAAAACGGATCGAATCCCGCGCCGGCCTCTGTTCCGAAAGATAATTCAGTCCGTCCGCATCAAGAAGGAGTTTTTCTCCGGAAAGTTCCAGAAGAACCGGCATCACGATGTTCCGGTTTTTTCCGAGTCCCGGTCCGGCTGCAGCGGCCGTTGCCTTCCGGACTCCATCCGAAATTTTACTTTGCAGGTCTTCCGGATCATCCTCCCGGTAAATGGTGCAGACTGCCTCCGGAATCGCGGCGGTCACAATCGGATAGATGGATTCAGGGACTGCCATGTCAAGATAGCCGACACCTGCACGCAGAGCCGCACGCCCCGAAAGGACTGCCGCGCCGGCCATCCCATAGGATCCGGCGGCAAGGAACAGCCTTCCGCGATCGAATTTGTTGTAATCCGCCCCGATCGACGGGAGTTTTTCCCGGATCAGTTCGGCTGTCAATTCATTCATCTTCTTCCTCCTCCGACAACGACCGGAGTTCGCGAAGCACCCGCGTCACCGGAAGGCCGATCACGTTTTCGTAATCGCCTTCAAAGCGGTCAATGTACTTCCCGAAAGCGCCCTGGATCGCATAGGCGCCTGCCTTGTCGAGAGACTCGCCGCAGGCGACATAATCCCGGATCTCCTGCGCCGTCAGCGGCACGACATGCACCAGCGTGCATTCGGAGAAATTCCGGGTTTCGCAGTCCGAAAGCCTGACGCAGCCCGAAGCTTCCGGCGCGATCCGGATCATATGAACACCCGTATAGACTTCATGTGCCCTGCCCTCAATGCTTCGGATCATCTCCCGCGCTTCCCGGTCGTCCGCCGGCTTTCCGAGAATCCGGCCATCGACAGCGACAACCGTGTCCGCACCGAGAACAATGCAGGCCGTCTGTCTGTCCTCCGATTCCGGACACGCTGCCCGTTCCTTCAGGATTTCTTCCGCAACAGCTTCCGCTTTCTTTCGCGAAAGTTCCCGCACGATTTCCGAAGGTTCTTCTGCGGTATAGTTCTCCTCCGCCGCACTCACACGTACGGTAAAAGAAACACCAGCCCGGTTAAGAAGTTCCCGGCGCCGGGGAGAGCCCGACGCCAGGATCAGTTTTGATTCCATACTTATTTATCCGTCCGTTTTACGCATCCTTCAGGAAAGCCTTGTAGCACTTGACTGCCTCATAGACATCCGCCTTCGAAACGACTTCCCAGGGTGCATGCATCGACAGCACCGGAACGCCGGCGTCGATGACTTCCATCCCGTACTTTGCGGAGATGTAGGCGATGGTTCCGCCGCCGCCCTGATCAACCTTACCGAGTTCACAGGTCTGGAAAGCAACCTTGTTGTCATCCATGATTTTCCGGATGACGGCAACATATTCCGCATTCGCATCGTTGCTGCCGCTCTTTCCTCTTGCGCCGGTGAATTTATTGAAGCAGATGCCGTGCCCCAAGAACGCGCTGTTCTTTGATTCGTTGACGCCCGGATAGATCGGATCGAAGCCTGCGGAAACGTCAGATGAGATCATACGGGATCTGCTGAGTGCGTGCCGTACCGCGAGGTTATTGGTCTCGCCCATGAGGTTCAGGATCTCTGCCACCGTATTCTCAAAGAAGAAGGACTGTGCGCCGGTCGCGCCGACAGAGCCGATCTCCTCCTTGTCGGTCAGGAGACAGACGGCGGTCTTCTTCGGCGCCGGGGTTTCCAGAATCGCGCGAAGCGAAGTATATGCACAGACGCGGTCATCGTGGCCGTAGCCGATCACCATCGAACGGTCGAAGCCGAGGTCTCTGGCCGCACCGGCGGGTACGATTTCAAGTTCTGCCGAAAGGAAATCATCTTCTTCAATATCGTAGGTATCCTTGAAGAACTTCAGAAGCTGGGCTTTGACGGCTTCTTTCTCCTCGCCCTCCAGGGGACGCGAACCGATCATAACATTCAGGTCCTCGCCCTCGATGACGTTCGCAGCGCCCTTCTTCATCTGGTCCGCTCCGAGATGCGGCAGAAGATCCGTGATGCAGAGCACCGGATCGCCGTCCTTGTCGCCGACTGCGACATTCACAACGGTTCCGTCCTTCTTCACAATGACACCGTAAATTGCAAGGGGCAGCGTCACCCACTGATACTTCTTGATGCCGCCGTAATAATGCGTGTCAAGATAGGCAAATTCCTTGTCCTCGTACAGCGGGACCTGCTTGATGTCAAGCCGCGGAGAGTCGATGTGCGCGCCGAGAATGTTCATGCCCGCAGTCAACGGTTCCTCGCCGATCACAAAAAGCGCGGCGGTTTTCTTCATCCAGACCGCATAGATCTTGTCGCCGGGTTTGATTTCCCGACCTTCCGCAATGATCGTCTGAAGATTCACGAAGCCCGCCTTTTCTGCCGCTATAATGCTGTTTTCTGCAGCAAGGCGTTCGGTCTTGGATGCTGAAAGGAACTTTTTGTAGTCCTCATTCAGCGAAAGAACCGTCTTTGTCTCTCTCTTCCTGTACGAAGTCCATGCATTTTTCTTTTCCATCGTTTATACCTCCCTTGTTTGATAGCGAAGCCACAGCTGTTCCTCCCGGGGAAGGTACGGCGAAAGCTCCTGATATACCTTTTCATGATAGTCGTTCAGCAGTTTCTTCTCGCGCTTTGTCAGCATCGCGGGAATCACCGCCTCAAGATCGATCGGACAGAGTGTCACGCATTCGAATTCCATGAACTGCCCGTATTCATTCTCCTCCGCCTTCACACAGAGGAGTTCGTTTTCAGTCCGGATGCCGAGCTCTCCCTCGATGTAGACGCCCGGCTCATCCGTCGTCACCATTCCGGCCTCAAAAACCGCGGAATCATTCCGTTCCGCCACCTGTTTCCAGCGGAAGCCATTCGGCGCCTCGTGCACGTTCAGAAGATACCCGATGCCGTGCCCGGTGCCGCATTTATAGTCAAGCCCGAGCTCCCACAGCGGTCCCCGCGCCAGAACATCAAGGTTCTGACCGGTACAGCCATAAAGGAATTTCGCCGCCGCGAGGTTCAGGTTGCTCCGGAGAACGGTCGTGAACAGCTCTTTTTCCCGCTCTGTGAGCGGTCCCAGAGCGACGGTTCTCGTGATGTCCGTTGAACCCTCCAGATAATGCCCGCCTGAATCGACGAGAAGGAAATGCTCCGGCTGAAGTACGGCCGCGCTCTCTTCCTTTGCAGAATAGTGCATCATCGCCGCGTTGTCCCGGTAGGCCGCAATCGTTCCGAAGGAGAGATCCACAAAACCTTCCTGCTCTCTTCTGAACTGCTCCAGCCGGTCCGAAGCATTGATTTCCGTGAGTTCCTCCGTACCGATGGTATTCTTCAGCCAGTACAGCCACCGCACCATTGCGACGCCGTCCTTCACATGTGCGGCGCGGATATTCCGGATTTCCGTTTCATTTTTCACGGCCTTCATCAGCACGGTCGGATTCGGCCGGTCCAGAATCTCATTGGCCCCGGAAACTGCCGAAACAATCCGGTAATTGACTTTCTTTTTATCAAGAAGCACGGTTCCCATATGCTTTGTATTCAGCATATCGGCGATCTTGTAAATATCCTCATAAGGCGCGGTCGAAACCCGGTTCTCGGCAAGGTGCTTTTTCACCTCATCCGTCAGCGCCGCCCCGGAAATGTACAGGACGCAGCCCTTCTCGGTCAGCATCAGGTACGAAAGCACGACCGGCCAGTGACGGACGTCGCTGCCGCGGATATTCAGGAGCCATGCGATATCATCCAAAGTCGTCAGGATGTGAATTGCCGCCCCGTATTCCTTCATTTTCGCGCGGATACGCGCGATCTTCTCCTGCACGGTCTCGCCGGCATATTCTTCGGAAAGCACGCGTGCGCGGCTTCTTGCGCGCTGCGGACGGTCCGGCCAGATCTGATCCACAAGATCCTCCGAAACCGAAAGCGATCCGCCTTTTTCTTCGGCAATCGCAAGAAGCTTCTCGCCTTCGGCAGCATTCATGGTCCGGCCGTCAAACCCGATCACGCCCTCCGGGGGAAGCACCGAACGCACATATTCGGTAAGGGTCGGGACGTCCTTCTCCCCCATCCGCATAAGTGTAAAGCCCGATCCTTCAAGCTCCCGTTCCGCCTGGATAAAATATCTTCCGTCCGTGAAAAGAACCGCCGAATCCTGCGTCACGACGGCCGTTCCCGCCGATCCCGAAAAGCCGGTCAGGAATGCGCGGGCCTTGAAATAGTCGCCGACATATTCAGACTCATGAAAATCCGCCGTCGGGACGATATAAACCGCTGTGTTTGTCTCCGCCATCTTTTCCCGGAACATCATAAGCCGTTCATCTGTCACTTTGCGATCCTCACTTTCCTAAAAAACGATTCATGAAAGGGGAGGCTTCCTCCCAGAGAAAGTCTCCCCCTTATCCGCTTAAAGCGTGCCGTTTGTCCCCATAAGGTATGCGGCCATAGCCTGAACCGCCTCTTCCTCATCGGGGCCGTTCGCTTCAATCGTTACATCATCACCGAGCGCAAGGCCGAGTGCCATCATGCCCATAATACTTTTCGCATTCATCCTGCGGTCTCCGTCTGCAAGATGAATCTCCGACGAAAAAAGGCTTGCCGTCTGAACTGACATCGCAATTTCATGCGCATTAAGCCCGTTAAGTCCTACGGTAACAGTTGATGTTTTCATAATTTCTCCTCTTCTGCGATCTTTTTAAGCTTCCTTAAGCGGTGATTCATTCCGGACTTTCCGACCGGCGGATTCAGCTTCAGGCCGAGATCCTGCAGGGAATCGTCCGGGTTTTCCAGTCTCAGGCGTGCGGTTTCACGAAGGTTCTCCGGCAGCTTTTCAAAGCCGATATGATCCCGGATGTATTCGATTGCCTCGATCTGGGACAGGGAAGCCGACACCGTTTTCTTGATGTTCGCCGTCTCACAGTTCACCCTCCTGTTGACGGTATTGCGGACATCCTTGACCACCATGGTGTTCTCCAGGCTGAACAGGGAAACATTCGCCTGGATCAGCGCCAGAAAATCAGCAATCTGGCTGCTGTCTTTTAAATATACCACAAAGTGCCCCTTCCGATCAACTATTTTTGCGCGAAGTTGATAAGAAGTTAAAATTTCCTTCAGGCGGATCGCGAAACTCCTGCTGTCGCAGACGATTTCGAGGTGGTACATCTTCTCCGGATCATTGATCGAACCAGACCGCAGGAACAGTCCCCGAAGGAAAGCCTTCCTACAGCAGGGCCGGCGCACGAGTTCGGGATCCGCAAGCGCTTCTTCCGGCGAAAGAAAAGCCGAAAGTTCCGCGCGCACACAGTGATCCTTCTCGGGCATGATCTTAGAGAGTTCCGCCTTCACGTCAGCTGAAAATGACATCGCTCTCCTCCTGACTGACTGCATCAACCGGAGCATCCTCTTCCGGGAAATCCCCCAAAAGAATTACTTCCCGCTCGAGACGCACCGAGAACTGCCGCATGACCTCCCGCTGTACCGCACTGATGACGCGGTACACATCGGATGACGAGGCCGAGCCCAAATTGACAACGAAGCCGACATGTTTTTCCGAAACCACCGCATCACCGATCCGAAAGCCCTTCATCCCGGCATCCTGGATCAGTTTGCCGGCAAAATAGCCTTCCGGGCGTTTGAATGTACTGCCCGCGGAGCCGTAATTTAAGGGCTGTTTGTCCCGGCGCCGCTGCTGAAGATCGTCCATCCTGGCACGGATCTCTTCGGTTTTCTTCGGGATTCCCTGAAAAACTGCTTCGATTACAACAGCCGAAAGCTCGGGGATCCGGGAGTGCCGGTATGAAAGCGCCAGCTCATCTTTTTTAAAATACCGTACGGTTCCATCCGGAAGAAGGAGCGTCGCTTCCAGTATGATGTCCCGGATTTCCGATCCGTAAGCGCCTGCGTTCATCCGCACGCCGCCGCCGATTGTTCCGGGGATTCCGGCCATGAATTCCAGCCCGGAAAGACCCCGGGAAAGCGCCGCGCGTGAAACATCCGGCATCAGTGCGCCGGATCCTGCACGGATCTTCCCGTCGTCCGATACGGCGATATCCGAAAAGTGCTCCCGCATCGACAGGACTGTTCCCGAAAAACCGCTGTCGCTTACCAGAATATTGCTTCCGCGTCCCAGAAGAAAGACCGCTTCTCCTTCATCCCGAAGGAATGTCAGGAGTTCCGAAAGCTCCCCTGCATCCTTGGGGCTCACGAAACATGCCGCGTTCCCCCCGCAGCGGAAGGTCGTCATTTTCCCGAGCGGAACATTTTCCCGGATTTCCGCCCCCGGGAAGCGTTCCCGCAGCTTAGTAGAAAAATTCATCCGGCTCATCCTTTTCTTTTCTGAGCAGATTGTCCTGGACACGCTGGTACAGCTCGTGCGCCGCGTTGTAGCCCATCTTCTTCTGGCGGTGGTTGACTGCCGCTGCCTCCACGATGATCGCGAGGTTCCGGCCGGGACGGACCGGCAGATGATGGCACACGACCCGGTTTCCGAGATATTCGATATACTGGTCCTCAATGCCCATCCGGTCGTATTCCGTCTCTTTTCTCCAGTCTTCAAGCTGGATTACGAGATCGATCGCCTGCGTGTTTTTCACGGATTCCACGCCGAACAGGGTCTTGACATCGATGATGCCGATACCCCGAAGCTCAATGAAATGCCGCGTGATTTCCGGGGCGGAACCGATCAGGGAATCGTCCGAAACCTTGCGGATTTCCACGACATCGTCCGAAACGAGACGGTGGCCGCGCTTGATGAGCTCGATCGCGGCCTCGGATTTTCCGATGCCGGATTCGCCGGTGATCAGAACACCCTCGCCGTAAACATCGACCAGGACGCCGTGGATTGAAATCATCGGCGCGAGCTGCACATGCAGCCAGCGGATAACCTCCGCCGTGATAATGGATGTGCTCTGATCCGTCAGAAGGATCGGGATGCCCGCCTCATTCGCAAGCTGCAGCAGGATTTCGTCCGGATACAGCGTCCGCGCGAAAATAATGGCCGGACAGCCTTTTCCCATGAAATCATGATACATTTTCGTCCGGATTTCGGGATCCATCTTCTGCAGATAGGTGTATTCCACCAGACCTACAATCTGCACGCGCATCGTGTCGTAGTAATCCCAGAAACCTGCGAACTGCAGAGACGGACGGTTGATATCCGGAGACTCGATAAAGCGCTCCTCCAAATTCAGATCGGGCGTCAGGTTCCGAAGCCCCATCTTTTTCGCGAGTGTGCTGACTTTTACTTTATTCATCCTTCTCCTTTTGTCATGCTTCGGTACGGTTCTCTCCGAAGGAAATATACTGAAGCAGCTTTTCCGCCGCCCCGCGTGCCTTCTCCAGCACATCATCCGGGACGCCGATCATGCGGATCACCGCATGAAGGCCGTGGTCCTGATTCTGAACCACCCGCTCGACCCGGAAACTCTGTCCCTCCCGGGATTCTGTAGAAAGCGCTTCCTTTCCGCAGGATTCCGAATCTTCCGAAAGCTGTACCGAGAACAGGGATGCTTCCCATTCCTCCGGGTTTTCGGGATTCGGAAGCCACATACGGCATTCCTTTCCGGAAAGATCCACCGATACCAGAAAGCCGTCCGGAACGACAGCGTAGCTGTCGCCGAACAGAATGCTCTTCCCCTCATCAAAGGAAAGTCCGAAACGGGACGAATCCTGATTCGCAGAATCGGATGCATCGTCAATGTCCTGCATCATCTGATGAAGCCGAAGAAGCGTCGATTCCACTTCTTCCGTTACAAGCGACTCTGCATCTCCCGGCGAATCCTCGTCCTCAATGTAAAGATAGGCCAGTTCCGAGCCGGAACCGCCCACGGACAGGGAATCGGGCCCGTAACTGATCGTAAGATCCGGTGATAGTTCTCTCGTGTCAATTTCCTGCTTTTCGCGGACCAGAATCCTGGAAGGACCGGTTTCACTGCCGAACAGAAAGATCATCCGCACGAAATCCCGAAGAAGCTCTTCGGCATCCGGCACGGCCATGAGAAAGCCCCGTTCCGCGTAAACTTCCGTTTCCTCGTCATCAAACCAGATGCGGATATGCTGATCCGAAACCATCTGCAGCAGCGAAATTCCCGAAATATCCTCGAAATGAAGCGTTTCATGATACGAAAGCGCTACATCCGCCACAGGTACCCGGAGATATTCCTGCCCTTCTGCGAAGAAATACAGCATAAGCACATTCCGTGCGACTGTCCGGAAATCCTCCATGATGTCAAGATCGGACTTCAGTTCCTCCGAGAACTGCAGTCCCCGGATTGTCCTTTTTCCCGCATCATATGTAATGTCCCGCTCGCCCGCACAGATCAGTTTCTGAGAAAGCAGCCGGCTCACGATCCAGACTCCGCTGATCCTGCCGTTTGCCGCATAAGAAATCATTCACAATCCTCTTTTTTCAGTTCCGCAAGATACCGCTTCTCTTCTTTCGTGAGTTCAGCACCGGAAAGGAGTTCCGGCCGGCGCTCATAGGTCCGTTTGATCTGCTGCTTCCTGCGCCATTTTTCGACATTTTCGTGATGGCCCGAAAGCAGGATTTCCGGTACCCGAAGGCCCATGAATTCCTCCGGCCGCGTATACTGCGGATATTCAAGAAGGTTTCCCGAAAAGCTCTCCTCTGAAGCGGATCCTTCCCGAAGAACCCCCGGCACCAGCCGGGATATGGCATCGATCATCACAAGAGCCGGCAGCTCGCCGCCGGTCAGTACATAATCCCCGATCGAGATTTCATCTGTCACGCAGAGCTCGATTGCCCGCTCGTCGATGCCCTCATAATGGCCGCAGAGGAAAATCAGGTTCTCCTCCTGCGAAAGTTCCCTGGCAGTTTCCTCGTCAAAGGTCTTTCCCTGGGGACTCATGTAGATCACACGCGTCCCGGCACCGGTTTTCTGAAGCACATCCCGGCAGCAGGACACGACCGGAGATGCCTGCATCAGCATTCCTCTTCCGCCGCCGTAGGGGTAATCGTCAACATGGTGATGCCGCTCATCCTCCGAATAGTCCCGGATATTCACAGCCGTCACGGACAGCAGTCCCTTTTTCTGCGCACGGCCGATGATGCTTTCAGACACTACCGTCTGAATCAGTTCCGGAAACAGAGTCAGCACATAAAAATGCATTACAGATCCTCCAGTCCCGGCAGCACATATACCGTCATCCGCTTGTTCTCAACATCAACCTTCCGGATACAATCCGGAATTGCCGGAAGGAGAAGATCCTTTTTCCCGGGCCGCTGCACCTCATAGATGCTGTTCGCCCCGGTGAAAAGCACATCGGATATTTCACCGATCTCGTTCCCCTGTTCATCGTATACAGTCATGCCGAGAAGATCGCAGACAAGATAGCGGCCTTCTTCTTTCGGAGATTCCGACTTGTAAATCAGCACCTCCGCATTGCGGTAAAGTTCCGCTTCATTCCGGTCCCGGATGCCCGAGAGCCCGAGAATGACCATGCCTTTAAACTGCTTGACTCCGGTGATGTCCATGCGCAGCAGTTTCCCCTGCCGGTCCACGGTTACGCTCTTCACCTGCGAAAAGCGCCGCACATCGTCGGTGGTCGGATAAACATTCACTTCTCCGCGGATCCCGTGAGGGGAGGTTATCACGCCGATCCGTAAATATTCCTCTTCCATTTCGTTTTCCAAGGCGCTGCCGCATTTCAGGGACCGGCAAAACCCGTCCCTAAAAAACAGCTGCTTACTCGATGTTCACCATGACATGAACGCCCTTGCGGATGCCGGCCGCCTTCACAACCGAGCGGATCGCATTCGCGACCTTGCCCTGCTTGCCGATGACCTTGCCGATATCCGACTGCGCAACCTGCAGTGTCAGGAGAACGCCTTTTTCGCTCACCTGCTCCGTCACAACTACCTGATCCGGTGCATCCACCAAAGCTTTTGCAATCGTCTCAACTAATTCCTTCATTGTGATACCTCCTCAAGTGGTGATGGAACAAACTTACTCGATACCGGCATTCTTCAGAAGTCTCGCGACGGTCTCCGTGGGCTGTGCCCCGTTTGCAAGCCATTTCTTGGCGGCGTCTGCATCTACCTTTACCAGAGAGGGTTCCTGGTTCGGATCATAGATTCCGATTTCCTCAATGAATCTGCCGTCTCTCGGGGATTTCGCATCAGCGACGACAATGCGGTAGTAAGGGGTTTTCTTCTTGCCCATTCTCTTTAATCTTAACTTGACCATTTGTGGTTTCCTCCTCAGGAAAATTTTGTTATTTATGGTAAACGGAATACTCCGTCTGTACCCTTTGTCATATTGTTTCAGAAAGGCAGTTTGAATCTCCCGCGCTTTCCCTTCATCATGCCGGTCATCTGCTTCATCATTTTCCGGCTCTCATTGAACTGCTTGACCATGCGGTTCACCTGATCCATTGAAAGGCCTGCGCCTTTTGCGATGCGGATCTTCCGCTGCGGTGTCAGCGCATCCGGATGCGAACGCTCGTAGGGCGTCATGGAATAGATCATCGCCTCGATCTTCTTGAGCTGCTTTTCGGACTCATCCGGATCCGGCATATTGCCCTTCATTTTGCCGAGCCCCATGAAACCCGAGCCCGGGAGCATGTTCATGATTGCGCCGATTCCGCCCATTTTCTGCATCTGCTGCATCTGGGCAAGATAGTCGTCGTAATCGAACTTGCCCTTCATCATTTTCTTGCTGAGCTTGTCCGCGTCCTCGTAGTCGACTTCCTGCGCTGCCTTTTCAATCAGCGTCAGCACATCACCCATACCGAGAATCCGGGAGGCCATGCGGTCCGGATAGAACTGCTCCAGGTCGTCAAGCTTCTCGCCGATGCCCGAATACAGGATCGGTTTTCCTGTCACAGCCCGGATGGAAAGCGCCGCGCCGCCCCTGGTATCGCCGTCCAGTTTTGTCAGGATGACACCGTCGATGCCGATCGTATCATTGAAGGAAGCCGCGACATTCACCGCGTCCTGGCCGGTCATCGCATCGACAACGAGTACCGATGTCGTGACGTCAACTGCAGCTTTGATATCCAGAAGTTCCTGCATCATGTCATCATCGATGTGCAGACGTCCGGCGGTATCCAGGATCACAACATTGCAGCCGTTCTGCTTCGCATGCGAAACCGCAGCACGCGCAATATCCGCAGGCCTGTTCTGGTCGCCCATCGTGAAAACCGGCGCACCGGCCCGTTCCCCGTTGATCTGCAGCTGTTTGATTGCTGCCGGACGATAAACGTCGAGTGCCGCAAGAAGCGGCTTCCGGCCGTTCCGCATCAGCTTCTTCGCAAGCTTTGCGGCCATGGTCGTCTTACCTGCGCCCTGAAGGCCGAGAAGCATGATGACCGTGATTTCACTTGCCGGTCTCAGTTTCAGTTCTGCGCCTTCCGAGCCCATGAGCCGGATCATTTCCTCGTTGACGATCTTGATGACCATCTGTCCGGGATTCAGTCCGTTCATGATGTCTTCGCCGATCGCGCGCTCCTGCACCGCTGCAACGAACTGCTTTACAACCTTGAAGCTCACGTCCGCTTCTAAAAGCGCCATCCGGACTTCACGCATCGCTGCCTTGACGTCGGCTTCCGTGAGTTTGCCCTTTCCTTTCAGGCCGCTGAATATTTTCTGGAATTTTTCGGATAAGCTTTCAAAAGCCATAAATTCACCCTATATCTCTCATGATCTCTGCGGTGAGTCCGCGGAGCTTCTCATTTGTTTCCTCCGGAATTCCGTTCCCCGGATCTGTGAGGATCCGGTCCATGGATTCCACGGCTCTGCGCACCTTTTCGAACTGCTCCACGGCATGCAGCTTCTGTTCCATCTCCTGCATCGCACGTTCGCAGCGCCGCAGCGTATCGTGAATCCCCTGGCGGGAGATCCCGTAGGCTTCGGCAGCTTCCGACAGCGACATGTCGTTCATGACGACGTCTTCGTAGATTTCCTGCTGTCTTTCTGTCAGAAGCTCTCCGTAAAAATCAAACAGTAATGTGCGTTCAAAAATCGTTTCCATGAGACCACCCTGCGTATCATACACGAAAAGCAACCGTCTGTCAAGCATTTTTTCTTGACAGTTATTCCCGGCCTGCGGGGAAAGTCGCAGAACCCGCCTATGGGGGGATTCTCGAAACTCGCCTGCGGGATTTCGTCAAACTCGCCTGCGAGATCGCATTTCCTCCCCGGTGACGGTTCCAGGTCACCGGGGAGGAAACGGCGATTACCCTCGGCTCGGGGGTATATCAACGAAAGTTATTCGTGAAACCAACGCAGGCTCGAAACTATCGAAACCCAACTGCAAGATATTCCAAACTTGCCTGCAGGATCGCACTTGCTCCGGACGCTTACAGCTTATGTCCGGTCTCTCCCCAGAGACTCAGCGTGCCGTCACCAAAACTAATATTGCTGTAATAGCGTTTCATACCGAAACTGCCGTCTTCGAACGGATACAGTTTATACACGCAGCTGCCATCTTTATACAACACATTTGCGTACAGTTCATCTTCTTTCATGAAGATTTCATCGACCCGGTAATCCTCGCAGCTAAAGTCGTACTTCCCGCAGTAGTTTTCCCACCCGGATCTGTCCGGTTCCCGGACCGCAAGCTCCTCGACGGTACGAACCGGATCGGGTTCCCGGCCCTTTACGGCCGCGCGCATTCCTTCAAAGAAAGCGTCATATGCCTTGGCGTCCGCGGCGTCGCGGCAGCTCAGGATCACAAGTACCCTGTCTTCGTCGACAAAACGCTCGAACCAGGTTTCGAGGCCGGGCATGCCGCCGCTGTGATTGACGGTCAGTCCGAATTCAGAATCGTTTTGGATTCCCCAGCCGAAACCGTATCCGTCATCTCCGTCCTCATCCTCATCTGCGCCTGCCGCCTTGCCATTATTGAGCCGCATCGGGGTATACATGATCATCTGCTCTTCCCGGGTCAGAATCGTTTCCTCACGAAGCGCCCGGTCCCAGGCAAACATGTCGAAAATAGTGGTGTATAAGTAGTCGCAGCCGTTCAGGCCGTCCGAACCGACAACATATCCGGCATCATACTTCGAGAGGTCCGAAGGAACGTAGCCGCCATCCTCGAAAACCATGTTGCGGGTAAAGCGGTCGGAAGGTCTCCCGTCTCTGCGGGTGTGAAAGATGCCGGAATCTTTCATGCCGGCGGGCTCAAACACGTTTTTCTTCAGGAATTCCTCAAACCTTACGCCGGAGGCCTTTTCCACCGCCTCTGCGAGAAGCGTGTATCCGACATCGGTATACCGGAACGTTTCACCGGGAGCGCAGGCGGCGGGCTCATTGCTTTCACGGATGAAGCGGAGCATTTCGCTGTTTTGGGGGATTCTGTGTTCTTTTTCCAGAATCGGAACGACCCATCGGTCGGTATTGAAATCATCGGGCATGCCGCTCGTGTGGGTCAGCAGATGCCTGATTGTAGCGCCGCGGTACGGATACTCGGGAAAATATCCTGCGTATTCCTCATCGAGTCCCAGTTTGCCCTCTCTTACAAGAAGCATGACTGCCGTCGCCGTAAACATCTTGGTGATCGAAGCCATTTCAAAAATACTGTCCTCCTGCATCGGAAGCGTATTCTCTGCATCACGGAATCCATAGGCTCCTTTTGATATGATCTCACCGTTTTCGGCATAAAGCCATGTGCCGTTGAAGCCGCCCTTTTTGTGCCCTTCGTATGCAAGCCTGTCCATTATCGCTTTTTTATCCATAATAGTCCACCTCTCAGGCGGCTCTCCTGAAGTCCGCCGGGTCCTGTTGTAAACCAGTACATCGTTTCTGCGTACATTCCGAGCCTGTGGTATCAAACTGCCCCCAGGGTGACCCGGAACCGTCACCGAGGGGGCAGCTTAATCCCACAGGCGAGTTTTTACGTCCGTGGAGGATGAGATAACTCCGAGCCGAGGGTTATTGTGCTGCTCCTAAGGTGACTTGGAAACGTCACCGAAGGAGCAGCACAATCCCGCAGGCGAGTTTTACATCCGTGGAGGATGAGACAACTCCGAGCCGAGGGTTATTGTGCTGCTTCCGAAGTGACTTGGAACCGTCACTGAGGAGGCAGTACAATCCCGCAGGCGAGTTTCGAGATTACACCGGATAGCTCTTGCTGTCCTTGTCTGCTACGGTCTCATCTACTTTCTTGTCCTGTGCGTCGCGGTATTTGAAATAATCCATCGCAACCTGCGGGAACAGCGCGTAGGAAAGGACATCCTCATCCTGACGGATGTAGTCCTTGATTTCCTTGCGGTAGTTGTCAAGCTGCGGCGGAATCAGGTCCGCGGGACGGCAGGTGATCGGCTCTTCGTCGCCGATCGCAAGCTTCTGGACTTCCGGGTTGAAGGGCTTGATGGTCTGGCCGAATTCGCCCTTCAGCACCTTCCGGGTTTCCTTCGTGATCATCTTGTAGCGCTGGCCCTGAAGCACATTCAGGACGGCCTGCGTACCGACGATCTGCGAGCTGGGCGTAACAAGCGGCGGTTCACCGAGGTCTTTCCGGACGCGCGGGATCTCCTCGAGCACATCGTAGTACTTGTCTTCCGCATGCGCTTCCTTGAGCTGCGATACGAGGTTTGAGAGCATTCCGCCGGGCACCTGGTACAGGAGGGTCTTGATGTTGACGCCCATGACCTTCGGCGACAGACGGCCGTTTGCAAGGTATTTCTCCTGGATCGGGCGGAAATAGTCGGCAATCTCGGAAAGGAGGTTCAGGTCCAGGCCGGTATCGTAGGGGGTACCTTCGAAGGTCTTGACCATGACTTCCGTCGCAGGCTGGGAGGTACCCATCGCAAAGGGCGAAATTGCTGTGTCAATAATATCGGCGCCTGCTTCGATGGACTTTAAGAGCGTCATGCCCGCAACACCCGAGGTGTAATGCGTATGAATGTCGATCGGAAGCTTCGTGCCTTCCCGAAGAGCGCGCACCAGACGGTCCGCTTCGTAAGGAATCAGGAGGCCCGCCATGTCCTTGATGCACAGCGAATCCGCACCCATTTCCTCAATTCTTCTTGCAGTATCACGCCAGTAGTCCAGCGTATAGGCATCGCCGAGCGTATAGGAAAGCGCAATCTGCGCCTCGCCCTTGCCGGAACGTTCCTTTTCGCGCTTCGCCGCATTGACACAGGTCTCAAGGTTCCGAAGGTCGTTGAAGCAGTCGAAAATACGGATGATATCGATTCCGTTTGCGATCGACTTTTCAACAAAGTATTCTACGACGTCGTCTGCGTAGTGGTTGTAGCCGAGAATGTTCTGGCCGCGGAACAGCATCTGAAGCTTCGTGTGCTTGAATCCGTCACGGAACTTGCGGAGACGCACCCACGGATCTTCCTTCAGGAAACGCAGGCAGGAGTCAAAGGTCGCGCCGCCCCAGCACTCAACTGCATGGTAGCCGACTTTATCCATTTTATCGACGATCGGCAGCATTTCTTCCGTCGTCATACGCGTCGCGATCAGGGACTGATGCGCGTCACGCAGCACGGTTTCTGTAATCTGAACCGGTTTTTTCTTCATTTCTTCCATAAGTATTCTCCTTTACTTGACTCCAAATACCGCCATGAAGGTACCGGCCGCAACGGCTGTACCGATAACGCCTGCGACATTCGGTCCCATCGCGTGCATCAGCAGGAAGTTTGTGGGATCCGCCTGGGAACCGACCTTCTGCGAAACACGGGCTGCCATCGGAACTGCCGAAACCCCGGCTGAACCGATCAGCGGGTTCACCTTGCCCTTCGTCACCTTGCACATCAGCTTGCCGAACAGTACGCCGGCTGCGGTGCCGAGTGCGAATGCGATCAGGCCGAGCGCAACAATCTTCAGCGTATCGATCTTCAGGAAGGCTTCCGCGGAAGTCGTGGCGCCGACCGAAGTGCCGAGGATGATGACAACGATGAACATCAGCGCATTGCTGGCGGTTTCAGAAAGCTGCTTTGTCACGCCGCACTCATGGAAGAGGTTTCCGAGCATCAGCATACCGACAAGCGGTGCCGTCGTCGGCAGCAGCATACAGACAACAATCGTAATGATAATCGGGAAGAGAATCTTCTCAAGCTTTGTAACGGGACGCAGCGTCTCCATCTTGATCTTCCGCTCTTTCTCGGTCGTCAGCGCCTTCATGATCGGCGGCTGAATGATCGGGACAAGCGACATATAGGAGTACGCAGCAACTGCGATCGGTCCCATGTAATCGGTCTGTCCGAGCTTGCCGCAGAGGAAGATCGAGGTCGGGCCGTCCGCACCGCCGATGATCGAGATCGCAGCAGCGGCTTTGCCGTTGAAGCCCATCAGGATCGCCATGAAATAAGCGCCGTAGATACCGAACTGGGCAGCAGCTCCGAGAAGGAAACTCTTGGGGTTTGCAATGAGCGGCGCGAAGTCGGTTCCTGCGCCGACGCCCATGAAGATCAGGGACGGAAGGATCGCCCATTCGTCCAGAATGTAGAAATAATGCAGCAGTCCGCCGGCCTGTTCGAGGTTATGATTTGCATCATAGACCGGCTTGGCCATAATATCAGGATAAATATTGACTAACAGCATACCGAAGCTGATCGGAACCAGGAGCAGCGGTTCATATCCTTTCGCAATGGCCAGATACATGAAGAACAGCGCGACTGCTATCATTAAGTAATTACCCCAGCTCAGATTGAAAAAGGCTGTCTGCTGGAGCAGATTTCCTAATGTGGTCAGTAAGTTCATCGGAAAATCTCCTTTAGCTGTATTTTACTCCATGGTCGCAAGGACTGCGCCTGCCTCTACCGATGCGCCTGCCGCGGTATCGATCGAAACGATCGTACCATCCTGAGGAGCAACAATTTCATTCTCCATCTTCATGGCCTCGAGGACCAGAATCACCTGTCCGCTCTTGACCTGCTCGCCGACAGCGGCCTTCACGCCGAGGATCTTGCCGGGCATCGGCGCAACAACCGTTACGGCGCCTTTCTTTCCGGCAGGAGCCGCCTTCTTCGCGGGAGCGGCCTTTACGGGAGCTGCGGGCGCAGCGGGTGCTGCTGCAGCAGCGGGAGCGGCAGATGTGCCTTCTTCAACAGTAACATTGTAAACATTGCCGTTTACGGTAATTGTATAATTCTTCATGGGTCTTTATCCTCTCTTCCAATGATTTGCAGATGATACCTTGCGGATGGAACGCACAATGATGCCGGACGGATCCGTGTTCTCGGAAGCCGCGATCGCTGCGGCGATTACCGCCACGAGTTCCAGATCATCCGTCTCATCCTGCTCCTCCTCGATCGCAGCGGGTTCTTCGATCTCGGGTTCCTCAGGGGTCTTTTTTGTCAGTTTCGCTTCTTTCCTTTTCGCCGCCTTGTCCTGTGCCGTATTGATCAGCCGGAATGCCGAAATAACGAGGCTGATCAGAATCAGGATCACGAAAACGACGCCCATGCCGACCAGGGTGTTCATTCCGGCATCCAAAAGGGTCGTTTTCAGCTCTTCGCTGCAGGCCGTAAGGCCGAGGACCGGCAGTATCGCAAGAAAGAGCGGCAGAATTCTTTTTTTCATACGCGCTCTCCTTTTATTTAACGGCTACCGTGTTTCTTGTACGGCATCTCATCCCGCTTGTTGAACAGCATTTCCAGCGCAAGAAGGAGATTCTTGCGGAGCGTGGTCATGCTGATCAGTTCATCCACATAGCCGCGGTTCGCAGCCGCAAGCGCCGTCTGCTTTTCGTCGAATTTCGCAGCAACCTCGGAAAGGTCCTCACCGCCGATGATCTTCGCCGCAGAACCGGCATCCATGATGCCGATCTTAGCGTCTTCGACTGCATAAACGATGTCCGCGCCGATGGCTTTCGAGTTCATCACCGTGTAGGCGCTTGCGTAGGTATCGCCGACGATCACGCTGATCTTCGGAACGGTCGCATTCGCAAACGCGTATACCAGCGCGGAAGCAGCCTTCGCAAGGTCTTTCTCCGCCGCTACTGTCGCCTGGAATCCGTCTGCCGCGCTGAATGTCACGACCGGGATTTCAAAAGCGTCACAGAAATTCACAAAGGAAGCCGCCTTCGAAAGGCCATTCGGAGAAAGCTTTTCTTCCGCCGTCGCCACAACGCCCACGGTCACACCGTCGAGCCGGATGAAGCCGGTCACGATGTCCTTTGCATAGTCTTTCCTGGTTTCGACAAAGAGATAGGAATCCGCGACAGAGCTGATGATCGCTTTCGCGTCGATTACGCCCTCAAGCTCGGCTGTCAGCCGGTTCAGGTCATCCGCACTGTCCTGTACAGCCGCTTCTTCATTGTTGGAAGGAAGAATATCCACAAGGGCGCGGATCGATGCCGCGATCTCGTCTTCCGTGCCGTACCCGTCCACGATTCCGCTCTCGGCGCTCTGATATTCAGCCTTTGAGGTATCGCATTTCTCAGCCGAATTGCCGTCGAGGGTATTCGGCGCATTCACAAAGAGCTCTGCCTTTTTGCCTTCCATAAAGACAAAGTCCGAAAGACCTGCCGAGATCGCCATGCCTCCGCCGCAGCGGCCGTAAACCGCCGTGATCTGCGGAACAAGGCCGGAAGCCTTTGCCTGGGAAAGGTACAGACTGCCGAAGCCCTGAAGTGCATCTACAGACTCCGAAAGCCGGACGCCCGTCGAATCCACAAGCGCGATGACAGGCGCGCCCATCTTAATGGCCAGGTCATACAGGTTCGCGATCTTTTTCGCGTGCATTTCGCCTAAAGATCCGCCGTAAACAGACGGTTCCTGGCTGTAAATGTACACTAACTTGCCGGCAATGGTCGCATAGCCGGTCACAACGCCGTCGCCGTCTTCGCGGTAGTCTGCAGAGAAATCCGTAGACCGCGCGCGGACGCGTGCGCCGATTTCCACAAAGCTTCCTTCATCCGCAAGTGCAGCAATTCTGGCCTTTGCTTTTGTCAGTTCATTTGTGCTCATCTATCCTCCGATCCGCACTGATCAAAAGTGCTCTGTCTGGGGAATCTCATTTTACCCCGATTACCACATATCATACCCGAAAATCAAGTAAAAAGCAAGTCTTTTTCTAAAAACTAAGCCGCCGGGACAGTTCCCGGCGGCTGTTTTACAGGCATGTTTTCAGAAATTACGGCATCTGTACGATTTCATAGCCCTCGGACCGAAGGTAATAGATCAGACCGGGAAGGATTTCCGCCGTCACCTTGTTGTTGATGTGGAAACAGTAGACAACGCCGTTATGTGCGCAGGACAGCAGGGAATTGAGGATGCTGTTCGCATCAAATTCTGTGGTTTCGCTGAAATCGTCATAGTTGACGCTGCAGAAGCAGACTTCGTAGCCCATCTCGGACATCATCTTCGCAGATGCCAGCGTAAAGACGCCCGAGTTGTAATTGTACTTCCGCATCGTGTAGCCGTAGTTTTCTTCCATATAGGACTGCATCCGGAGCGCATCATCCATCTGGTACTGAAGCGGCTTCGTCGCGATGCCCTCCTCCGGCGCACTGTAGCTGTGGTTGCCGATCTCATGGCCCTGGTCGATGATTTTCTGCAGGAGTTCCGGATTGTTCCAGCCGTATTCGTGCGTCACATAGAAGGTGGACTTCACGCTGTTCTGGGCCAGAAGCATCAGGATCTGTTCGGTATGGCCGCTCTCATAACCGGCCTGGAAGGTGATCGAAGCCTTCTTCGTGTCCGCATCCGCACAGAAGCAGCGGCCGTTGATCCCGGCATTCTTCATGTCTTCTTCCACACTTGTCACGTAGCTCGGGCGGCCCAGCTCATTTTTCGGGTCGGTGAATCCGGTGCCGAAGCCGCGCTGTGAAGTATCGGTGCTGCCTTCGATTGCCGCAATCTCTTCCGCTGTCAGGGCCCGTATGGCGCCGTCATTGAAATTCGCGTATTCGGCATCCGTCGTATAGACTTCCTGCGTCGTCTGCGGCTCGGTGCTTTCAGGCTCCGTCGTCGTTTCCGCTTCCTCCGTCGTGGCTTCCGCTTCCTTCGTTTCACCCTCATCCGGCTTATCCGGCTGATCCTCTTTCCCGGACGGTTCCCCGCGGCTGATCTGTGCTTCCTCAATCAGCTTTTTCGTGTCGTGCACAGTTGCCGCTGCGCTCAGCGCGAAAAACAGAATACCGATCACAAGAGAAGCCGCAAACCCGATCATCAGGAAACGGGTATGGTCTCTTCTGTTCTTATCCATCTCTACCCCTCTTCTGAAGAAGCCCCCTTAACAGGGGCCGTTGCAGGGACAGCACAGCGACATCAGGCAGATCGGCAGGCAGAAATCCGTAGAAAAAATATCATTTCTGCCGTACTGGTCACCCCGCTGCCGGTAAAATGCCCCGCCGCTCTGCAGCTGCTGCAGAAAGCTTCGGTACTGCATATTGTTCGGCTCCAGCTCGCACGCCGTGCGCGCATCCTGAAGCGCATTCATCTGGTTGCCGAGACCGCTGTTTGAAACCGCCCGCATAAAATACCACTGCGCATTGCGGTACGGGGTCTCGATCCGGTTCAGGACATTCAGGGCTTCCTGATAGTGTCCCGCGTTGATATAGTTTGCCGCAGCCTGGAATTCAACCGGCGTGTTCTGGCGTTCTTCCTGTTCGCGGCGGTAGGCGCCGAAGGGATCGAAGCCGAAGCCGAAACCCTGCTGCTGTTCCTTATAACCGTAGGAACTGCCGTACGAATTGCTGTTTGCATTCCCGTAGGGATTGCCCGACGAATAGCCGGAGGAGTACTGGGAGCCATAGCTGTTCTGACCGTAGGGGTTCTGCGCTTCCCGTTCGCGGATTTTCAGAATCTGTTCGTAAGCCTGCTGCACCTGTTTGAAATTCTCTTCCGCCTGCGCCCGGTTGGGGTTGTTGATGTTCGCGTCGGGATGATATTTCCGGCTGAGCGTCCGATATGCTTTTTTGATTTCATCATCGCTCGCCGAAGGCGTTACGCCGAGCACCTGATAAGGGTCAAAGTACATTGTCCGTTTCCTTTTCTTCCCGCTCTTTGGCCGCTTTCCTGAAACCGATCCAGACGCCGGCATACAGGATATTCGTAAGGATTTCCCGGTATTTGATGAGAGGCAGTTTTTCGAAAGCGTCCGTACAGGCACCCATCACGCTCTCCAGATGTGTCCGGACCAGCTCTGTACAGTCCGGGCGTGCATTCAGTTTTTTATAGGGATTATAGCTTCCGCTCCGCTCATCCCGGGGAAGGTCCGAAAAAGCGTCAAGAAGATAGATGAATTTTCCAAGATAAAAGAACATCGGCCGGAGGTATTTTGCGTATTCGTCCTCCCGGAGAAGAAAGACCTCCCGGCACATTTCGCCGGTCAGGTTCGCCGCTTCGTCCGGGTTGTCCGGATCTCTTCTCTCACAGTCGTGAAGGGCCTCCATGTATTCGCGGAGGATCCGGTCCTTTTCGGGGTAGACCTCCGCCGTTTCACGGTATTCCCGCTGAAGAAACCGAAGCGCCCGAAGCGCCTGTTTCTTCCTGCTGTCGTATACCTGGTCGCTGTAATTGTGCCACGCGAGCATCAGGTTGATGTCTGCAGCAAAACCAAGAGATTCCGTCCGTATTAAAGGCACTTTCGCCCCCTTATAGAAGCATCGGCGTTCGGATCTGTCCTCCGGCCCTTCATAAAGATCCGTATAGAGAATCGCCAAAAGCACCGGGTCATAGGCCAGTATCAGTGCCGATTTCTTTCCGTACTTTTCGGAAAGCGTCCTGCAGAGGCCGCAGTAATAGCCCTGGTAAATCTGCCGGTCCTCCGGGCTCAGCCTGTCCTGATAAGCCGTAAGATACCCGAACACAGAATCAGCCCCTCCGGATCAGATTTTCTTCTTGAAGTGCTCGCCGCATTTCGGGCAGGTGATCTCCACCGTCTTCCCGCCCTTCCGGGGAACGCGGATCTTCTGGCTGCAGTTCGGGCAGCGGTAGATATGGTGCGTCCTTCTTGCCAACAGGTTTTTAAAGAAATTGACGTATTTCCGGTTCTCTTCGTAGCGCTTCGGAGTATTTCTTGAGAAGCTTCTGAAGATTGCAAAGCCGAGCGGTACCAGGGACACAAAGGTCAGCACCGGGATCCGGAATATCATAAATAGAATATCCAGAAGAACCGCCGCACCCAGAAGCGAGAAATTCAAAGCGTCCCGTCCGCCGTAGCGCCCGCTCATAAAACGGGCCATTCTGTACTGCATCTGATTTAAAAAGTTCCGCATTTTCGATCCTCACAGACTATAGTCGATCTATTGTAACACAGAATCTCCTGTCTGTCACAAAAAACACAGAAAATTCATAAGAAATACGCAAAAGCAGGAAAGAAAGTCTCTTTCCTGCCGTGTGTTTTACGGAAGCAGATAGACATCTGCGTAATAGGCACCGCCGGACAGCGCATAATCATGTGTCTGCCGGTAAATATCAATCACGCCTGGTCCCACGCCGGTATCCGCCGCCATGTATTCTTTTCCGTTGATCAGGAGCCGTGTTCCATAGGGGATCTGGCTGAGATTGACCGCAACCGAATAATCACTCTGGAGCAGCATGCCCGACGATCCGTGCGCCTGGTAATTGGGGTCGTTCGAACCCCAGACACCGCAGCAGATCTGGCAGTGGCAGTAATGCGTAATATAGAACCTGCCCAGATACTGGGCTTCGCCGGAAGCCTGCGCCGCTTCCGCTGCGGACGAGACCTGCTGGCGCGCCGCTTCTGCCGCATCCTGCGCCGCTTTCCGGCTTGCCTGAAGATACGCCTGTTCCGCAGCATAGGATTCCGCTTCGGAGGAGGCGAGGTATTCCTGGTATTCCCGGAGGTCTTCGGCGTACTCTTCGATCAGCTCCTCCTTCTTTTCCAGGTTCGCTTCCACATCCAGTGTGCCGAAGAATTCCTCTTCGTGCTCCCCGAGCTCGTTATTGTTGCCCTGTCCGAGGAACAGGTAAAAGATGATCGCGTCATCCATCGGCATATACAGCGTTTCATAGAGTTTTGATACGACCTCAACCTCATAGAAGCCGCCTGAAATGCCTTTCAGCCGGAATGCATCACTTTTATGCGCACAGAGAATGATTTCCGTTGAAGTGTCCGGAACTGCATAGAGATAGGATTCATAGGTCTGGACCATCGCCGCATACGCTACGGTATGGAGCATGATGTCATAGGCCTTCTTATCCGTAAAGACATAGGAAGCATTGACATAGCCCGTGTAGCCTTCTCGCTGGATTTCGTACCAGTTCCCGGTCTTTTCGATATAGGTGGCGATGTCATTGGGATAAAGCACCGAAAGGATATCGCTCTCATCGTTCGGTTCGCTTCTGACATTCAGATAGAGCGCTGTCTTTTCGGCATCTACGACCAGCTTGTGGTCAAAGAATTTACGGAGCCCGACCATGGTTTCCGGATCTTCTGTCTCTTCCTCAGTCGTCTCCTCTGTGGTTTCTTCGGTTGTTTCTTCCGTCGTCTCTTCGGTCGTTTCTTCCGTAGTTTCTACGGTTTCCGAAGTTGTTTCCCCGGCGGAAGGCTCTGTGGTTTCTGCCTCGGTTTCCGATTCCGCTGCCGTATCCGCTGTACTGTCCGAATCCTCTTCTTCTCCGGAGCCGTTCTCTTCTTTGTGGATTTCGCTGCCGGTTTTTCCGCTGGTTTCAGCCGTCACATCCTGAGTCTCGGCGTCCGTCGTTGCGGTATGGCTGCAGGAAGAAAGCACGGCGACAGACACAAGTGCCGTCCCGCACAGGATCGCTGCTGCTCTTCGCAATTTTCTAAACATACAGACTCCTCCGCAGATTTTAATTATTTTACGGAAATGTTACAAAGGATGTTAACACATTTTAACGATTTTGTCAAGCCTTCCCATTTTTCAGTGCTTTTCGGAACTGTTTTTCGGTCATTTTTCGCTGTTTCGGCCTGTTTTTCCGTGTTTTTTGGGGGTTAATGCGTCTTTACGGAGTATTCCGGCGCTGGCGCATTGCTTCAAACAGGATGATCGTTGCCGCCATTGCAGCATTCAGGGACTCGACCTGCCCTGCCATCGGGATACGGATCAGGGTATCCGCTTCCTTCGACACCTGGTCCGAAAGGCCTTTCGACTCGTTTCCGATCAGGATTGCGGACTTTCCGCCATAGGAAACCGCATCATAGCTTTTCTCTCCCGAAAGGTGCGCCGCGTAAACCGCTCCGCCCGCTTTCCGGAAGTCCCGGATGGTCTCGGGAAGATCCTTCACCACCGCAAATTTCATCCGGAAGAAAGAACCCATCGTCGCGCGGATCACCTTGGGATTATAGGGGTCCACACTGTTTTCGTTCAGGATAATCCCGTCCGCGCCGGCTGCTTCCGAGGACCGCAGGATCGTACCCAGATTCCCCGGATCCTGCAGATTCTCCAGAAACACAAAGAGCCCGTTTTCCTTCTGCAGAATTTCCTCTGCGCTGTATTCATAAGCCCGAAGCACTGCAAGGATTCCCTGCGGGCTTTTCGTATCGGAAAGCCGTGCGTAGTCCTGGTCGGAAACCACCAGAAACTCCGCCTTTTTTTCCCGGACGCAGTATTTTTCCAGCTCTGAGATCCGGAAGCGGTTCTCTTTCATGAAACTGTCGGAGCACACGAGGCAGCGCAGGCGTTCCCGCGGAAGTTCCTGGATCATCTTGATCCCTTCGACGATGAATACACCGTCTTCCCTTCTTGCGGAAGGTTTTTTCTGCCAGCGAAGGATATCCTTTTCCAGCCGGTTCATGTTCTTTCCTCCTGTATAGAACAGGCGGAACCCGGGGCTTTTCCTCCGGTTCCGCCTGATTGTTTTACCTGTCTCCTGTACCGTCGGAGCCTGTTATCTTCTTAGGAGCAGCTGCGAAATCCGTGTCCAGTCTTCGGGCATGCTCTTCTGCATCTTGAGTGCTTCGTCCAGATCATAGTCCACAACCTGGCCATGTGAAACGCCGACGACGCGGTTGGATTTTCCGGCAATCAAAAGGTCTACTGCCGACGCACCGAGAATCGACGCGAGGAAACGGTCTCTGCAGGTGGGCGAACCGCCGCGCTGCAGGTAACCGAGAATCGTCGCTCTCGACTCGACGCCGGTTGCTTCCTCAATGTGCTTGGCGAGTGTCGCGGAATGACCGATGCCCTCTGCGTTGATGATCAGGTGATGCTTTTTGCCGACCTTGCGGTTCTGAAGCACATGGTTGATGATCGCCTGTTCATCCCCGTCGTAATTCTCCGGCAGCAGGATATCGTCCGAACCGGTTGCAATGCCGCAGCAGATTGCGATGTACCCCGCAGACCGGCCCATGACTTCGATGACAGAGCAACGCTCATGTGAAGACGAGGTGTCGCGGATCTTGTCAATCGCTTCCATCGCGGTATTGACTGCTGTATCAAATCCGATCGTGTATTCCGTCGAACTGATATCCAGATCGATTGTTCCGGGCACGCCGATCGTGTTGATTCCGTGCTTCGCAAGCTTTCCGGCACCGCGGTACGAGCCGTCGCCGCCGATGACGACGATTCCGTCGATCCCGTTCCTTCTGCAGATCTCCGCGCCTTCCGCCTGGCCTTCCTCTGTCATGAACTCCATACAGCGTGCGGTATACAGAATCGTGCCGCCGCGCTGGATGATATCCGATACATCCCTGGACTTCATTTCGTGGAATTCTTCATCCAGAAGTCCTGCGTAGCCGCGCTCGATGCCGATCACCCGGAGTCCCTGTGACAAACCGGAGCGGACGACCGCGCGGATCGCCGCATTCATGCCCGGCGCATCACCGCCGCTTGTCAGGACGCCGATCGTTTTTATTTCTTTCGACATAATTCCCTCCACCGTCTGAAAACATGCCGTTTCCGTCTCTCAAATACTGATTTCATTGTACAGCATGTATCGGTTTTTTGCAAGTACCGATTTTGAGATGTTGGCGCGATGTTGGCGCAGAGCAGACTCTATTCCGGTGCTGATCGGGAGCAGCAAAACCTGTGTTGCCTTTCCTGCATTTTTTTGGTATACTATCATGGAATTCAACATATCAGGAGGAATTTCTCTATGAATTATCAGGAAGCCCTGCAGCTGACCCGAAAATTCGGCCAGGAGCATCTTCTCAGATACTACGATGAACTTTCCGGGACGGAACAGGCTGCGCTGCTTTCACAGATTGAAGCGCTGGATTTCTCACTCCTTCAGAACCTTCAGCATCATGAAGGGACATCCGGCCGGGGCTTTTTTGAGCCGCTCGGTGCGCTGACCGTACAGGAAATCAGCGACAACCGGCTGGAATACGAACGCGCCGGCTTTGAAGTTCTGAAGCAGGAGAAAGCCGCCGCCGTGCTTCTTGCGGGCGGTATGGGCACGCGTCTCGGTTTCGACAAGCCGAAGGGCATGTACAATATCGGCGAAACACACGACCTCTACATTTTCGAATGCCTGATCCAGAACATGCTTGATGTGGTCCGCGTTACCGGCCATTATATGTACCTCTTCGTCATGACTTCCGAGCTGAATCATGAGGATACCGTAAACTTTTTCCATGAGAAGGATTATTTCGGCTACGATCCCGACTATATCCGCTTCTTTATTCAGGACACGGCCCCCTGTGTCGGCTTCGACGGCAAGATTCTCCTCGAAGAAAAAGGTAAGATCGCAGTCTCTCCGAACGGCAACGGCGGCTGGTTCACCTCCCTCGTAAAAGCCGGTTATCTCTCGCTTCTTCAGGAGCACGGCGTCGAATACATCTCCGTTTTCGGTGTGGACAATGTCTGCCAGCGCATCAACGATCCTGCCTTTGTCGGGGCCATGCAGCTCTCCGGGCGCGACGTCTGCGCGAAGGTGGTCCGCAAGGCCGATCCGAATGAGCGCGTCGGCGTCCTCTGTCTCGAAGACGGCCGCCCTTCGATCGTCGAATACTACGAAATGACGGACGACATGATCCGCCTCCGCGATTCCGACGGAAACCTCCTCTACAATTTCGGCGTCATCCTGAACTACCTGTTCCGCCTTGACCGCCTCGTCTCTATTATGAATGACCGGATCCCGATCCACATCGTCGAGAAGAAAATCCCCTTTCTCGACGATGCCGGCAATCTTCAGAAACCCGAAAGCCCCAACGGCTACAAGTTCGAGTACCTCGTCCTCGACCTCATCCACCTTCTCTCGAGCTGCCTCCCCTACGAGGTCATCCGCGAGAAGGAGTTCGCCCCGATCAAGAACCGCACCGGCATCGACTCCGTCGACTCCGCCAAAGCCCTCCTCCGCGAAAACGGCGTGACCCTGTAAGGAGTCGCCGCCCGGACGCGGCTTTCTGTCGCTTCCCGAACGCAGGGGCTTCCGACCCGGACGCGACCCGGACGCAGGGGCCGCGGCTTTCGGGAGGGCAGATATCCGCTTCCAAGGGCGACTTGCGGAGGATTTCTGATTTTCTGAAGTTCCGGGATTCGGCTGAAAAAACGAAAGCCGCACAAGCACTTTGCCGTCAGAGCAAATGCTTGCGCGGTTTCGT
>JAFYGJ010000060.1:0-9244 GCA_017543275.1 Lachnospiraceae bacterium | reverse complement strand
GATCATCACATTCACAGAGGATCGATACATAGTACTTCCCGGATGCGGTGACTTCTACTGTGGCACGGAGGATCCTTCCCTCTATGGGACGGGATATCCTTGCTTTGACGATTCCAAGTTTTGGAAGCTGAATACTGTCAGAAAACACCTTGATGGAACCGTTATTGTTCTTCGTCGTATAACGCTGGATATGATCTTTTTTAGACCGGTATTTCGGGTATCCTGCTTTCCCATGGAAGAACCTGTTATAGGCGTCATCGAGATCCCGGAGGGCGGACTGCAAAGCAGTGGAATCAGCGTCATTCAGGAAGAGATGGTCCGAATCCTTCTTCAAAGCGGTCAGTTCTTCAGAGCAGCAGTTATAGCTGACAGTGACGAAGAACAGCTTATACATCTGTTCCCGCATGGAACGGAAGTAGTTATAGACATACCGGGAACAGCCGCAGTTTATTGTAATCTGAGATTTCTGCGGGCGGACCGGATATATACGGTACCTGAAAGCTTTATGGATCATATGTGCCCCTTTTTGTTGTTTCGACTTGTTGTTTCAACCATATAGATTATAGCAAAACTACAGCAAAAAGGCAAGTACATATGTTCGATTCAGTTTTCGATTTTACCGGGATTCATCCCCTCCCTACGCTACGCTACGCGAGTACGCGTTGAGGAAGGGGTTTTCTCCCGGAATTTTGATAAAGACCAGGTATTCATTCTATCGTGCTTTTTCATCATTTCAATATCAGGCGAAGTTTATCTTCAACTGATTCCGCAACAAAGCGGTTCAGGGATATGCCTAATGTTTTTGCCCCGATTACTGCCTGTGCATGAAGCGCCGGAGTGAAGCGAACATTGAATTTCCCGGAATAGGGTTTTTCAGGTTCCACGCCGTCTTCTGCACACCATTCCAGATAATCATCTACCGAAGCTCTGAATTCCCTTTCAACCTCTTCAACAGAATTCCCTTGAAAAGTAATCACAGCCCTGGCATTGATCACAGAACCGGACAGGATATGTGCCTCATCATCATATTCAACATTTCCAATATAACCTTTATAATTCATCATAATGTAATACCTGCCATTTCCAAAAACGTCTTACTGATTTGACTGCCCCCTTATCTGCAGCTTTCTGAGGATGCAGTCTGTGAAAAACTGAGCGAACACCATTCAACTGTATACGAATTCGCGATCCATTTCCTTCTGAAATTTCTGCCCCCAAAGCAAGAAACATGGATTCTATATCGGTCCATGGAATATCTGATCTGACTGGGTTGCTGAAAATCCTGTTATAGGTTTCGTGTTGTTTTGTATTCATAGACATATAGTATCACTTTTTAGTACTATTGTCGAGATGGTTACGATATGAAACATTAACATTAAGATGTAAAGAGGAGCAGGATTTCTCCTACTCCTCTGCCGTTTCGAACCTGGTCTGACTCTTCAAATTGCCTACAGATGTTCATCAGCGTCCTTTTTCGGCTGCACTTTCTCGTGTTCAGCCTGAATCAACTTGACTCTGATGAAAACCACACAGATCAGAACGCCGAGCGCCGTGCAGATCCATGCATCCTTGTCCGCAAATCTTCTGATGATCAGAAAAACAAGTCCGACAGTGCCTAAGATCGCTCCGATAATAATGCAGAGATTGAGAACCGTCTCATTCAGATATCGGGGCGTCATCGGGTCAATTTTCATCCAAAATACCTCTCCAGCAGGCCCTTGAATGCCTTGCCGTGTCTCGCTTCGTCTCTGGCCATTTCATGCACGGTGTCATGGATTGCATCAAGGCCGAGTTCCTTCGCGCGCTTCGCAAGCATGGTCTTGCCGAGGGTTGCGCCGTTCTCCGCTTCCACACGGACACGAAGGTTTTCCTTGGTGGAATCGGTCAGCACTTCGCCGAGAAGCTCTGCAAACTTCGCCGCATGCTCTGCTTCTTCAAACGCAGCAGTCTTCCAGTATTCGCCGATCTCCGGATAGCCTTCCCGATAAGCGACACGGCTCATTGCAAGGTACATGCCGACTTCAGAGCATTCGCCGTTGAAGTTCGAGCGCAGGTCTTCCTTGATATCTTCCGGAACATCGGAAGCAATGCCGACGATGTGTTCAGCTGCCCAGGTCATTTCCTCTTCCTGCTTGATGAACTTAGAGGCCGGAGCATTGCAGACAGGACATCTGTAGCCTTCCGGAAGTGCATCGCCTTCGTAAACATAACCGCATACGCCGCATACAAATTTTGCCATAGTGTTTCCCTCCATTGTAGATTTTTATAAACGTTCTCAGCTGATCCGCTGCAGTTCTGCATTATGCTTTTTCCGCTTTCGTACAAAACTGACGATGATCATGGCTGATATGCCCGAAAAGATCAGTGCGCCGAAAAAGACGCCCAGTGAATCGATCAGGATGTCAAAACCCTGCATTGCCCGCCCGTCGACAAAGCTCTGGTGAAACTCGTCGCTCACGGCATAGACGACCCCGATCAGGGTGTTTGTGAGGATCCGCAGACTGTACTTCATCCGGATCGTACTGAAAAAGAGTGCCAATAGTCCGCCGAGTACCAGGTATTCGGTGAAATGTGCGCCTTTCCGGATCAGGTATTCCAGTTTACCCATACGCTCCGGAAGCTGCGCCGCATTTTCCTGCGTAAACCAGTCGCGGAAAAAGAAACGCGCCAGGCTCTCCGTAACCGATCCCGACAGGGATGCGGATTCTTCCGCTGTTTCCGAGGAGAAAAAGAAGATCATCCCCATCCACAGGATTACCAGTATGAGAAAAACAATCCGGCAGATCCGAAGCTGTTTCTGAGACAGGACAGAAAACGTTTCCTGATCAGCGATCATCCGTTCAGATCCTGCGCGCGAAGCGCCGAAAGATACCGTGAAAGCGCATCGCGCCAGTCCGGAAGCGGCGTGAAGCCTGCCGTCCTGAGCTTCGTCTTGTCCAGTCTCGAGTTCTCCGGCCGCTCCGCCTTCGAGAGCCCGTATTCCTGTGTCGTTACCGGAATCACTTTTGTCGCAAGTCCTGCCTGCCGGTAAATCTCACAGGTGAAATCATACCAGGAAATAAAGCCGCCTTCGTTCGTCGCGTGATAGGTGCCGTACCTGTCTGTCACGATCATATCCGAGAGAAGCACCGCGAGATCCGGCGTATAGGTCGGGGTTCCGATCTGGTCCATGACGACCCGGACTTCAGGATGGTTCTCTGCAACACGGAGCATCGTACGGACAAAGTTTTTGCCGTTCAGGCCGAAAACCCAGGCAATCCGGACGATGAAGTATTTCGTAAGAAGCCCGCGGACAGCCTTTTCTCCTAAAAGTTTGGTCTGCCCGTACCAGGAAAGCGGCGCGTAGTCCGTGCAGTCCGGATTCCAGGGTGTCTCGCCTTTTCCGTTGAAAACGTAGTCCGTCGAAATATAGAGCATTGGAATATCCGCTTTTTTGCAGTATTCCGCGATATTCAGGGTCCCCTGTGCGTTGATCCGGTATACTTTGTCGCGGTTTTCCTCATCCTCCGCCGCGTCGACGGCAGTCCAGGCTGCGCAGTGGATCAGCGCATCCGGCGCGCAGGAACTGAGAACCGACTGGACCTGTGCGGCGTCCGTAATGTCCATCCGGACATAAGGCGCTTTGGTGACAGCAGTGCCGTCCTGAATGCCGCTGTAGGATTCGGCGATGTCCGAGCCTGTGGATTCGATGCCCCGTCCGATCAGTTCATTTACGACATCATGCCCGAGCTGTCCGCCGGCACCGGTTACAAAGACTTTCATGAGAGCCTCTCTCCGTACATTTTTTCAAAGTACTGCTGATACTCGCCGCTGATGATGTTCTCCCACCATTCCTTGTTGTCCAGATACCACTGGATCGTCATCGGAATACCGGTTTCAAAGGTATAGGTCGGATTCCAGCCGAGTTCCCGCGTGATCTTCGCGGGGTCGATCGCGTAGCGGCGGTCATGGCCCTTGCGGTCGGCTACATGCTCAATCAGGGACATCGGCTTTCCGAGAACGCCGAGAACCGTTGAAACGATCTGCATGTTGGTGCGCTCATTGTGGCCGCCGACATTGTAGACTTCGCCGACCTTGCCGTTCCGGACAATGAGGTCGATCGCGACGCAGTGGTCGTAAACATGAAGCCAGTCGCGGACGTTCAGGCCTTCGCCGTAAACCGGGATCTTTTCATCATTCATCGCACGTGAAATGATCAGCGGGATGAACTTCTCCGGGAACTGGTAGGGGCCGTAGTTATTGCTGCAGCGGCTGATCGTAACCGGCGTTCCGAAAGTCCGGTGATAGGCCATGACAAAGAGGTCCGCGGAAGCTTTCGAGGATGAATACGGGCTCGAAGTATGAAGCGGAGTCTCCTCTGTAAAGAACAGGTCCGGGCGGTCCAGCGGAAGGTCGCCGTAAACTTCGTCCGTTGACACCTGATGGTAGCGCTTCACGCCGAATTCATTGGAGGCATCCAGAAGCGTCGTCGTACCGAGAACATTCGTCTGCACGAAGATTTCCGGGTTCGTGATCGAGCGGTCCACATGAGACTCCGCCGCGAAGTTAATCACGACATCAAATTTCTCTTTCTCAAAGAGATCAAATACAAACTTCCGGTCTGCAATGTCGCCGCGGACAAATTTGTAGTTCGGTTTGTCTTCTACCGGCTTCAGGGTCTCCAGATTTCCCGCGTAGGTCAGAAGGTCAAGGTTGACGATCATGTCCTCCGGGTACTTGTTGACCATGTAATGAACAAAGTTGCCTCCGATAAAGCCGGCGCCGCCGGTAACGAGAATTTTCATGAATTATCTTTCTCCTTTCTGAGTAAGCCTGCGGCTCCGTGCTTATTCTATGTATTTTCCATCCAGGATATCTTTTAAATACGCTCCGTACTGGTTCTTTTTCAGGATTTCATAGACTTCCTGCAGCTGCTCTCTCGTCATCCAGCCGTTCGCATAGGCGATCTCCTCGATGCAGGCTACCTTCCGGTGCTGGTGAGTTTCAATGGTCCGGACAAAGTTTGTCGCGTCCACCAGGGACTCATGTGTACCCGTATCGAGCCAGGTGAAGCCCTGTCCCAGAAGTTCGACGGAAAGCTCCCCGTTCTCCAGATAAATCCGGTTGAGATCGGTGATTTCCAGTTCGCCTCTTGCGGAAGGCTTCAGGTTTTTCGCGTAATCAACGACTTTGTTGTCGTAGAAATACAGGCCGGTCACGCAGTAATTGCTCTTCGGGTGCTCCGGCTTCTCCTCGATCGAGATTGCCCGGCCCTGCTCATCGAATTCGACGATACCAAAACGTTCCGGGTCATCCACATAATAGCCGAAGACCGTCGCGCCGACTTCCTTTTTCGCCGCAGCCTGCACGCGCTTCTTGAGCCCATGACCGTGGAAAATATTGTCACCGAGGATCATTGCCACCGGATCGTCTCCGATAAAGTCCGCGCCGATGATAAAGGCCTGCGCGAGTCCGTCCGGCGATGGCTGGACCGCATAGGAAAGATGCACACCGAACTGGGCGCCGTCTCCGAGGAGAGCTTCAAAACGCGGCGTATCATCCGGTGTGGAGATAATCAGAATATCGCGGATTCCCGCCATCATCAGAACAGACAGCGGATAATAAATCATGGGTTTGTCATAGATCGGCAGCAGCTGTTTGCTGGTGACCTTTGTCAGCGGATACAGTCTCGTTCCGGATCCGCCTGCAAGAATAATGCCTTTCATCGTGTTCTCCGTTTTCAGGAATTTTATTACAGAATCAGTATAGCATAAATGCAGTCTGATAGCAAGGAAAGATTATTGGCTCTCCAGTTTCTTATAAGCCGAAACCGCGAGCCGATCACAGCGCTCGTTGAATTCGTGTCCGGCGTGGCCTTTTACCCAGTTGAACTGTACCCGGTGCGGCTTCATATCGGCAATCAGACGTTCCCAGAGATCGATATTTTTGACTTCTCCGGATTTTCCGCGCCGGAAATCCTGCCGGAGCCAGTTCCATATCCAGCCCTCGTTTACTGCGTCGCAGACATAGCGGGAGTCTGAGTATACCGTCACCGCGCAGGGCCTTGTCAAAGCTTCCAGTCCGATACAGACCGCAAGAAGCTCCATCCGGTTGTTGGTCGTCTCCGAAAAGCCCTTGGAATATTCACGCTCATATTCCTTCCCCGAGGGGCTGACATAGCGCAGGATCACGCCGTAGCCGCCGGGGCCGGGATTGCCGGAACAGGCACCGTCCGTATAGAGCGTCACTTCGGAGAGCGTGTCCATACGCCCTCCTCCATGAAGCGCTCGGCTGTTTTCTCCGCCGCCGTGACGACCTCTTTGCCGTAGCCCATCACAGACAGCAGCTTGATCGCGTTCCGGGTCGTCGCCTTGCCCTTCTTCAGGATGTAGTTGAAACGGATCTCGCCGTCGACAATCTCCTCTTCAAAGTGATAATTGGAATAGCAGTCCGAGAGGAGCTCCGTAAGCTCGATATCGTGGGTCGCCGTGACGAGCATTGCATTCTTCCCGGAAAGATCCCTGAGGATTTCCGAAGAGGCTGCGATCCGCTCGACGGTATTGGTGCCGCGGAGCACTTCGTCGACAAAGGCCAGGACCGGCGCGCCGTCTTCCGCCGCTGCGTCCATGATCCGCTTCAGCGAAGTGATTTCCACGATGAAATAGCTCTGGGCGCTTTCGATGTCGTCCCGGAGCGCCATGGAACTGTAGATCCGGAAGAAACCGCCTTTGTAGCTGTGCGCATGGACCGTATTCACAGTCTGCGCCATCAGCACCGAAAGCGCCGTCGTCCGGAGGAAAGTCGATTTACCGGAGGCATTGGAGCCTGTCAGAAGAAGCGAGCGCTCCTCGGAGAAGCTGTTTGCCACAGGCTCCTTGATGAGCGGATGGTATTCATCCTTGATCGCAAGCTTTTTCTCATAGCCGCAGAATTCACCGGCACAGGAGAAGGGAATCGTCTGCCGGTAGGAACCGACCGCAATCATGGCCTCCAAAAAGCCCATCGTGCGGTACAGGTTCATGATTTTTTCCTCACAGTTAATGACCTTCCGGACCATCCGGTTGAATTTCAGGAAGTCAAGGTGCGTGATCATCCGAAGGTAATCCAGCACGATCTGCATGATATCGCCGGAAGCGCCTGCGACTGTGCCCGAACCGAGCCACTTCATGTCCAGTTTCAGGCTCCGGACCGGCTTGCAGTTGTCGCGGAGCTGCAGGATGTATTCCTTCACCGGATCAAGTTCCTTCAGGGTCTGGCTGCCGATCTGGTCCGCGCCGTCAATCAGCGCCGCGATCGCAGCAAGCGAGATATAGTAGGGCTCGACATCGGCCTTTTCCTTGTAGTACTTGTAAATGTTGAAGACCATTACGCCGAGAAGCGCCAAAATTCCGAGAAGCACATTGATGAAAATCGACCCGATTGCAATCACAAGGAGGATCGTGCGCAAAAGGTAATGCAGGTCATCTTTCAGTTCAAGTTCCCGAAACTGCCCCAGAAATTCCACAAGTGAGAATTTCCGCGTGCGTCCGATCGAGGCATAGCGGATCTGGAAGGCCTCTCTCGCCGGGTCATTCTGCAGGAAATACTGGGTAACGCGCTCCCGTTCCGCGAGTTCGTCCGCATCGAAAACAGGCTCCCGCAGGAGGTCATACAGCACCTCTTCACCCGCGGAACTGAAGGTGTGGTTCATCGCGATGAAGACGGAATCCATGTCGAGGTCGTTCCAGGTGATGTCGTCCACATAATAGCCGTCACCCTTCACCTGCTCAAAATAACTTCGGATCTTATTCAGTTCCTCGGCCGAGTATTCGCGCTTCGGAAGGACACCGTAAGCCGAGCGGATTTTTCCGAGAAGCCGGGCTTTCTTCCGGCGCTTTGCTGTTACAAGGCTGTAGATCAGGACCGCCAAAAGAATAACGCCGATCGTAATGTAGAGCCAGAGATATTTTTCCATGAAAACGGTTCCTTTAACCCAATCAGAAGTAAATCAGTTCATCCGCCGGGCGGTTCGCGAGCTTCAGCTCATTCACATAGAATACCGGGCCCTTTTCCTGATAAGCCTCATGATATTCCCACTTCATGGTCGCAGTGACATTGATGAACGCGCGGTTCTCTATGCTTCTTGCCTTGTCATAAATGAACAGGTACGGCAGGAAACGGATATCCGCCTCGCAGCAGGTCATCGCGCGTCTCCCGGCGACAAGCACCTTCGGATCCGGCGCATCCTTGGATTGCATCACCTGGCAGCACATATGAATCCGTTTGCCTTCGTAGCGTTCCGGATGTTCCGGAAGATCGATATAGAAGGTGCCGTAGTTCTCGTCGCTGATCTCGATGTCATCGCCTTTGATGTCGTAGGGAAGGTCCGGCTCCGGGCATTCCACAGGCTCGCCTTTGTCGTCCTCAAATACGAGGTCGCACTTCGGATTGACAGAGCGCAGCGTCCGCTGGTACAGCACGAGATCACTGTCAGGCTTGCAGCGGTTAAAGATCACCATATCGGTGTTCGTGAGCATCTCCATCGCGGTCATCTTGATATTGTTCAGATACAGGCCGAAGTTTTCGCCGTCCAGAATCGTAATAATCTGGTAAATCATCCAGTATTTCGGCAGCTTCAGATCCAGCGCTTTCTTCACAGACCACATGCCGTTGTACTCGATGATGACGCGCTCCGGGCGGTGCTTCAGCGCAAGTTTCTGGATCGTTTTCTCCGTGAAATCCTCCTCGGAGTCAATCAGTTCCAGCTTCGCACTGCACTTCTTCAGCATCGCCGGCTCATACTCCTCTTCCCCCTCTTCGCAGAGGATGAGAAGGGTTTTCGAGCCGTCGTTAAAGTAATCTTCCTGCATCGTGTATTTCAGGAAGTTTGTCTTGCCTCCGTCTAAAAAACCGGTAATCAGATACACCGGAATCGTCGGATCCTGTCTCATAATGTCTCTCCTGTCTGTCTTTTACAGCCCGAACAGTGCCGCAACTTCTTTCTCTTTGAGTTCCGAACCAATTACGCAGAGCCGTCCGGTGTAGTCCGGTGCGCCTTCGCGGATTTCGTACTCTTCCGGCGTCAGGTCGAAATAGCCCCAGGTGCCGTCGGTCAGGGCTACCATGCCCTTCGCGCGAAGAATGATGCCGTATTCGCTGGATTCACTGAGCTTCTCGAGGATGGCTTCCAGTTCGTTTTTGTCGAACTTCTTCGGTGTCTCAACGCCCCAGCTCTGGAACACCTCGTCCGCGTCATGATCACCGTGGTGATGATGGTGGTGATGGT
>JAFYGJ010000059.1:0-3624 GCA_017543275.1 Lachnospiraceae bacterium | reverse complement strand
AGATATTTCCGAAAAGCCCGGTCCGCTTCATGGAAAAAGCCCTGAAAGCGCTTTTTGTCAAAGAAAAGCGGATCGTAGCGTTCCTCGGTCCAGTTACCGTTTTTACAGCAGTAAATGCGGCATTCACAGAGTTCAACGGTACAGTCCGCATGCTTTTCCGGCATCCACACAAGCGCATTGCCCAAAGGGTGCCAGGGATAGCTTCCGAGCTTCCCGAAAAACTGCGTGAAGTGTCTACGGCTCTCTTTCTGCCCCTCCGAAAGGAGCATCCGCCAGGCCTGAGCGAACAGCCGGAATCCTTTTGACGGCGCATTCAGGATCACCGGAGATTTCGGAAGCGACCCGCCCGCAAAATACGATATCGCAAAGAAGACTTCCGAATCCTCCGCCTCTTCCGGCTTCTGCAGGATCTGAATCGCCTGATCATGAGAAAGCTGATCTTTCTCCGCGTACTTCTCAATTTCCTCCGGCGGAAAATCATGAACCACCGCATATTCCAGCATCCAGCGCCGCAGGTTTTTCTTCATCGACGGATCGCCGAAGCCGCGGCCGAGATACTCCTGTTCAAAAACAGAGAGTTTCAGCAGCACATCCGACGGGTCTTCCGCGCCGATCCCGTTCAGCAGTTCATACAGGTACAGATAGGCAAAGGAAGCCGGCGTTTCCAAGGCCTCTCCCTTCCGGAACCTTGTCCGCCAGGTGAAATAGCCCCGGAGCTGCCGCACCGAAAGGTCATGATAGCAGGGAAAATACTGCTGGAAATCTCCCGCATACGGCTGGTCGTCCTCATAATCCTCCATGAACTTTCCCTGCAGGTAAAAGTTCCGGCATTTCTGCTGGAAACCAGGGAGACCGTATTCATACAGGCGCTGCATCTCCTGGATCTTTTCGGGAACACCAGGGCGGATCGGACGTGTCTCAGGTACCGTGATCTCTTTTTCGTAAGAAATTTCAATTTCACGCGAAACTTCTTTTCTCGGCGGAATCGCGGTACTCTGATATGCGGTGTTTTCCTGAGGTTTAGGCATCCCGAGCGTCAGCGTGAAGCGCTGCTCCCGCCCAATCCGGACTGCAGAATCCAGGAGCCGGAAAACCGCTTCGCTGTCCGTATGTCTGCCCATCCGAATGCCGATCCACGCGGAACCCTTCATCCGAAGCGGCGGAAATGCCCAGTCACGGGACCAGACAGAAGTCCGCGCCACAGCTCCGCATTTGAGGTCGCAGAACTGCAGTTCCGTGCCGGAATCCGTGTCCCACTGCCGCATGAGAAGTGCGATCCATTTGCCGGTCTCGGGATCCGTAAGCACGGAAAGATTCGGAAAATCATGCCACTGGTGATCTTCCGTCAGATGGTATTTCTCCGCTGCATACGAAGCGAGATCTGAAAGTTCCACTTCTCCCTCCGATACTGTTTATCCGAGAATCCGCTTCAGGTACTGTCCGGTATAACTCCCGGCGCACTGCGCAACTTCTTCCGGCGTTCCCTGCATGATGACTGTTCCGCCGGCATCTCCGCCGTCCGGTCCCATGTCGATAATATAGTCCGCATTTTTCACGACGTCCAGGTTGTGCTCGATCACGATAACCGTATTGCCGCCCTCTGTGAGCCGCTGCAGGATCTCGATCAGCTTGTGCACATCCGCGAAATGCAGGCCCGTTGTCGGCTCATCCAGTACATACAGCGTCCGGCCGGTGGACCTTCTTGAGAGCTGCTCCGCAAGCTTGATCCGCTGCGCTTCGCCGCCCGAAAGTTCGGTCGAAGGCTGTCCGAGGCGGATATAGGAAAGGCCGACGTCGTAAAGTGTCTGAATCTTGTCTCGGATCGAAGGTACGGCCTCAAAGAATCCCAGCGCCTCCTCGACCGTCATATTCAGTACATCATATATATTTTTGCCCTTATACAGCACTTCCAGCGTTTCCCGGTTGTAGCGCTTCCCGCCGCAGACTTCGCAGGGCACATAGACATCCGGAAGGAAATGCATCTGGATCTTGATGATACCGTCGCCGGAGCAGGATTCACAGCGCCCGCCGCGCACATTGAAGCTGAAACGGCCCTTCGTATAGCCCCTGGCTTTGGCCTCGGTCGTCTGGGCGAAAAGATCACGGATCTGGTCAAATACGCCGGTGTAAGTTGCCGGGTTGGAGCGCGGGGTCCGCCCGATCGGGCTCTGGTCAATTACAATGATCTTGTCAAGCGCTTCTGTTCCCTCAATGCTCCCATGCTTCCCCGGAATCGTCCGCGCGCGGTTCAGCGTTCGAAGCAGGCTCTTACTGAGGATTTCGTCGACAAGAGACGATTTCCCCGAGCCCGAAACGCCGGTCACGCAGGTAAAAACCCCTAAGGGGAATCGGACATCGATATGCTTCAGGTTGTTTTCATGCGCATCCCGGACAAGAAGCTGACCTGTCGGAATCCGCCTTTTTCCGGGTACCGGAATCCGAAGCCGTCCGGACAGGTAGTCTCCGGTCACGGATTCGGGACAGTTTATGATGTCTTCCACACTGCCCTGTGCGACAACCTTTCCGCCGTGCTCGCCGGCGCCTGGCCCGATATCCACAATATAGTCCGCCTGGCGCATCGTATCCTCGTCGTGCTCGACAACAAGAACTGTATTTCCGAGGTCCCGGAGATGTTTCAGCGTCGCAAGGAGTTTGTCATTGTCCTTCTGGTGCAGGCCGATCGAAGGTTCGTCGAGGATGTATGCAACGCCCACAAGCCCGGAGCCGATCTGGGTCGCAAGGCGGATCCGCTGCGCTTCGCCGCCCGAAAGGGAGGCCGTTGCCCGGGTCAGCGCCAGGTAATCCAGCCCGACATCCACCATAAAGGAGAGTCTTGCGTTGATTTCCTTCAGGATTTCCGCACCGATTACGGCCTGGTTTTCGGAAAGCGCCCAGTCTGATACGACGTGAATCATGTCCCGGACCGGCATGTCAGTCAGTTCAAAGATATTCTTTCCTTCGATCGTCACCGCGAGCGAAGATTTCTTGAGCCGCATGCCTCCGCAATCATTGCAGGGCGAGATACGCATATAGGTCTCGTACTCCGCCTTCTGGGACTCGGAAAAAGTCTCACGGTAGCGGCGGTTCACGTTCTCCAAAAGACCTTCAAAAGCCAGCGGATATACGCCCTGTCCGCGCTGGGACTTGTAATGCACTTCCACCTTTTCCGTCGTTCCGCGGATCAGGATGTCCTGGATCTTTTTGGGATAGTCCTGGAAAGGCGTGTCCAGATCGAAATGGAAATGATCGCACAGCGCCTGCAGCGTTGCGTTCGTGAAGCTGCCCTTCTGGCTCGCGCTCTGCCAGCCCGTGACCGCAATCGCGCCCTGGTTGATCGACAGCGACCTGTCGGGGATCATCAGGTCCTCGTCAAATTCCATCTTGTAGCCGAGACCCGAACAGGTCGGGCAGGCACCGAAGGGGTTGTTGAAGGAAAAACTCCGCGGCTCAATTTCCTCGATCGAAATCTCACAGTCCGGACAGGCAAAATTCTGTGAAAACCGAAGCTCCGTCCCATCGTCCGGCGCAATCACAATTGCGAGCCCGTCCGCAAGTTCCATCGCATTCTCGAGAGACCCCGAAAGTCTCGTTTCGATACCCGGGCGTACAACAAGCCGGTCAATT
>JAFYGJ010000058.1:0-1630 GCA_017543275.1 Lachnospiraceae bacterium | reverse complement strand
GGAAATGATATGATTTTTTCCCTTTTTCCTTCCGGCGAGGGCGGCGGAACGAATTGCCTGATTGTCCGCTTCGGATCCGCCGGAAGTGAAATATACTTCCCGCGATTCAGCGTTAATTACGGAAGCGACATCCTCCCGGGCCTGTTCCAGTACTTCCTTTGCCCGCTGGCCGATTCTGTAAAGGCTGGAAGGATTGCCGTATTCCTCCCGCATACATCGGGTCATGGCCTCGATGGCTGCATCGCTCATTGCGGTGGTCGCGGCGTGGTCCGCATAAATGCTCATTCGGGTAAACTCCTTTGCGCTTAATGCACAGAGAGTATAATTCCTTTTACCCACCGTGTCAATAGGTAAAAAAGTCTTGACTGCCTATTCACCCTGCAGTAGAATAGGCAATAGAGCAATGAGTATGTTCGGGGGGGAACCGTATGATCTCCACAAAAGGACGCTATGCGCTTCGGGTCATGATTGACCTGGCGAGGAATGAAAATGGGCAGCCCATGCCGCTGAAAGACATCGCGGAGAGGCAGGGCATCTCCAAGAAGTATCTGGAGATTATCGTGAAAGACCTGGTGGACGGCAAGCTCGTCAAAGGAGCCAGCGGCAAAGGCGGCGGCTATGTGCTGCTGCGGAAGCCGGAGGAATACTCCGTCGGTGAAATCGTGGAACTGATGGAAGGAACCCTTGCACCGGTCGCCTGTCTGCAGAAGGACGCGGAGGAATGTCCCCGCTACGCCAGCTGCGCGACATTGCCGCTGTGGCAGGAACTGGACCAGCTGGTTCATGATTTTCTGTATCAGAAGAAACTGACGGATTTAATCTGATCATACCGTATATCGCGCGGAGGGTGAGAATCTCTCCGCGCGCATTCTTTCAGTGCGTCCGGTCTGGACAACAGCGAAAAAAACAAAACCCCTTTGTCCGGATTGCAGACAAAGGGGAAAAGAATTGATAAGAATCAGGCTTCGGTCAGACGGCGCATAATTTCCTGATAGGCTTCCTCGACGCCGCCCATATCCCGGCGGAAACGGTCCTTGTCCAGTTTTTCGTTGGTTTCGCTGTCCCAGAGGCGGCAGGTGTCGGGGCTGATCTCGTCCGCCAAGACGATGGTTCCGTCAGACAGGCGGCCGAACTCCAGTTTGAAGTCCACCAGGGTGACACCGACGTGCTTCCAGACTTCCTTGAGCTCCTCGTTGACCGCAAATGCATATTTCTTGATGGTCTCGATTTCTTCTTTCGTGGCGAGCTTCAGCGCCAGGGCGTGATATTCGTTGATCAGGGGATCGCCCAGATCGTCGTTCTTATAGGAGAACTCAATGGTCGGAGCGTCGAAACGGATGCCTTCCTCCACGCCGTAGCGCTTGGAGAAGGAACCGGCGGAAATGTTCCGGATAATGACTTCCAGCGGAACGATGGAAACCTTCTTCACGAGGGTCTCGCGCTCGCTGAGCTCCTGCACGAAATGGGTGGGGATGCCTTTCTTTTCGAGCCGCTGCATCAGCAGATTGCTCATCCGGTTGTTGATGACGCCCTTGCCCTGAATGGTTCCTTTTTTCAGACCGTTGAAAGCGGTGGCGTCGTCCTTGTAGTCGACGATCAGCAGTTCGGGATCATCCGTGCTGAATACCTT
>JAFYGJ010000057.1:0-2160 GCA_017543275.1 Lachnospiraceae bacterium | reverse complement strand
GCTGAAAAATTCCATTTTCTTTGACCGCACAGTTTTGTATACTAAAACTACCATTTATCATCCGTGATTTTGAAGCAGCGCCGCTTATGCGGCAGGAGGCATCCCATGGACTACACGGTAAGAGAATCGATCCGAAAATCATTTGAAACATTGACAGCGCTTCCCGAGGTTAAGAAGGCACTGGCTTATATTGAGGCGGATGAAGCGCGGTCGCTGGAGGAGCAAAAGAAGCTGACGCTCATCGAGGCGCCGACGTTCCACGAGGAGACGCGCGCCAAAGCCTACTGCGAATACTTCAAAGCGCTTGGGCTTGAGGACGTTCATGTGGACGAGTTTACCAACGCCGTGGGTCTTTGGAAGGGCTGCGGAAACGGGCCGAAGATTTTGGTGGAGGCGCATTTGGATACGGTTTTCCCCTTCGGCTCGGTAAAAGAGATCGTGGAAAAGGACGGATGCCTGTACGCCCCGGGCATTGTTGATGACACCCGCGGCCTGGCAATCCTGCTTTCCGCGCTGCGCGGGCTGAAAGAAAGCGGACTCAAGACGCTCGGCGATATCTACTTTGTCGGAACCGCCCGCGAAGAGGGCATGGGCTCGCTCGGCGGGATGGAAGATTTCCTGAATGCACATCCGGAGCTCGATGCAACCATCAGCGTGGACGGCGCCTGGACCGAAGGAATCACCTACGAGGCGACCGGCATTCAGACCTATGCGATCAACTTTTACGGAATCGGCGGTCATGCGTACGGGGCGTTCGGAAAGATGGCGAACCCGCTTCACGCTGCAGCGAGAGCGGTCGCGAAGATCGCGGACCTTGAAGTCCCGGAGAATCCGAAAACGACCTACTGCGTCTCCAATTTCCACGCGGGCAACGACGCGGGAATTCATGCGATCGTCCCCAAGGCTACGATCAAACTCAACTTCCGCTCCAACACGGAAGAGCAGCTGATGGACCTGAAGAAGCGGATCTTTGACGCGGTGCAGGAAGCCTGTGACGAAGAAACCGCACGCTGGGGCAAGGACACGATTACTTGGGACTGCGAGCATCTGTGCGATATTCACGCCGGCAATCAGGACATCCACGCACCGATCGTGGAGGCCACCTACCTCGCAGCGTGCTACACCAGCGAAGACGCGGACAAGGTATACTTTGCGCAAGGCGGCTCGGTCAACGGAAACCGCTCGGTCGCCAAAGGGATCCCGGCTGTCACGCTCGGCGGCGGTCATGTTGACACCAAGTGCCATTCACTCGACGAATTCTACGTCACGGAAGGCTCCTACCGCTGCCCGCAGGAAGTGTTGTTGATGCTGCTCATGGCGGCTGGGGTCGAAGGACACATTCCGCCGCTGGAACTTCGCGGGTAAAGAAGAAAAGAGGTTATCATGAAGAAAACGTGGACAGGAAAGGGGAGAATGAACGTTTTTCGGTTGTCCTTGCCAATGTTTGTCATGATGCTTTGCTTATGGATAACCTCCTGCGGAAGGCAGGAGTCCCAGAGCACTCAGGAAAGCTCGCTTAGCGCAGAAACGCAGGACACATCTTCGGAGGAAACCGTGAGTGAAATCGAGTCTGTTTCCCTCCCGGATGACTGGATCACGGTTACGCCTGGCCTTTGGGAATTTTCTTTCAGTGGAAATCCGGGGCTCATGATCCAATTCCGGTTCCCGGAAGACGGGGCAGAGTACTGCTGCGACTGTTGGGCGACCGGAGAAGGTATGCTCTTTATCGATAACGGGTCGAGCGATATTCAAAAGGAGTCTAACCATCAAGTCATCAGCCAGGCGCGAGACGTGCTGGTCTGGAACAATATGTACATCAACCGGATCACCCCTGAAAACTATGCCGATGAGCCGGGACTTCTGGAAGTGGTGCTGAAGCGGGACGGGCAGATCGTGGCTTATGCGGTGGTTCGTTACTATACCGGGGAGGCGGAAGGGCACATCGGGCCGGTGTGGATGCAGGAGCTGCTGGAGGAATACCGATTCACAGGCGAAGAGGCCGCACTTTCAGAGGATGAAAAGGAACAAAAAATCCATACAGCCTTCTCAAAATGGGAAGAGCTGTATGGATTTGAAAGATTGCCGGAGTGGGTTCCGTTTGAAGACGATCCGCCAGAGGAGTCGCAGCCTTCGGAGACAGGGCCGTCCGAATGAGAGAAG
>JAFYGJ010000056.1:0-11373 GCA_017543275.1 Lachnospiraceae bacterium | reverse complement strand
CCTCTCAAAAACTGAATGAGGTAGTATCCGCCGATCAGTACCCAGGCGGCACCGAGAATCGCAAGAAGCGTGATCGCGGTCTTCGGGAGGCGGCCAAGGGGCTTCCGGACATGCGTACCGTTCTCATCCGACTTTACGATCTGGTCAAGATGGTAGAGCGAGGTGACTTCGCTGTAGAGATTCTCGATATAGGCGTCGTCGACGGTCTTCTTTCTGCGGACAGACTTTGTGACGTCTTCGATCAGTGCGCCTGCCGCGTCACGAAGGGAAGCGGAGCCGTTGAAGACCGGCGTCACGAAGGTGTTTTCCGTGTTCGCCATCAGAAGCTTCGAGGCCTTGATTTTCACTTCATAATGCTCGTCGTTGTCCTCACCCATCCGCGACAGATACTCCTGGTAAGCCGGAGTTTCCTGTGCTTTTGTCGTAACCGGCAGATAACCTTCTGTTTCGGAGTAGGCGATCTGTACGTCGTTTGACAAAAGGTACTGCGCAAAGAGCCAGGAGGCCAGCACTTCCTGCGAGTTTTCTTTGTTGAACACACAGACCGAAGGACCCTGGGAGATCATTTTCGGATTCTCGGGGTCGAACTGCGGAATCGGCAGCACCTCGGTTTCAAACTCGACCAGTGAGTCTTCGGCGATATCAAGAAGCGGCGCGTTTGTGCCCATCCAGGTCGCGCCGGCCGTGGAGTCGACTGCGAAAATGCACTGGCCCGCGTTCAGGAAATTGGCAGGATAGCTGGAGATCTTGAAGGTCGAGAAAGCGCCGGTTTTCGCGTGCTCTGCAATCGTAAAGAGGTCCTGCTTCGTGGTGTCGTTGAAGATCAGGATATCGCCCGCATCCGTCGAGTAATCCGCGCCCTGCTGTTTCAGCATCTGGATCATCATGTTGTCGGTGGACTTGTAGATGAAGGGGATCATGACCTTCTGGCCGTTCACGGCAAAGGTTCCGTCCGCGTTCTTCTTCATCGCGGCTTCGGATACTTCCCAGACAAAGTCCCAGGTCAGGACCTCGGGAAGCTCATAGCCCAGCGCCTCGACATAGGTTTTATTGACATAGCAGGCTTCCGTCGAACGCATGTAGGGAAGCGCATAGTAGTAGCCGCGGAAGGCGCATTCCGACAGGAACTGCGGAACGATCTGGTCCTGCCCTGGACCGTCAAAGCGGAGCGATGTTCCGGCAAGACCGTACTTTTTGTCTGCCATCAGGTCATCGAGCGGCACCACCACATTCTGGCCCGTCAGGTATGTCGCGATGTGGTCGGGGTAGGTGATGCAGACATTCGGCGTCGTGCCGGTCTGGATGTTGGTGATGACGTCGTTGTAGATCTTGCCGTAGTCCGTGTACAGGCGCATATTGACCGTGATGTTGGGATACAGCTTCTGGAAATCGTAAATCGCCTTGTCATAAATTGCAGTCTGCGTTTTATTGGTATCGTTTTTTGCCCAGAAGGTGATTTCATAGCGCGTTTCCGTGTCGAATTCCGCCGGAACTTCAAAGGCTGTCCGCTTTGTCGAACCATGACAGGACGTGAAGACAGAAAGTGAAGACAGGATCAGAATCAGCACAAGAAGCCGCGCCGAAGCCCGCAATACAGTCTTTTTCATCCCTTGGTACCTCCTCTCGAAACGCCTTCCATGATTTTTTTATGGAACAGCAGGAAAATGATGATCAGCGGAACGGAAATCACGACGACCGCAGCCATCATCGCGGGGATATTTTCGCGTCCGAAGCCGTTTTCGCGGATTTCCTGGATGCCGTTTGACACCAGGTAGTAGTTGGAATCATCCGTAATCAGCCGTGGCCAGACATAGGAGTTCCAGCACTCGATGACCTTGAGGATGATGATGGTAATGATCGTCGGGCGGCAGATCGGAATCATCACCTTAAAGAGATACTTGATATCCCGCGTTCCGTCCACCTTGGCCGCGTAGTACAGCTCGTCCGGCACCTGCGCGAAATTCTCCCGCAGCAGGTAGATGTAGAAGACAGACGCGACCGAGGGAAGGATGAGGCCCTGGAAGGTATTCCGCATGCCCCAGTTCGTGATGGTGACGAAATTTGTAATGATTACGAGCTCATTCGGGATCATCATCAGTGCTAAAAACAGGGTGAAGACGAAGTCCCGTCCCTTAAACTGCAGCCGTGCAAAAGCATAGGCGGAAAGCACAATGACGATGACCATAAGGCCTGTCGTGACAATGGTATAGATAAAAGTATTTAAGAAGTAGCGCCCGAGATTGACGGTCGTAAAGGCGTCGATGTAGTTCTGCAGGGTCGGCGAAAGCGTGTAAAACTTCGGGATGTACTCGCTGTTGTAAGCGCTGTAGCTCTTGACGGAGCTCAGGATCATCCAGTAGAAGGGGAAAAGGACGATGAGGCCCCAGAGCGTGAGAAGCGTATAGAGGATCACGTTCCGCACTGTCTTTTTCACGGCGGCGCTGCGTTCGATTTTGGTTAGTTCCTGATTCGTATTCATCGGCCGCCTCCTTTACTTGTAAGTCACGTTGCGGCGGCTGACAGACAGGTTGATCACCGTAATGGTCAGCACGATCGCAAACAGGATGATGGCTGCGGCGGAAGCATAGGAGGGATATCCGCCGGAGTTTCCGTACAGCATGTCGTAGACGTAGCCGACGATCGTATTCATGCCGGCCGAATTCAGGTCCGTTCCGAAGAGTGCAACCGCGTCCGAGTAGGCCTTGAATGCGCCGATAAAGCCGGTGATCACAAGGTAGAAGATCATCGGGCTGATCATCGGAAGCGTGATCTTCCGGAAAATCCGTCCCTTGGAAGTGCCGTCCACACGTGCCGCGTTGTAGTAGTCCTGATTGACGGAGGCGAGGGCCGAAGTCAGGATCAGGATTTTGAAGGGCATGACGATCCAGACCGTGTAGAAGCAAAGGACGAACATTTTCGCCCAGTAGGGACCGTCAATGAAGTCGACCGACTTTCCGCCGAACCAGTTGATCAGAAGGTTCACAAGGCCGTCCGAGTAGGCGGTTTTCTTGAAGAGAATCATGAAAACGAGGCCGACCGCGAGCGTATTTGTGACATAGGGCAGGAAGAAAACGGTCTGGTAGAGTTCCTTTAAGGGTTTGATCTGCGAGAGGCCGACCGAGATCAACAGCGCCAGAATCGTCGAAACCGGAACCGTAATGATCACGAGGATAAAGGTGTTTTTCACAGCCTGCATGAAATAGGGATCGTGCAGGACGTAGGAGTAATTGTAAAGGCCGATGCCGAAGTAGCGCTGCGATGCCGAATTGTAGCCTTCTTCAAAAGAGTAGACAAAAACGTCCACCAGAGGATAGATCATGAAGAGACCCAAAAAGGCGATCGCAGGCAGGAGGTACAGCCAGCCTTTGAAGCTTCTGTTTTCCATCCGGTCCTCCTTTATGCCTGCAGCTTGTTTCCGAGCGGTTTCTGGCTGCCGAAATAAATCCGTTCCTCCGTGTCGGCGGCGAACAGATGCACCTTGTAGGGCTTCAGCGAGAAGCGCACGACGGAAGAACCGGTGTCGACGGTATTTTCTGCGCTGATAATCGAGCGGATCTGTACGTTTTCACAGAAATCATGCTTCGAAATGACCGTGATGTCGCGGCCCATGACTTCGACGCCCGAGAGGTTCAGCGTTAAGGGCCCCTGCGGATCGAGAATGAAGCCTTCCGGACGGATACCGACGAAAACGTCCTGGTCCGGGACACCCGGAACTTCCAGAACCGCTTCCTCGCCGATGTAGAGGTTTCCGCCGGTGACAAAGCCCTTGAAAACGTTGATCGGCGGGGTGCCTAAGAATTTCGCGACGAAGAGGTTCTTCGGATCGTCGTAAACGTCCTGCGGCTTTCCGATCTGCTGTACGAGGCCGGCGGACATGACAACGATCATGTCCGAGATGGACATGGCCTCTTCCTGGTCATGTGTTACGAAAATCGTCGTGACCTTCGTTTCCTGCTGGATCCGGCGGAGCTCTTCACGGGTCTGAAGCCGAAGCCGTGCGTCCAGGTTAGACAGCGGTTCGTCAAGTAAAAGCACGCGGGGGGTTTTCACAAGCGCCCGGGCGATTGCGACACGCTGCTGCTGGCCGCCGGAGAGTTCCGAAGGTTTTCTTGCCATCAGCTGGTCGATCTGTACGAGCTTCGCGGCCTCCAGTGCCTTTTCCTGCATGGCCTGCTTCGTCATTTTTTCTTTTCCGCGGAGATTTCCGAGGGGGAACATGATGTTTTCCTCGACGGTCAGGTGCGGATAGAGTGCATAGTTCTGGAAAACCAGTCCGACGCCCCGGTGTTCCGGCTCTAATTTGGTCACATCCAGATCGCCGAAGAAAATTTTCCCTTCGGAAGGCTTCTGCAGACCGGAGATCAGATTCAGCGTCGTGGACTTTCCGCATCCGGACGGCCCTAAAAGTCCGATCAGTTTTCCGTCCGGGATTTCAAAGTCAAAATCATTCACTGCAATGACGTCCGCTCCGCCCTTGTTGCGGTTCGGAAATCTTTTTGTGAGATGCTCAAGTACTACCTTCATTTGCCCCTCCTCTTATCACGGGAATCCCAGCTTTTCATGCGGGTGCATGAGGCGGATTTCATTTCTTGAATCATAACAGAAGCACCGCGAAAAATCAAGTAGAGGAGCGGAACTGGGAACAGTCATTTTTGTAAAAAAAGAGTCCGGACAGAGATCTCTGGCCGGGCTGTGGTTTCGGAAACGGCTGCAGGCTGCTTCCGCTTATTTTTTCTCTTTGCTCCGCTTGTCGTTGATGATCTGCATCTCTTTTGCGGAAATTTCAGTTACATGGTTCTCTTTCGCCCAGGAAACGCAGCCCCGGAGCACGGTCGGGAGGAAAATGCGAGGGACATTGACGATCATTTCCAGCGCATCGTCCGTGAAATGCACCGATGGATCGATCCGGTCCGCGGCATAGCGGACGGAAGCAAGCGTGGTTTTCCGGACAGGAAGAAGTTCCGCAATCATGCGGCGGTGTTTATGAAACCAGAAGTTTTTGGAATCCCGGTAGCCATAGTCGACGGGACAGGGCGGGAAATCCTTTTTCGTCACACCGTTCACGATCGCGTTCCAGTACTTTTCCTTCATCAGGATTTTATCAACCCGGAGGATGAAATGCGCGCCGTAAGGCGAGGTGATTCCGTTGAAATCGCGGTATTTCTTCTGCTCGTAGTGATCGGCGCCTTCCGGAAGAGGTCCGTCAAGATACGCGTCGTCAAGCTCGTCCATCCAGGTGCATTCGATGACCTGGAAAGCCTCTGCGACGACCTTCGGATAGCTGCCCTCCAGGTCGGATGCCTGCATCAGCCCGTCCTCGAGCGTCAGCGCGAAATCCTTCATCTTTTCTGCGGTCGTATCGCCCGGCCATCCGAGGCGCACCGCCTCTTTGAAATATTTCGGATCATCCGTGATGAAGTTCAGGGCAGCCTTTTTCCGTTTCAGGATGTTCTGCGCGGTATTGGAGGAATTCCGGCAGCAGAGAAGCATGGCATAATAGTCCTTCCCGGCGATGTAATAGGGCTGCACGAGCGAATAGGAACCGCAGTTGGTCTGCCCGTCGTCGGAAAGCGTGCTGACAAGCACCACCGGCATCGGGAAGAAAAGCGAGGTCTGGTAGAAATTGTCGACGATCCGAAGATCCTTAAAACTGGACATCATTTGCCTCCTTACAAGAGATCAAGAAACGCTTCATAGTCTTTCCGGGAAAGGTCTGTGCCGATTGCGGCTGTGATCAGAATCTCCCCGAAAACTGCCAGAAGTTCAGGACTGATGGGACAGTTGAAGCGCACAAACAGCGCGCTGATGCGTTCGGTCAGGGCGGAGCGGAAGCGCATGTGAAAACTTACCCGCGCGCTCTCATAGCGCGATCCGCGGCCGAAGGCGATCCAGACAGATTCGAAGATCTGGATAAAAGACCGGAGTTCCCGGTATATCTCGCGGCAGCCTTCTTTCAGGTCCGGCGCCTCTTCGGCCGTCCGGTCCATCTCCTGAAGCGTCTTCTGCCAGTCCTCCGACACTACCGCCGCGATAACGGCTTCCTTGGTCGGGAAGTAGTTGTAAACGGTTCCGGTCGCGATTCCGACTTTTGTCGAAAGCGCCCGGATCGAGAAACTTTCGTTCTGAAGCAGCATTTCCTTTGCGGCTGAGATGATCTGCTCATGGACATCACCCAGGTCTTTTGGCATCGAATTGCCTCCTTTGTTTATGACGTGAACATGTTCATTTTACAATGATTTTTACCGAAACGCAAGCATAAATCCTGAAAAAGGTTCTTTCTTTTTCAGGGGCTGCGTGTTATGATATCAGAAATATGCGGAACTCGCCTGCGGGATGGTGCTGCCCCTTCGGTGACGGTTCCAGGTCACCTCAGAAGCAACACCATAACCCTCGGCTCGAGGATATGGCGGCCGGGAATTGTGGAACTCGCCTGCGGGATGGTGCTGCCCGTCATACACAAAATCAAAGTTCGAAAAGAAAGGAAGCTCGCATGAGTATTTACGAAGAGCGGAAAAGTATCCGAAAATATAAACCTGACATGATTCCGGATGAAACACTCCGGGAAATTCTGGAAGCGGGTCGCCTCGCGCCCTCTGCGAAAAACCGCCAGCCCTGGAAGTTTCTGGTGGCGGTAGGTGAGAAGAAGGAAGAAATCTGCGCCCTGATGGAAAAAGGCATCATGAAGCAGAAAAAATCACGCATGATGCCTGAAAAATTCAAGAAAGGACTGGCAAGCGCCGAGAATACGCTTCGGATCATGAGGGAAGCGCCGGTTCTCGTGCTGGTTCTGAATACGCATGCCGGCGATCCCTATAAGCCCGTGATGTTCGGAAAACGTGTCTCGGAAATCCATGACTCGCTGTCGATCGGTGCCGCGGTCGAGAACATGTGCCTGAGGGCGCAGGAACTTGAAATCGGGTCTCTCTGGATCGGAAATACGGTTTTCGCGCACAGCGAAATCACGGAATATCTCGGCACAAAAGACCAGCTTTCATGCGCCGTCAGCCTCGGCTATGCAGACGAAAAGCCTGCAGGAAGACCGAGAAAGACCTTTGAGGAAGTGGTGGAATTTCTTTAAGTATCAGCCGGGAGGCAGATAAACCGTGGATTTTCAGCTCCTGTGCCGCGCATCAGACGATTCGGCTGTTTTCACCCTGGCAAGAATCTGTTCCGCTTCCTGTGCCTCCTCCTGATCCGCAATACCCCGATAGCGCGCCTTCACGTAAAGCTCCCGAAGGCGCGCTTCTCCGTCTTCTGATGGATTTCCCTGAGAGAAACGCAGAATATCCAGCGACGTATCCCCGGGCACACGCCTGAGTCCGCGCTGGTACTGAAAATCGAGATACTCGCGGTAGCAGGCGCGGATCCGTTCGGCAGGTGTATCCGGGTAACGTGTTTTGCGGCGTTTCCTTTTGCTCCGGTAGAACTTTCCGCCGGCAATGTCCCCCTCGAAATCCTCCTGTTTTTCATGCTTTTTCCGGAAAACCACGATCAGGACGGCAGCGGTTCCGGCGATAAAGAGAATTGCCAGAAAAAGCCGCCAGTTGAAGTGGAAAGCCGGGAGATTCGGAAGATTCGGGAAAACAGCGGCATCGGCTGTGGTTTCGATCGCCGCAGCGGTTTCACTTGCAAGGCTTTCCGATCCGGAAGTGCTTTCCGCCACGCTTTCTTCTATGGGCTTCATCCAGCTGAAAATGCCTGCCAAAGCGGCCGGGAACGCAGCCATGAGAGCCCCAAGCGGTGTGATCAGGATTTCCAGTAGCTTCTTTCCCTTCATCACAAGAGCCGCAGTTCCGCAGGCGAGAACAGCGGCTGCAGGGAAGACCAGAAGTTCCGCAAGGCTGTACAGGAGCCAGCGGAAAGAAGCTCCTTTTCCGATCCGGAGCATCCTGAGCCCGATGATCAGAAGAAGGGCGAAGATGCCGACCATGATCAGACTGTCCAGAAGAAGCAGTTCAGACACGACTTCAAACAGCGGGACACCGCCGATCTTCAGTATACTGTGCGCCGAAGCTGTCTTTCGGATGATAAAAATCCCGCCGGATACGATTCCGAGCACAAAAAGTACCTTTGCAGTCCGGACATAGCGCCAGTATTCGCGTTCGAAGCGGCCGAGCGCCGCAGTGAAAAACGCATAGAGAAATGCCGGAAGGAACACGAACAGAAGTCCGGTATGCGGTGCGAAGAAAGCAGCTGCCGCCGGAATCAGCAGCATAACGGCCCGAAGCACCGGAATTTTCTCAAGTGTTTCCGCGAGGATCATGCCAAGGAAAATCAGCAGCAGGAAGATAAGCATCGCAGGAAAGCATTCCGAAACCCCGGTAAAAAGCAGGGCAAAACTGAAATACAGGGCGATTTCAGCGGTCACAAGAAAAGCGGAGGCATACTTCATGAAGCGGCCTCCTTCCCGTAGAAGACAATGGTCTCGGATGCGGCATCCCGCTCCAGAAGCGGAAGATAGGCATTGATCTGATCCGTGGGTGCCGGCGCGATGAGAATGAAATTCCGGCTGTGCGCAGGGCCGGACAGGAGCTGCGGAAGCATAGTTTCAAAGCTGAAATAAGCGATCGGCCGCGATATGCCGATCTTCTGCTGGATCAGGTGGACATGCTGCCGCCCGAGGCCTTCCGGGACGCTCCCGAGATCACTGTTTGTGATCAGCACATAGGGCACATGGCCTTCTTCGAGCACTTCGCAGACTGTGCGCACCAGTTCCAGCGTGCGTTCCAGATCGTCCGGCGTACCGGTCCGAAGATCGCAGAGAACCGTGGCGTTTTTTTCCAGCGTGTGATCCTGTTCACGCACGATCAGCCGCCCCGTCCGGGCAGTTGCTTTCCAGGAGATCTGCCGCATCGGTTCACGCCCCGTATAGTCGCGGTAGCCGTACACGAGCGTCGGATCCTCGTTAATAAAGCGCTGCACGGAGAAATCGCCGTCTGTTCCGCCGAGAGGGTCAAAGGCAGGGAGATCCTCCAGATACTTCGCGGTGCAGACAAGCTGGTTTCCGACCGGAAAACTTTTGACAACAGATTTCAGGCCCAGAAGATCCCCGCATTCCAGATAACACCTGCCCACATGAAAAACGCCGCGCTTCTTCGCACAGAAGCGGATTTTTTCCGTGACCGCCTGATGCGGAAGGAGAAAATACCGCCGTTTGAAGATATTGGCAGCATTCTTTTCGACGTATTTTGCCATAAAGTCTTCGCTTTCACAGATACGGAGCCCGTCTTCGAAATAGACGGAAGCACTGATATAAAGCTGCGGAAAGCGGGAGGTATTGCGGATGGTGAAGCTGAGCGTGACAGTTTCCCCCGGCTCCGAGAGCGCAAGATCAGTCCGAAACTCCAGCTGAAGGCGCTTCATCGCGTACCGGATACTGAAGTATTCCAGTACGGCAGCGGTACATAAAACGGACAGGAGAATGATCCAGATCATAGGGCTTCCAGCGGAACCGGCACGGATTCGAGCATGGTGTCAATGAAAGTTTTGCTGTCGCTGTGGCTGCGGCGGATGATATTGATCTGGTGCGGAAGCACAACTTCCGCCTCAGCTTTCACATCCTCGGGGATGACATAGTCGCGTCCCGAGATCGCCGCGCGGATCTGTGCCGTACGGTAGAGTGCGATCGTGCCGCGGGTCGAAATGCCGGCGGTAAGAAGCGTTGAATTGCGGGTATATTCTGCAAGATCCATGATATAGGCAGAGATTTCCGGAGAGACCGTGACCCCGCGGTATTCCTTCTGAAGCCGCAGGATCTCTTCACGGTCCGTGACGGGAGAGAGCGCTGCGACAAGATCCCTTGTGTCTTCCCTGCCCATGATCTGAATCTCTTCTTCCCGGCTCATGTAGCCCATTGAAAGGCGCATCAGGAAACGGTCCAGCTGCGCTTCCGGCAGCGGGAAAGTGCCGTAGGATTCGATCGGATTCTGGGTTGCCATGACAAGGTAAGGCTCCGGCATGCGGTGTGTCACGCCGTCAATCGAGATCTGGTGCTCCTCCATGACTTCCAGAAGGGCCGACTGCGATCTCGGGGTGGCGCGGTTGATTTCATCCGCCAGCACAACGCCTGCAAAAAGCGGTCCCGGACGGAACTCGAATTCCGCGTTCTTCTGGTTGTAGAAATAAATCCCGGTGAGATCCGAGGGCAGAAGATCGGGCGTGAACTGGATCCTCCGAAAATCCATGCCGATCGAAGCCGCAAAGGCCCGGAGCAGCATCGTTTTGCCGGTACCGGGCAGATCCTCCAAAAGCACATGGCCGCCCGCTAAAAGTGCGATTGCAAGCTGCCGGATCACCTCGTCTTTTCCGAGGATAATCCGGGCGCAGTTCTCGCGGATTCTCGTCATAAAATCAGGAAATTGCTGAAGATTCAATTTCAGGACACCTCCGATCAACAGTCTCAGGAAAGTATAGCACAGAAATCTTCCGCTGAAAAGAGGCCGGATACAGTTTTGATTGACGTAAGGGCGCCGCTGTTGTAAAATGACAGAAAGAAAACCGGAGGACAGTCATGCAGATTCAATGTGCGTACTGTAAAAACTGGATCGAGGACACTGTTGACAAGTGCCCTTACTGCGGTGCGGCAAATGCTAATCTGAAACGCTACGCAGATACAACGCCGAAAACCATTGCGGAGCTTCAGCAGTGGTATACGGACCGGAACCTTCCGCCCGAGGAAACGACGCGGTTTTTCATCGGCAGGAATTTCAAGGCGCCGAAAGCCTTCGGAATCTATCAGGAAGGCAAAAACTTCATCGTTTACAAAAACAAGGCTGACGGCTCGCGCGCGGTGCGCTACAAAGGCCCGGATGAGGCTTATGCGGTCAATGAGCTGTATCTGAAACTGAAGGAGGAGATCCTTCACCAGAAAGCCCGGAATATGGCCGCAAGAAACAGCTCCGGCTCCGTGCAGCGGGGACCCGGGGACATTTACAGAGGCGGGTCGGACCGGCTGTATGAATATCAGAAGCCGCTCACAGAGGAAGAGCGCGCCGAGCGAGCCAGGATCCGCGCCGAACAGGCCGCGCGGGAAGCCGAGGAGCGGGAAAAACGTGCCGAAACCTTCCGGAAAAGGCGGCTCAGAAAGCGCATCATCTGGCTCTCGATTCTCGGAACACTCCTGATCCTGATCGGCAGCTGCTCTGCAGTTGCGCTGAAAAACCGGGTGCGCGGGGACTGGTACGCGGCTTCTGCCGATCCTGTCTTCTGGCGCTTTATGAAAAATGACGAGCAGGATCACGAGGTCTGGGAGTGGTGGAAGTACACAAAAGGCGAATGGGTTTCATTCGGCGAAACAGCCGACAAAGATCTCCTGCCCTGGGATATCACGAATGAGCATCATTACAATACGAAAAAGGCAGTTGAACGGGCCTT
>JAFYGJ010000055.1:0-37591 GCA_017543275.1 Lachnospiraceae bacterium | reverse complement strand
CGGTTCGATCCCTTCGGGAGCCTTTGTTCCCACAAGCTTGCCGAAGATTGTGAAACGCTGTATTGAGAGCGGAGTTATAGCCCCAGGGATGAAGATTCGGAACGCAAACACATACTATCTCACGCAATCCGGATCACAGCTTGTTCAAAGCGAACTGGAAATGTTAAGTTCATTAAGCTAAAAAAGGTTTTCTGAAAGGTTGGGTTTTTCAAGCTTTCAACATACTTTTCAGAAACCCCTAAAAAAATAATGAAAAGGAGACGAATGGAATGAATCACAGCGAACTGAATCTCACGAGCGACTGCTTCTTTATCGGTGTAGGCGGAGCAGGATCTAATCTCGCAAGGCTCTTCGAAGAGAAAGGGTATGAGGCCATGATGATCAATTCTTCATCACAGGATCTCTCTTCTGTAAAGGCCGCAAAGCGTGTCCGAAAATTGAGCGGATATGACGGATCTGCCGGAGAGAGAAATGTCGCCAAAAATGCTCTTGCCGACAATCAGGATATTCTCGACGAAATTGCGGCCCTGCCCTATAACATCCTTTTTGTCTGTTTCTCGTCGGGCGGTGGTACGGGATCCGGTTTAGGACCTTCTCTGGCCTCTATCCTCGCAGAGGAAACCGAGAAAACAGTATGTCAAATCTGCATCCTTCCGGATGCAACAGAAGAATACGGAGCCAAGTTGAACACTGCAAAGTGTTTCGGAGAGATTGTCGCCGCAGCAGATGAGATCCCGCAGATGGGAACGGTGTTCTTCGCCGACAACAATTACGGCAGCAAAAAGCAGGTTAATGAAGAAATCTTCAGAGTCATAAACCAATTCCTGTCTAACAGGACTTCATCGGCCCTTGGGAACGTCGATCAGCAGGAACGCAGGGTTATCCTTGCCTCTAACGGAGCAATGGTTATTTATACTTTAACTGATACCGAAAAAACCGCAAGAAGCTCTGCCTTGGATCGCCTGCTGTCAGGAAAAAATGTATTTGCCGCGCGGGAAGACGACCAGATCGTAACATACACATGTGTTATTAATCAGGGAGACCATAGGCTTTCGAAATCAGCTCTGTCATCCCGTATCGGGATCCCCGAAAGGACGTTTGAAGGGTTTGGGAGCCGTAATACGATCGTAGCGTTTTCCGGCCTGTCGTTTCCGATGACGCAAATCAACGAGATCGCGAAAGATGCCAATGAGCGCGCCAAAGCTCGCGAGGCAGCTCGCGCTTCACGCAGAGCGGCGATTGAAGCAGTCGAAGTAATCGAACAGCCTAAACCGAAGCGCACACAACCGCAAGCTGATTCAGTAAAGAACAGGAGAGCTGCTTTATTGGCATCTTTCAAGTCCTGATCAAAGTCAAATCTATACCAAACAAGAAAGGAGCACGACCATGAAAGCCCCAGGTGAACTGGCACAGGAAGATCGCGAAAACAAGGTTTTGACCTTTATGATGGTTTTTTGCGCTATCGCATCTTTCGCAATCCCGCTTGTGCTATATGAATTTAACAAACAAATTGCAGAAATGCAGGGCCATCAAAATCCGAAGCTCATACTGATTGCAATACTCGCACATTTAGTTATGGTTGGTTTCTGTGTATTGATTGGAATAGTAAAATCCAAAGTCTACGAATGATGCAAGTTGTAAAAAAGATCTGTTTCGTTCTGCTGCTGTCGCTTACCTTGATTTCTTGCGGCCCATTAAAAGCCGGAGAAATCCAGACCGCAACGCTGATCCGTGTTGTCGATGGCGACACGTTACTTGTCGATCTCGATGGGGCAGAGGAGAGAGTCAGGCTTCTTGGGATCGACTGTCCGGAATCCGTAAATCCGGATCCGGAGAAGAACACACCTGAAGGCGCTGAAGCCTCAGCCTATACAAAATCTCTGTTATCAGAAGGCCAAACGCTCTATTTAGAGCAGGACCGGACAGACAGAGACGCATACGACCGTCTGCTCCGTTATGTATGGCTCGACCAACCGACAGGCTCAATAGACGGCTCAGTCATCAGGGAAAAGATGCTGAATGGAATTATCCTGAGCGCAGGACATGCCCGCATATGGGATTCCAAAGCCGACACCAAATACAGAGTGTTTTTTGAGTTTATCGGAAAATAGTTAAGAGGACACAGAATGAACAAGCTGAACAGGCCGACATTTGAGCTGCTTCTAAAGCGGCAGGCCCTAAAAAAGCTTAAAAGCGAACGTGCTGCAGAGGCTACGTCTCTGGAACCGCTTGTTCTGTGCGCTCTTGCACGTTATCAGGATGATCATGGCAGGGTCAGCGCTGTCTATTATAAGGATATCTGCGAGCAAACCGGAATATCCCCCGCATCCTTTTACAGCACGTTGGAATCCCTGTCGAAGCCTATGACGGGAATACTGAACACCAAGAGTCTTCCCTGTACCGTTCCGGCTCTGATCAGAGTCAGCGACAACGTATATTCAAACTCATCTTCGCGCGGCGAAAAAATCGTTGAAATCATAAACAACGTCAATGCCTACGAAGTGAAAGAGCGTCCTGAATCGATAACACAGCAGGACTGGGCCAAATCATCAATGTATATGACTATTGATGATTCCATTATAACCCTACTCCGTCGCTTCAAAACAACGATCGACAAGTATCACATTCTTGGTAAGTTCAAGGGCGGACGCGAAATGCTGCTCGCATTGGATCTTCTTAACAACCTGAAGACATCGGGTCGACAAGCCCAAAAGCGCAATTCCGCCTCTGTGTCTTACTCGATATCAGTCAAGTCCTTTGAAGACAGATGGAAGAGGGACCTGAATATCTGCGGACAGACACTAAAAACGTATGTCTCGGACATCACGAAAGTATTTGCCACGCTTAATCTGAAGATGTATTATACAGTAAAAGGAAAGCTCCTCCGGATAGACCCTGCCCCGAATGATCCGTTCTATATCAATCTGATGGAATCCGAAACGAACGAAGCGCAGGAATACAGAAAAAACTGTGCAGAGAAGTCCGTCCGGCAGCTCGATCTCGACAAGCAGTTTGAAGAGTACAATAAAAACCAACAGCCCGATTATCGCTTCACGAGGAATCGGATCGCTGCAGTTAAGACTGAACTTGCACACGCAATAGCAGATTATCACTTTGATTCCAAACGGGACCATCGGGACGAGAAGAAAAAACAGATCATCCAAAGCGAGAAAATCCCAGAAATCATCGATCAGGTCTCGCTCGGTTCCTACCTCCTCCGCCGGATACTGACACAGCACGGGATAGAACGATTACAGCGAACTATCACGCCGGCATTTTTGCAGCAGGAGTTCGACCAGATGCTGACAAGCCTTTCCTTGTCACTATCATTAGCATAAAAGCTCTAAGGCCGCGAAAACGGCCTGCTTTTGCTACGGTTCAGAGATAGACAGTATCCGCGAAGATCATCGATCCGGCAGAGAAGCACCAAAAACCGAAGAAAAGAACATCCAGGGCGGAGCAATCCGCCCCTTTTTTTGTCGCGGCGCGGCAGATCAGGACGAACGCCGTTTTACATGCTTAATATTTTATCCCGATATGACGTGAATTCATTTTACATACTTAAAGAGTATTTTTTACATGCTTATTCGAGTATCCTTATATAGTTTTTACATGCTTATCACAAAAAAACGTCCAAAAACCCTTGAAAATGCTTGAAAATAGATATATATAGCAGACGTATACTATATCCCTACATCATCCCTAAATAATTTACATACATTCAGACGGAAGAGCAGTGTAGTTTACTTCTTCCCGCTTATACACCTTCCGGTGAATAAGTTCATGAAAGGTAGCTTTTCCTTCGGAAAAACTGAAAAATAAAGGCCTGCGGCCTATAAGCAAGCTGATTGCGACCGCAAATAACCCGAAATCCGAAAGAAAAACCATGATTTCAGGAACATCAAATAAAGAAAAAACGGGGAACAGGGTTATTTTTAAAATCATAAGTATATCTATATATACAAAACCTGATTTTGTACTTGTTTTGCACCAAACGGTCTGATATACTTATAATGCCGGAAGGTTATTAAAAAATTATCAGGAAAAGCAATTAGGCAGCGCGAAGGGCGCTGTCATTTTTATTGCCGCGCCGCGGCGGGAAAGGAGAACAATATGGCAATAAACAGATGGATCGGAGTAGGACGGCTCACAAGAAACCCGGAAGTCACGTGGACCCAGGGAGACGAACCTTTCGCGATTGCAAAATTCTCACTTGCGATAGATCGGATCGCGAGAAAGGACGGCTCAAAGCAGGCCGATTTCATTCCGTGCGTGGCTTACAGGCAGCGTGCAGAGTTTGCAGGCAAGCACTTCGCGCAGGGCGACAAGGTGGTAGTCGAAGGTCACATTACGTCCGGATCATACAAGAACAAGGCCGGAGAGACCGTCTATACGCTGGAAGTAACGGTAGACACAATGGATTTCGCCGGAAAGAAGACACAAGCTTCAGCAGCTCCAGAAGCAGATGCAGAAGGCTTTATGGTTGCTGATTCCGAAGCGGCACCGTTCTAAGAGGCTGCGCATGAGAACATGGTTCGGCAGTTAAAAAGGCAAATGACTATGTATCCGCCGCAAAAGCGATCAGTTCGTTTTAAGACGGATCGAAACGAAAGGAGATCAACATGAACGATAACTTTAACATCCCAAAACTGAATCCGGCAGACCAGACAATCATTGATTCGTACACTCTACAGATCAATGATTTGGAGAAATACAGGCTTGATTATGTGTCAGAGTTGGGAAACAGCACACTTGATAAAATTAAAAGAGAAGTGGCGGAGGAAGTAATCAGCGGTTACATCCAGCATCTTTCTGACAGCAGGGACGAGGCCGTGGTCCGGCTCCTTGAAAAATATCCTGAACAGTCTCCCCGCTATGACGATATGCTGATAGATAATCATGTCGTAGAGGCTGCGGTCCCGTCAGATCCTAAAGCACGGCTTTCTGCACTCTATGAAGGATTAAAGAAGATTCAGAAGTAAAAAACAAACGCCACAATCAAATTTCAGAAATCACGATAGACTTTTATACCTGCGTTTCCACGAAAAACGATTGTAGAGTTAAGCATTATATCGCAATAATATAAAAGGAAGGGGAAGCGTCCGGCAAACAGCAAAGGGCGCTTTTTTTGTGCGCTTATGAGAAGGATAAAGACCGCCGGAACAAGATGCCGTGAACCTAACAGCGATCAGCTATTCGACATCGCTGTAAAAATACAAAACTATAAAGGAGAAAAACACATGCGAAGAAAGAAACAGATTCTTCGTCGGGGAATCGCCTGCCTTTTGGCAGCCCTGATTGTATTCACGGGCCTGCCAAGTGTTCAGGCGTTTGCCGACACCACGGAAGAAACCTTCGATCCGGTCACTGAAAGCCAGATCGAAGACGGAACGCTGCCGGAGGATCCGTCAGAACCGGAGACCGGATCTCCGGAAGAAACAGAGACAGGGGAAAGTGATCTCACATCCTTATCGGATGAAGAGGATTCCACAGAACCTGATGACAGTACTTCAGATGAAACATCCGGTGAAGTTATTGATTCTTCTGAAAATGAAGATATAATAGAAACGACAGAAGAAGTCGAACCGGAAGTAACAGAATCATCCGACAAGGAAGAAGATCCGTTAACGGATTCCGAAACAGTACTGGATATTTCATCTGAAGAAAATACAGACAAGCAGCTCTATGATCTGTCTGATGAACATGGAAATCCTGTTCCTGACGGAGATCTGGATGTTTATTATCGGTCATACGCTACATGGACATATGTTCAAGCTGAATTCCAGATTCCGGTCGCTGACTCAAAGGCGGATCTTTCAGATATAGAGTGGCCTGAGAGCATTCAAAATCACTACATGCTCCGCGGCGAAAATTGCTTCGTCTATATTCAGCTTGACGAAGACGGCGAAATCATGCTGATGCAACCGGACGGAACTTATCAGAAATCCGACGGCAGACTTCAGTTGACAGATGATACTGAAAAAGATGCAGAAGCAGAAGAGGATGCGGAAATCAACGAAGAGGAAACTGAAGTTGTCGACGTTGAAGAAGAAACAGAAACATCTGATAATGAAGAAGATCTGACACCGGACAATGAAAAGTCGCAGGTTTCGAATTCGGAAGCAGAAGACGAGGAAGAAGCTCCGCAGGAAGAAGCGAAACTCTTCAACGAGATTGCCGAAGATTCCATCTTCTCTGAATCACAGCTCAACTCGATGAATTTCAGCTCCAAACGCCTTCTGATAGCAGGAGCGGCGATCCTTGATCCGGAGAACATGCTTTCCGGTTACGACGGCGTGTACCTCATGCAGTATGAAGACGAAACCACCGCACGGAACGCCTATTCTTACTATTACGGAAAAGCAGCTTTCGTCGAAATCGACACCGTGATCTCGATTGCGGAAGGCGAAGGGGACGAAGCTGGTATTCCAGGGGAAATGACCGATCTGGAGAACCCGCTTGCAGAGCTTCAGGAAGCGATGGCGGAGAACGGCGCGGCCTATGCAGATCCTGTCATTGCCTTAATCGATACAGGCGTTTCCGGCTTTGAGGATCACCTTGTCGAAGCGGTCTCGATGATCGGTGATGATCTTACGGACCGAAACGGACACGGAACCTCGATGGCAGGCTATATCATCGGCGAGAACCCCTACGCGAAGATCCTCTCGATCAAGGCGCTTGATGATAATGGCAATGGCGATGTATCGGCGGTCTACGCAGCAATCCGTTACGCAATTGACAAGGGCGTTTCAATCATTAATCTGTCCCTTTCAGCCGCGAAGAAACTGGACAGCGCTTCAATCGTTTCCATCATCAACGAAGCAGCCGATGCAGGCATAACGGTTGTCGGTGCAGCAGGAAACAACGGTGCTAACGCGGTATTCTTCATTCCCGGCTCTGTTGAAAGCGCAAGGATCATCGGTGCGGCGGACGAGAATGGAGAACGTCTTCCGAGCAGTAACTATGGCGCAACGGTCGACTATAACGTAGTTGCGGAAGCTACATCTATTGCGGCAGCTAAGTATTCAGGACACATCAGCCGCTACGGCATCGGTGATCCGGACTACAAGCTGATCTTCCCGACAGACTACGTGAAACCGGAAGAGGAGCCGGAAGTCACCGTTCCGGAAGTCGTGATTGAAGATACAGCTCTTTACCAGTATTTCACCGATCACGTCAGAAGAGATCTTTCCGGCGTGAACAAGGAAGATCTGGTCGATGCGATCACGCACAAGCTGACCTTTGTAAACGAGCGGATCTGGAAGGATACGAACGGCGACGGCGTTACGGACCTGTTCGATATCTATTACAATAAATCGGATGACTATCTGACAGAATCCTACACGAAGAACACTTACGCAGGTTTCTACAACCTCGATGATGCGAGTCCTTATCTTGTCGCGTACCTGCCGATGGAGTCCGACAGGGAATACGTCTTCCGCTCCTTTGACCTGACGGTCGAGAACAACGACGGACAGGTGATTAAGGATGAATACTATGTATTCGATCCGGAAGCAAACCTGCTCTACGTGAATAAGGCATGGTTCGAAATCCCGTGGGAGAACGGTATTATCGGATCCCTGCGGTCGCAGAGCGTATACACTTTCTCTGAAGGAACCATTACAGACCTGACGAAGAAAGTCCACATCAAGGCGGAGTTTTCGGTCGATGACGGCTATGAAGCGCCCGAAGACGCTGAACTGATCGATACGGATTACGAAGTGACCATTCTGGATACGAGCTATATCAGGTTCAACGTATACAAGAGCCACGGCGTACTGCCGGAGCTTTCAAGCATCTTCGTTTATGTGAACGGCTCCATTGAACCGCTCCCCGAAGAATATTTCGGCTTTAACGAAGACGGCGAGTTCCTGCTGATCTATGATACGGCTTCTTTGTCAGATGTCCGGATCATCCTCGGCATTGGCGAGAAAACAGTATTCCGGATCGCGGCAAGTGTGGAAGAAGCGATTGCGACACTGGAATCCTACGACATCTGGCTGCTTCCGACCGTTGAAGTCAACAGCAGTTCTTCGCTGCCTGCTGTCGGAGACCGGATCACATTTGAGCATAACAGCTTTGATGGGAGCGCCATGCAGCCTGCCGTCAATGCAGGTGGCGTTTCGTTCATCGCCAACGCGCAGGACGGCCAGATCGTATATACGACTGGCATGGACAGTGTGCTGAATGAGCTTCTGAACAGTTCCGGAAGTTACGGCTACCTGCAGAATATCCTGAACAATACCGCGGTCACGCTTGCAGCGAACGCAGAAGGCCAGGCAGCGCTGTACAGCTACAAAGTTTCCGGCAACGTTTACAAGCAGCATGACGGAGAGAGTTCCAATGCGGCTGGAACACAGATCGCGAAGATTGATGAAACCACCCTGAACCTGGTCTGCACGCACATCACGGTCGCCGCCGCACAGAATGCATTCGGCCCCACCCATACAGACATGAGTTCTGTCAATGTATTCGGCAAGGTCTTCAAGGTGGACGGCTGGGATGCGAACAACTACGCGACAGTATATGTCGGCCTCGGCTCCACCAGAACACTCGGATCCGGTGTCAGCGCCAACTACGTTCAGGCACAGTACAATATCACGCGGATCCGGCTGCACTATACGCCGCCGACCGGATATGCATACCTGACGAAGAGTTCTTCGAACACCAATGTAACGGCGAATAATCCGAATTATAAGCTTACCGGTGCGGAATACACGGTTTACGAGAATCAGGCCTGCACGACGATCGCAAAGGATGCGTCCGGTGCGAACGCAGTCCTGACCGTGCAGGATGAAACCGGAAAGACCAATACGATTGAGATTAACGCAGGAACTTACTGGGTCAAGGAGATCCGGGCCGGTACGGGATACAAAATCGATCCTGACCCGCATCAGGTTACGGTAACATCGGGAAATACCACAGCAGTTCCAGTAACGGACGCACCGGAGACCGGATACCTCCGGGCCAAAAAGGAGTCATCAGACAAAAAACTCACAGACGGCAATGCCTGCTACGACCTCTCCGGAATCAAGTTCTATGTTTATACGGATAGGAACTGTACCATGAGAGCAAAGAACGCCGCAGGAAGTACGGACTTCTATCTGATCTCCGGCACGGATGGCTGTACCGGAACGGCGGAAATGCCGATTGGAACCTACTGGGTACAGGAAGATGCGGAATCCGCGAAGAACAAGGGCTGGGCGCTTGTAACATCAGCCGCAAAGGAAGAGATTTCCGTATCTGCCGCCAACACATCCGGATCGCCCGCAACGGCAACGATCAAAAACACGCCGAACAGCGACCCGATCGGCATACTGCTAACAAAACGAACTGCAGGAAGCGGAACAGAAGGAAGACGTGTTGATCTCTGAAAGGCAGGAGCTATAAGGAGACCCGGAAAGGGAAAGCCTTTCCGAACCTTGTGAAAGACAGTGAGTAATCACTGCACTGAAACCTCTGGCGGATGATCCGGGAAACCGGACAGTCCGGAAACCAGATAAGGACGCTGAACGGAATCCTAAACGAAAACGCATGGATTTTCAGTAAGCGGGTGTCGGTTCGATATGGTGAGAATGACATAAAATCAGCCCCTGTCCGAGAAATACGCAGCATTTCGAGGCTCAGGGGATAGAGAAAAATCGGAAAAGTGCATCCGGGTCGGACGAAACCTCGATATAAGCCATGCTTCCGAAGGGCGAAAGCCCTTTCATGACGGCGGGATGAGTAGAACTCCCCTGTTCCGGGAAAGTCCCGAAGAAGAAATTCAAGAAAAATCGTCACATGGCGGCAGGAAGCCTACGTCGAACCAATGATATTTCACAGAGGACCACGGGAAGCTACCGATACGGGCGGATTGCGGGAGCGCAGAGCGCGGCGCAATCCGTTGAAGAATCTTAGAAGATCGGTGGTGAAAGAGAGGGCCGCGAGGGTTGATTCCCCTTGTAATGAGGGGAGGACTGACAGGCCCGAAGTCATCCATAAATCCCTGTAAAAAGGGGAAGAATAAGAGAGGAATGAAAGAAGAACCCACTTACGAGCAGGCAAAGAGAAGATGCGGGATGACGGATACGGAAGTCGAAATGGCGATCAGGCTTCGCGTCTCCCCGGAAACGCTGATACGGAATGCATCTTCCAGAAAAGCTGAGAAGTGGAAAGCCCCCATACCGCTTATCATCAGGCGGATGTACGAAAAACGTTTCGAAAAGGAAGCACTCGAAGTCCGGACAGCACCGATGAAGCGGATCGGTAAGAAGAAAGCGAAGGATCCGATACTGGAATGCGCACGGCGGTTGGGATTCACGAGATCCGAATGCTGGTTGGCAAAGGAACTGAATCTGACAGAGCAGGACCTGATAAGAATGCAGACCCGGTCGAAGAAGTCAGGAGGCGGATTATCGCCGGCATTGCTTGTACGAAGGATGTATGAAAGCGTGATCGGAAACAGGCAGAAAAAGCCTGAACGAACCGTTCAAAAAGGAGGCACTTATGGAAAAACAAAATAAGAAAAAGGAGATCCTGAAACGTGTCCTTTCGATCGCGGCGGCAGTTGCCGTGATCACTGGGATTCTTCTCCTTCTGAGAAGCTGCAGCCGGAAGAACAGTGAGACAGCGGATATTTCTGTTTCCGAAACGCCTGCGGATTGTAGCGAACAGGACGAAACAGAAATCACGGATCTTTCCGAAAGTCCCGCAGAAGGCTCGAAAAAGTCCGATACGGAGGGCGATCAGAAAGAGGGCAAAACTGATCAGGAAAAAGAAAAAGGCACGGAAAAGCAGGCGAATTCGACAGAATCAGAGAAATCGGAGAGCGTTTCCGACAAGAAAGAAACATCAGACGAAAGCGCAGCAGATTCGAAAAGCACAGAGAAGGAACCGGAGACAACAACAGTTTCGGAAAACACCAAAGCTTCAGAAACCACGACGGCAGCACCGGAAACCACGAAAGCTCCAGAGACCGCAACCGCAGTTCTGGAAACTACTAAGGCGGCAGAAACAACCACTGCAGCGCCGGAGACAACTGCCCACGAACATACCTGGGTGGCGGTTACCGAGACGGTCCATCATGAAGCAGTATCCCATCCTGCTGAAACCGAAGAGATATGGATCGTGGACAAGGAAGCCTGGGATGAAACGAAAGAAGTATATGGGACAGTAACGCATGATGTATGTAAAGGTTGTGAAGCAAAGGGGATTCTCACTTTTCGCGATCTGATGTCATATGAAGATGATTGGGCGCATGGACAGCAGCATATGGATAATGGAGAAGAGAGTGGTACTTATACAAAACAATTCCAGGAAGTAATCGGAACTGAGACCATCCATCATGACGAAGAAGGACACTGGGAAACCAAAATCGTTAAGGAAGCATCTACGGAGGCTGCATACGACGAGGAAGTAATAACCGGATATAAGTGTTCTGGCTGCGGAGCGACAAAATAAGCTACTCCCGATAGAACGATAACAGCTAATCACTCACGGAATCGCCACCGTGATGATATTTCTCTCTTATTAGATGACTGAGCGCCGTATCCGTTGAAAGGCGGACATGCGGTGCGAGTGACAGAAAAACATAACTGTCACGATGGAATGCACAGGGAAGCGCCACCCTGAAAGGCGCACAATATACTGTAAATTATTATGATAACCAGACCGGAACCGGAACACCGGAACGGACATGGGTGTTTGAAACACCCGAAAATGGACGTATTGATCTCAGATTTGCTTCAATGTATTTTGTGTCGGGCGATGCCCTCTATACAGACACTAATGGCAGAACCTGTATCCCTATCGGTACGATCACTATTCAGGAAACACAGGAACCAAACGGCTACATCAAGAATACTGAAAAGCTGACAGTCCACTTCACACAACAGGCAGATGGAACTGTCAGGTCTGACCACGGCGACTGGAACACTCAAAATCAGGCCGAAGACCTGACCGTGATCTCGGAGGAATCTCTGGTCACAGGCAATGTTGCGATCGCAAAGAAAGACAGCGCAACGGGCAGCAGTACCCCGCAGGGCGACGCTTCGATCGCGGGGATCAGATTCGCGGTCATCAACCGTTCGGAAAACCCCGTGGACTATAACGGCGCAAGCTATGCGGTCGGACGGGTCATCGCGATCCTTCAGACAGACGCAAGCGGAAACGCCGCAACGCCCGCGAACAGCCTGCCTTTCGGTACTTACGAGATTGCAGAGCTTCGTCTGGATACAGGCGTAACGCAGGGCGCGGATTATAATTCGGCAGCAAAGGGGTCTTCGGATCTGGCGAACAATACCGGATATCTCTTCAACGGACAGACGAAGACCGTTTCAATCACAGACCCCAATCAGACAGTATACGCAGACTTCACGGATGACATCCTGAAAGGCGCGGTGAAGGTCGAGAAGTGGGACAAAGAAAAGAACGCGAAAGTCCCGCAGGGCGATGCGGACTTCTCCGGTATCCAGTTTACGGTTACGAACAAATCCGCGAATGCGGTTGTCGTGAACGGAACGAGCGTTGCGGTCAACGGGACCGTTCTCACGCTTACAACCAACGCGGCAGGCGAAGCACAGTCCGATCAGGTTCTTCCTTACGGTACTTATTCGATTCAGGAAACCGCGACGAACGGCTCTTACCGCCTGACAGACGGTACGGAATACACGTTCCAGATCCGTACATCAGGACAGGTTGTTTCGTCTGATACCGCAGGAAATACGCTAACATTCAAGGATGAAGTGAAGCGCGGCGGCGTAAAAGTCGGAAAGATCGACCGGGAAACCGATTCCGCGGTTCCCCAGGGCCTTGCGACGCTTCAGGGCGCGGAAATCACAATCTACAACAACAGCACCAACACTGTAATTGTAAACGGCACGGAATACGCGAAAGACGCGGAGATTACGACGCTTACGACAGGAGCAGACGGAACCGCAGTCACGGCTTCGGATCTGCTTCCTTATGGTTCCTACTACGCAAAAGAAACCAAAGCCCCGGAAGGCTATGTTCCGAACACCGCATGGCGGGTGGACTTCCAGATCCGCGAGGATGGCGTGATTGTCGATACAACCGACAACTCCGTACCGGATGACATCAAGAGAGCAGATGTCTCATGGATCAAGATTGATGTTGACGGATCTCCGATGGCAAATATCCCCTTCCTTGTCGAGCGTCTGGACGCGGACGGCAAGGCTGTCGAGGCCCATGTAATTGTTACAGATTCGAACGGCAGGTTCAATACGAAGACCAGTCCGAAGACAGGAGACAAGGTCAACTCCCTTGATTCCTATGTCGCGGACGGATGGTTCACAGACGATTCGAAGCTGGATGCGACGACTGGCATCTGGTTCGGCGAGCAGAGTGCAAGAGCAGACGGGAAAGGCTCACTGATCTATGCCAATTACCGGATCACGGAAATCAAGTGCGAAGCGAATAAGAATCATGACGTACTGATGCAGACCATGCTCAGTGAGTCTGGAATGCAGGAACTGAACACTGCATTCCGTGACGGCGAGACCTATGACCTTGCGGGAATCTTCATGGATCTGGAGATCCATCCGGAATCGGATCTTGTCGAAGATTCCACGAGTGGGAAGACCGCGATCTTCGGGGACAGCGTGAAGTTCAAAGACACGATCCGCTACGACCACCTGAAGACCTACAATCACTACAAAGTCGTGACAGAAATCTGGTACGAAGACCGTGACGGCAGCGCGCCTGTCCTTCTTGGTTCGGGCGAAGTTGAATTTGACCCGCCGAAAGTTGATGCGACCCAGACCTCAAACGGCACAATTGACAACTACATTGTGATCAGCACCGACGGGCTTCAGGGCGGAACACTCCATGCGGTCGATAAATTCTATGTCAAGCATGAAGACAGTTGGACCGCCCTTGTCAACCACAACATTACAATGACCGATCCGAGGCAGCAGGTTACGATCCCTTGGATGGCAACAGCTGCGAAGGACGGAAAGACCGATGATCATGCCGGAACGGCTTCGGAAAACGCATCCGTAATCGACACTGTGATCTATGAAAATCTTGCAGACAACAAGATGTACCGTCTGGAAGGGACGCTGCGCTATGCGGATACCGGAGAGGCTGTCAAGGACGCTTCCGGCAATGACTGTGTTGTTTCCTTAACGGTACGGGCATCAGCCTTTGCGACCGCAGTCGCCGAAAAGGATTACGGCTATCTGATCCCGCAGACAGGATCCATTGACATGCCTGCCTTCGTGTTTGATTCTTCGGACATGGGCGGGAAGACGCTTGTCGTGACGGAAGTCCTGTATGATTATGACACAGACGAACCGATCCTGAACCATCACGATCTCAAGGATGAGGACCAGTCGATCCATTATCCGGTGATCACGACCGAGGCGAAGGATTCAAAGACCGGAACGAGAACCGCAACCGCCGGAACGACCGAAAAGGTCATCGATCAGGTCACGATCGGGAATATGATCCCCGGCCTTGTTTATACCGTGACAGGCGACCTTGTCTTCCAGAAGGACGGCATTGATGCAAACGGTGTGGAACATAAGAAAGGTGATCTGATCGCGACCCATGATCCGGTTACGTTCACGGCCGACAGCACCACAAAGGTAATTGAGCTGACATACGACGTTGATTCTTCCCTTTTACAGGGCATGACGGGCGTTGTATTTGAAGGTCTCGAACACCAGAATATTGAAATCGCAGTCCACCACGATTACGAAGCGAAACCGCAGACCCCGCACTGGCCTGATGTAAGCACGACTGCAATCGATGCGGATACAAAGACCCGCGCAGGCGTAGTCCAAACCGAAGCAATGATCATCGACACGGTGAAGCTGACAAACCTCAACGTTGGCGACTGGTATAAGGTCTCCGGCGTGCTGATGGATAAAGAGACAGAAGCACCGTTCCTGTCGGGCGGATCCGAGATCAGAGTCGAAAGCGAAGAATTCCAGGCGGATGCCGAGAATCTGACGAAGGCATTAACTTTCAAATTTGACTCCACCTCACTTCCCGGAAAGAGCCTCGTAGTCTTTGAAAAGCTGTTCTTTGTAAAGGCAGAAGACGCAACGACCCCAACTGAGCCTGTTGACGCAGCTCGGCACGAGGACATCAATGACGAAGACCAGACCGTAGACTTCCCGGAAATCAGAACCAACGCAAACGACGGAAAGACCAAAGATGAAGTCGGAACGGTTGGCGAAGAAGAAACCATTGTCGATACCGTTACCTATACGAACCTCAATATCGGGACTGAGTATACAATATCCGGCAACCTCCATTACAAGGTAAATTTCACCGATAAAGATGGAAAAGAACATCAGACAGGCGATATAGTCAATGGAGAAGATGGAAAACCGATCACAGCATCAGTTACTTTTACCGCAGAGAAGAAAGAAGGCACGGTTGATCTTGTCTATAAGGTAAACAGCGAACTGCTTCGGGGGATGTCGGTAGTCGTATTTGAGGATATCCTCGTAAAGGATGTACTGGTTTACAGTCATGCAGACCTTGACGATGATGACCAGAGAATCGATTATCCGGATGTCGCAACAGATGCGGTTGACGAAGATACTGAAGATCACGTCGGATCCGCAAACGAAGAGAAGACGATTGTGGACTCTGTAACACTTACAAACCTGACTATCGGCAAAGAATACCAGGTAAGCGGTACGCTGATGGACAAGGAGACCGGAGAAGCACTGAAGGACGAAGCCGGGAAAGAAATCACTGCGAAGTCCGAAGTGATCAGGGCAACGGCAGCGGAGATGGTTGTAGAGCTGACCTTCATCGTGAATGCGGATGTGGCAGGAAAGACCGTTGTTGTATTTGAAGACCTGCTGCATAACGACATCATCGTGGCGTACCACCACGACATTGACGATGAGGATCAGAGCATACATTATCCGGAGATCGGAACGACCGCGATCGCGGACGATACCGAAGACCATGTAACGAAGGCGAGAGAGACTGTAAAGATCATCGATACGGTGAAGTACGAGAATCTTCTTACCGACGGCAGGACCTACATCATGCGTGGTGTGCTGATGGATCAGGGAACCGGAAAACCGGTCCTTGTCGGTGAAAAGGAAGTTACAGCTGAACTGAAGTTTGCCCCGGAGAACGAGAGCGGAGAAGTTGAACTCGTCTTTGAGTTTGACGGGTCGGAGCTTGCAGGTACGACGATCGTTGTATTTGAGCGCTGCATCCTCCTGAAGGGCGTGATCGAAGGCAGCGACAGCAATCCGGAGAACCCAAAAGAAGAGCTTGCCGCGGTACACGAAGATATAGACGACGAAGACCAGACAGTTTACATCCCCGAGATCGAAACGACACTGCTCGACAAGGCAGCCGGGATTGACCACTCGATGGCGGATACCACGGTAACGCTGATTGACACCGTATTCTATCAGGATCTGCTTCCGGGCAGGGAATACACCGTGAAGGGTGTCCTGATGAACAAGGCAACCGGAAAGGAAGTCCTTCAGGACGGAAAGAAGATTGAAGGCAGCACGACATTCAGGCCGGAGAAATCTGATGGATTTGTTGAAGTCGTTTTCACATTTGATTCTTCAGTCATAAAGACCGATCCGGTTGTTGCCTTTGAAAAGCTTCTGTACGGCGAAATCGAAGTGGCAGTCCATGAGGATCTGGAGGACGAAGACCAGACGGATTACATTCCGGAGATTTCAACAACCGCAACAGCGGCTGATACCGAAGAGCATATGACGGCAGCGGACAGCGAGGTTGTGATTGTCGATACCGTGGACTATCAGGGCCTGAAGCCGAAAACCGGCTACATTGTCAAAGGAACTCTGATGGACAAGGAGACCGGAAAAGAACTTCTTGACGCAAATAACAAAACCATTACGGCTGATAAGGCTTTCATCACGGAAGAACTGAAAGCCGGCGAAACGTCCATAAGCGGAAGCATCGATCTGGAGTTCAGGTTTGACGGATTCCTTCTTGCCGGAAAGACAGCCGTGGTCTTTGAGCGGCTGTATACGGGCAATAAGGAAGTCGCGGTCCATACAGACATCGAGGACGAGGAGCAGACGATTCATTTCCCGGATGCCAAGACAACAGCAACCGACAAGACGACCGGGACGCATACTGCACAGCTTGAGGAGAATTTGACGATTGAGGACGATGTGGTCTATACGAACCTTCTTCCGGAGAAGGAATACACGATAACCGGAACCCTGATGGTAAAAGAAAGCGGGATGGAACTGACGGATCAGGACGGCAAGCCTGTTACGGTTACGAAGACCTTCAGGGCAGAAAATGCCGACGGCTCCATCCGGATCACCTTCCCTGAAATCGATACGACACTCCTTGCGGGAAAGGCTCTTGTCGCATTTGAAAAGGTGGATTATGAGGGTGTAACAGTCATTTGCCACGAAGATCTCAACGACGAAGACCAGACCGTTCTGATTCCGAGTCCGCCCGAACCGGAAAAACCCCAGGACACCCCGCCGGTCGTGACCGGTGATCCCATTAATATCCGGCTGTGGATGCTGATGCTCTGTACGGCAGCAGCAGGGATTGTTTTTGCGCTGTCTGTCAGGATTTTGGCGCGGAAAAGACAGGAGAAAAGCGGTATCTGAGGCATCATACGGGGAGAGTTGAAATTGACAAGGAAGGGTATTGGTAGTATGATACCGGCATGAGCCTTTCCGAAAAAACAAAAAAATGGCTTTCCGCCCGAAACCTCTCCCTGAAAGGGGAGACGGTTCTTGTTACAGGTGCGAACAGCGGCGTCGGATACAAGACAGCAGAGACTGCATTGTATCTGGGCGCCGCTGTCATCATGGCCTGCCGAAATGCCGAACGTGCCGAAAAGGCAGCATCTGAACTTCAGCATGAGTATCCGGAATCGGAAATCCGCATCATGAAACTGGATCTTGCAGATATCTCATTCATTGATGAATTTGTGGCGGAAATCCGCGAAAAACAGGCGGATATCGACGTGTTTGTGAACAATGCCGGCGTATTTCACCAAGCCGGGAAAAAGACCGGAGACGGCTTTGAACTGGTGATAGGGACAAACTATATCGGGCTGTATTACCTGACCGAGAAGCTTCTGCCGTATCTTCAGACACTGCCGCATCCGGTCACGTATATCAATACCATTTCGATTGTTCACAGGACGGCCAGCGTGGATTATCAGGACTTCTGGTGCGAGAAGCATTATCGGGATCTGAAGGTCTACGCCCGCTCCAAACTCTGTATCGCGAAATACAGCTATGCGCTTACAAGGCGCCTTCGGGGAAGCAATATCCGCGTCGTCATGAGCCATCCGGGCATTGCCATTACGCCGCTGGCATTGAATCCATATGGCGAAGTGGTGAAAAAACTTGCGAAGGTCTTTGGCTTCCTCTTCCAGTCGCCTGAGAAATCCGCGCTTGCGATGGCGTATATACTTTCTTCGGATCTTCCGGCGGGTTCGATTGCCGGGCCGCGGCATCTTTTCGGCGGATGGGGTTATCCGGAAGAGAATCGGGTTGTCCGGCGGGTAAAGGAAGGCGGAGAGGAGCTGATTTCCTTCACGGAAGAAGAACTCGCGAAGCACAAATCAGATTGACATCCCCCTTTTTTTGTGTTATAATGCCCGCACATCTGGGGTAGTACCGGTTTCGACGGGGACTTTAAATCCGGATAAGCCATCCATGTACCGGACCATGCAAAAAGCCGGAAAACTAAATATAAACGCTGAAGATAATTTAGCATACGCTGCCTGATTCAGGCGGCAGTCCGCGCCGGTGTTCCCGTACACGGGTACTGCGGGCTTCGACTTTACGGGGAACTGGATCGCTTAAGCTTTGCGGCGGTTCAAGATTCATGAAGCTACCAAAACAGGATCGCCTGCTTACCGGCGTATCTTTGAGGGAAGTAACATAGATAAGCTATGATGGTGGAAAGTTCGGGGGAGGGGTTTTCGGACACGGGTTCGACTCCCGTCTACTCCATACAGGAAATTGAGCCGTAAACTCAGGAAAACACAGTGTTTTCCTGAGTTTACGGCTTTTTATCTGTCTAAATGACATAAATCTGTAAAAACCGGCTTGTTTCCCGGGGCTTTACATGATAAGATAGCTGCAATTGAAATGATCTCCGAAGCGGGACGGAGATCGGTGCGTGATTTTCCCGCAAAATCATCAAGAAAACCGGCAGGAAAACCTGTCGGCATTCATCATGGAGGACAGAAGATGAACAGTATCAGAATGAACCAGATGGGGCTTGCGGAAAAGCTCCCGAAAACTGCTGTCGTCACATCCGAAGAACCGCTTGTGCTGTCGGACGGCGAAGGCAGTGAGATCAGAAGATTTGATCAGATCCGGACGTATTTTGATGTGGCATCCGGAGACCGGACCGCGAAGATCCCGCTGCCTGATCTCCCCTGCGGAACCTACCGGCTCAGGCAGGGAGAGAGCAGCATCGGGTTTTCGGTGAAGCCGACTCCGTACCGGACAGTATTAAACGGCTTGATCAAAGGCATGTACTATCAGCGCTGCGGCTGTGAATTATCTGAAAAATACGCCGGGAAATACACGCACGCGGCCTGTCACATGGGGCTTCAGCGGCTGTATTCCGATCCCGATGTCGTCGTGGAAGCGCACGGCGGCTGGCATGACGCGGGTGATTTCGGCAAGTATATCGGACCCGGCGCGGTAGCTGTCGCGCATATGCTTTATGCCTGGCGCATCTTCCCGGATGCACTGACGGATGAACTGAATATCCCGGAGAGCGGGAACGGAACGCCGGATATCCTGAATGAATGTCGGTATGAGCTTATGTGGATGCTGAAAATGCAGCGTGAAGACGGCGCGCTTTACCATAAGCTCACGAAGAAGCGCTTTGCAGAATTCATAATGCCTGAGGAGGACTTCGGACAGGAATACCTGATTCCGCCGTCCTACTGTGCGACTGCCGCGCATGCAGCGGCGGCAGCCCTGGCATTCCGCTGTTATCAGGACTATGATCCGGACTTTGCCGCAGTGCTTCTTGAGAGCGCAGAGAAGGCCTGGAACTGGATCATGGAACAGCCGGCATTTGTGCCATATAACAATCCGGAAGATGTCCGGACCGGCGAATACGGAGACCAGAATGGCATGGATGAAACTTTCTGGGCAGCTGCGGAGCTCTATGCTGCAACCGGGGAAGTGCAGTATCTTGTAGTCCTGACGGACCTGATGCCGCATGTGGACATCGGATCAATGGGCTGGCGGGAAGTCGGCGGACTCGGCTCACTCTGCTGTATTTTCGATCTGAAGGGAAAACTGCCGGAAGAAGTGAGTGTGGAGTTTGTCCGCCGGTTCCTTCTTGCGGCAGATCAGGCGGCGGAGTATTCGGCGCGCTCCGGCTACGGAACGGCGCTGGATCCCGACAATTACATCTGGGGCAGCATCCTGCCGATTATGGGAAACGGCATGGTGCTGATCGCGGCATATCTTCTGTCGAAAAAAGAAGCTTACCGGGATGCTGCACAGTTCCAGCTCGATTACCTTTTAGGGCTCAATGCGCTTGATGTGAGCTTTGTTACAGGCTTCGGCACGAAGCCCTATATGAATCCGCATCATCGTCAGTCCGCTTCCGACGGCATTGAAGATCCGGTACCGGGTCTCGTTTCTGGCGGTCCCAACAAGAAAAATCCTTCCGCGATCGCCAGGGAAAAGCTGAATAAGAAAGTGTATCCTGCGAAGTACTGGCTGGATGAGACGATGTGTCCGGACCAGAACGAGATTGCGATTTACTGGAATTCCCCGGCGATCTTTGTCGCCGCTGCATTCGATGCATTTTCAAGGCGGACAGGGACTTGATTTTTCTGTGAAATCTGCATATTCTGTATTGCACTTTTTTCGATTTTTCTGTAAAATGTAATATAGCAGTATCCGGGATTGGATCGATGGATTCCGGAAAAATATGACTGGAGGACGAAAAGATGAAATTTGGCCATTTTGACGATTCAAGGCGCGAATATGTCATTGAGACCCCGATGACGCCGCAGCCCTGGATCAACTATCTCGGCAACGAGGATTTCTTCTCGCTGATTTCGAACACGATGGGCGGCTACAGCTTCTACAAGGATGCCAAGATGCTGCGTGTCACGCGTTACCGCTACAATGACGTTCCGCGCGACACCAACGGCCGGTATTACTATATCCGCCACAATGATACGGTCTTCACACCCGGCTGGCAGCCTGTACAGACGCCGCTGGACAAATATGAGTGTCATCACGGCCTCGGCTATACCGAGATTTTCTCGGAAAAAGGCCCGATCGCGATGGATCTTTTAGCTTTCGTTCCGCTCAAGGAGTGGCTCGAAGTCAACCGCCTGAAACTGAAGAACACCGGCGACAAGACTGAAACCCTGGACCTGTATTCCTATGTGGAATTCTGCTTCTGGAATGCCCAGACCGACGGCGAGAACTTCCAGCGGAACCTGTCCCTCGGTGAAATCGAACTGGTTGGTTCGACAATCTACCACAAGACCGAATACCGCGAGCGCCGGAACCACTACGCGTATTATACGGTGAACAGCCCGATCGACGGCTTTGATACACAGCGCGACGATTTCATCGGCGTCTACAACGGCACAGGCAATCCCAAAGCTCTTGCGGAAAATACTTCCTACAATTCCATCGCATCCGGCGGTGCGGTCATCGGCTCGCATCACATCAAGGTGACGCTTCAGCCCGGCGAAGAGAAGAGCTTCATTTTCCTTCTTGGCTACAACGAGAACCCGATGGACGACAAATGGGAAGCGCCCGGCATCATCAAGAAAGACGGTGCGGTTGCGGCGATTGCCCGTTACCAGACCGACGAACAGGTGGACAAGGCCCTCGCAGATCTCCGTGCTTACTGGGATGACCTGCTTTCGATCTACCAGGCACAGACCGGCGATGAGAAGCTGGACCGCATGGTCAACATATGGAACCAGTACCAGTGCATGGTTACTTTCAATATGTCGCGTTCGGCGTCCTACTATGAATCCGGCATCGGCAGAGGCATGGGCTTCCGCGATTCCTCACAGGATCTGTTCGGCTTCGTGCATCTGATTCCGGACCGCGCGCGCCAGCGTATTCTGGACATTGCGGCAACGCAGTTCCAGGACGGCTCCGCCTACCATCAGTACCAGCCGCTCACGAAGCAGGGCAATGCCGATATCGGTTCCGGCTTCAACGACGACCCGCTGTGGCTTGTCGCAGGCGTTGCGGCCTATATCAAGGAGACCGGCGATGACGCGATCCTGGATGAAATGGTGGCTTATGACTGCGATATGAGCGTTGCAACGACGCTTTTAGAGCACCTGAGAAGGAGCTTCAATTATACAAGAACGCATCTCGGACCGCACGGTCTGCCTTTAATCGGCCGCGCCGACTGGAACGACTGCCTGAACCTGAACTGCTTCTCGGAGTATCCGGGCGAATCCTTCCAGACCTTCGGACCTTCCGAGGGACCGGTCGCGGAATCCGTCTTCATCGCCGGCATGTTCGTGAAATACGGCAGAGAGTACGCGGAAATGCTGAAACTGAAGGGCTTCGACGAAGAAGCCGCGGACGCGCTCGCAGATGTCGACAAGATGTACGACACGATTCTGGATGCAGGCTGGGACGGCGAATGGTTCATCCGCGCCTACGACGCATTCTCGAATCCGGTCGGATCGCATGTATGCGAAGAAGGCCAGATCTTCATCGAGTCCAACGGTTTCTGCGTACTCGCAGACGTCGGCATCAAGGAAGGCAAGGCGCTTCAGGCGATGAATTCCGTACGCGACCGGCTTGATACGAAGTATGGTATCGTGCTGCAGCAGCCGGCTTACACGAAGTACCATCTCGAACTGGGTGAGATTTCCTCCTACCCGCCGGGATACAAGGAGAATGCCGGCATCTTCTGCCACAACAATCCGTGGGTGTCGATCGGCGAGACCCGGATCGGCAGAGGCTCGCGCGCATTCGAGATCTGGAAGAAGACGGCTCCGGCCTATGTCGAGGAGATTTCCGAGATCCATTCGACCGAGCCCTATGTATACTCGCAGATGGTTGCGGGCCGTGACGCGCCGCACTTCGGTGAAGCGAAGAACTCCTGGCTGACGGGTACTGCGGCATGGACCTTCATGAATGTTTCCCAGTATATTCTGGGCATCCGTCCCGAGTTTTCCGGTCTTGCAGTAGATCCCTGCGTTCCGGCTGATTTCAAGGAGCTGAATATTACAAGAAAGTTCCGCGGATCGACCTACAGGATCCATATCAGCAATCCGGACGGCGTCGAGAAGGGCATCAAGTGCATGACCGTGAACGGAAATCCGGTGGAAGGAAACATCATTCCGCCGATGGCTCCGGGAGAATACGTTGTTGAAGCCGTGATGGGCTGAAACAGCAAAACAGTGCTATGAAATGCAGGCCGGCCGAAGGGAATACCCCGGCCGGCCTGTCAAATTGTCAGGGAATATGAAAAGAGTGGAAGAGCTTTTAAAGCAGCAGTACTGGATCATCGATATCCTGCCGGTGCAGGTTCCGAAAAAGTCAGAAGGACAGTACTTTGCTGTGGAACAGTTTTACAGGACAGCACTCCGGGGAAAAGTGCAGATGCAGAAGTTTTCGCTGCTTCTGAAGCTGAACTGTTATGTCGATGTAACGCTGATCCTTCCGGAAACGGAAGAGAGGACGGTGAATCCCGCACCGGATCTTCTTCGGCAGATGATGGCGGAGCGGGAAGTGCTGCTTCTTTTTGATGACGCGCTGATCACATCGGACCCGGAAGATACGTATCTTACGCTGTATCATCCGGATGCTCGCCTTTTGGCGCTTGTGCGGACACTTGCGGGATCCGAGGGGCTGTTTGTCTGGCAGCCCGCAGAGGAAGCGGCACGGGAAAAAGGCGGTGAATTATGAAAGGCCTGTATAAAAGCAGCATCATCCGCTTCGTCTTATCAGCAGTACTTTTAGGCCTCACGGGGATTCTGTGGCTTCTTGTGAAGAACTACCCGGACTTTTTCTTCCCGGAATACCGCACTGCATCCAGAATGCTGATGAAGGGCATTTCCGTGCTTACGGGCTGGCTGCCTTTCTCGCTGTGGGACATTGGTGCGGTGCTTCTCATGCTGGCGGCGCTGATTACCCTGATTGTGACGATTGTACGGATCGTGAAGCTGACGCCGGGTGTCGGAACGAGACTCAGGACTTTCCTTACGTGGATCAGCAGATGGATTCTGATCGTGTCATATCTCGCGTCTTTTGCTGTCTCCGGCTGGATGCTCAATCACTATGCGCCGCGCCTCAGTGCGGATCTGGGGCTTGAGATCCGGAAATACAGTGAAGAGGAACTGTACCGGGCGACGAAATACTATATGGACAAGGCAGCGGAGTACGCCGTGCTGCAGGGACGGGACAGAACCGGCGCGCTTGTCAGGCTGGAATTTGATACGATCGCGAAAGAAGCCGGGAAGAGCTATGAAAGACTGTCGGAGCGCTTTTCGGTGTTTTCCGGCGGATCAACAGTCCGGGCAAAACGGCTGTCCCTGACCGGAACCTTCTATCTGCAGCGGGGGATCGCCGGCATTTTCATGCCGCTCACGGGCGAATCCTCGATTCCGGAGATGGATGCCATCGCGGATATTCCGTATACGATGGCACATGAATGCGCACACCGGCTCGGAATTGCTTCGGAGGAAGAATGCAATTTTGCGGCTTTCCTTGCCTGCGAGGATTCGGAGGATCTGTATTTCCTCTATTCCGGTTATTACAGCGCCTATATTTACTGCCACAACAAGCTGCTCCGGGAGGATAAATCCTGGAACGAACAGCTGATGGCAGGCGCTGTAGGGGAGGGGTATGATCTTCTTTTTGCCGATGCGCGGGCATCGAGCGCCTGGTACAAAAGCTATGAGAAGGAAAAACCGACGGAAAAGATGACGAAGACCAATGATACTTACCTGAAGACCTTCTCACAGGAGGAAGGCGTCAAGTCCTACGGCGAAGTCGTGAATGACCTGATCGCCTGGTATCTGTTGAAGGAAGCGTGAAATGGGAGCCTTATTCCTCACGAGAACGCGCTATCTGAACGGACTTGCCTGTCCGAAAATGCTGTGGCTTCGCGTCAACAGGCGCGAGGCTTTCGGCGATGCGGAGATCCCGGCGCAGGCGGTTGAAAACAGCAGAAGCATACAGGCTCTCGCGCGGGAACTTTTCAATCCGGTTACGGTGATCGAACACGATGAATACGCAGTGATGGAAGAGAAGACGCGGGAGGCACTGGCGAATCTTCGGGAATGCCCTGGGGATCCTTCGACGGAGAACCCGGACGCGTATTCCCCGGCGCTTTCTCATGCGGCAGTATCTTTCCAGAACTGCCATTGCATCGCAGATCTTCTCTCGCTGAGGCCGGACGGCAGCTTTGAACTCTATATGGTCAAAGGCGCTGCCCATGTGAACGCGGCCGCGCGGGAAGACCTTTCGTATCAGTACTATGTCTGCCGGATGGCAGGACTCCGGGTCAAAAAAGCGGCGGTTCTGTATCTGAACCGGGATTATGTCCTGCAGGAGAAAACCGAGGCGGAAAAACTCTTCCGGGAGATGGACCTTACGGGCGAGATGAAGAAGAAAATGCCCGGTGTCCGCGACCGGATTGCGAAGCTCCGGATCTATATGACACAGACTCGGGAACCGCAGCGCCGGCTTTCCGAGGGCTGCTTTTCACCTTATGACTGCAGCTGCTTCTCTGACTGCGCGAAAGAGCTTCCGCAGCCGAATGTCTTCTCGCTTGCGGGGACACAGCTTGCGGACAAGATCCGCTTCTATGAGGAGGGAAGGATCGCTTTTCCGGACTTTTCAGCCGATACTGTCGGATTATCCGCGACAGCGTCTCTTCAGATCCTCTCAGAGCTCGAAAAACGGCCCTTACAGGCAGATCATACGGCAATCCGGGAATTTCTCCATACCCTGTGGAAACCGCTTTATTTTCTCGATTTTGAGGCTTTCCAGCCGGCTGTCCCGAGATACCCCGGGACGAAACCCTTTGAGACCATCGTGTTCCAGTATTCGGTGCACGGGGAGAAAGAGCAGGAGGATTCCGAAGATTCTCCCGGGAGCGGGAATGGTCTTATACACCGGGAGTACCTGGGCGATCCCGAGGATGACCCGCGCCGAAATATAGCGGAGCATCTTCTTCGGGACATCCCGAAGAATGCCTGTATCCTGACCTACAATTCCTCCTACGAGAAGAAGCGGATCGCGGAGCTTGCGGTGCTATTTCCGGATCTCTCGGAAGAACTGATGCGGCTTCACGCGCATATCCTGGACCTGATGCCGCTGTTCCAGAAAAAGCAGGTGTATGACCGGCGGATGAAAGGCTCCTATTCTTTAAAAGCGGTTCTTCCGGCGCTTTTCCCGGAAGACCCCGCGCTTGATTACGGGACTCTTTCCGGCATCCGATCGGGCGGGGAAGCGGCAGATGCCTTCCCGACGCTCGAACGGCTTTCGGAAGAGGAGAGAGCGGCGCTGCGCCAGGAAATGCTCCGGTACTGCGCACTGGACACCTATGCGATGGTAAAGATTGTGGAAAAGCTGAGGAAAATCCTTGGGATTGAGGACGGGCAGAATGAATAAAGCACTGTTTTCGAGGATTATTCTCCGGCTTCGGGCAGGCAGTGCATCTCGGTTTTTGAGAGCAGCCGGAAGCCTTCTGCAGTTCTGTGGAAGGATCGGAGTCCGAAATCATGGGCACGAAGTCTGAGGTAGAGTCCGATGTCCTTTGCCTCCTGTGAGCCCTCCGGATACTGGGAACGGTGGCAGCTGAAGACGGACTTAAGCTGCAGCGGCAGAAGGCCGGAGGTTTTGACGAAAACGTTCGGTTTTGCAGTCATATAATAGGCAATCCCCTGAACATCGGCCGCTTTTTCTGCGCCGTACTCCCGCATGATGCCCGGATAGGGTGCGAAGCAGGCAATTTCACGGGAACAGGCTCCGGTCTGCAGGTGATCCTTGTGGGATTCGGATGCGACAAAAGGATCCGGCGCGAAGATCAAATCCGGCTGGAAATCCGCAACGGTTTTCGCAATGCCTTCGAGCATTTCGGAAAGCTCGTAACGCCCGCCGTCACAGAGATTAAGGAAGCGCAGGTCCTTCACCCCAAGCATTTCCGCGGATTTTCGGGATTCCTGCTTCCGGATTTCAACAAGGACACCGCCTTTCTGCTCTTCGGGAACATTTCCGTCGCCAAAACGGCCGTCCATGCAGATCAGGAAGCAGATTTCCTTTCCCAAAGAGGCAAGCCGGGCCGCCGTCGCGCCTGCCCCGATCTCGATATCATCCGGGTGCGGCCCGATAAAGAGAAAGCGTGAGAAGCTTTCGATTTTCGGCTTTTTCAGCGCAAAGCGAAGCGCAAGTCGCGTGAGTCCCATAAGCACCTCCCAAAAACATGGTATCTTAATTGTATCATCAAAAATCAGCTTATACAAGGAGAAACATCATGAGTAACTTCAAAGAACTGATTCACGGAAATACGCTTGAAGGCTGGAAAATCTGGCCGCGCGGCATTCAGCGTTATGAAAAAGGCTCACCGGAGTATGAGAATGCCTGGGCGCACAAGGGGCTCTGGACAGTGGAAGACGGCGCGATTGTCGGACGGCAGGATCCGCCGGGCTGCGGACTCGGGTCCTATCTTGTGAGCGATGAAACATTCGGGGATTTTGAGCTTCTGTACGAGGCGAAGCCGGACTGGCCTGCAGATACCGGCGTCTACATCCGTGCGGACGAAACAGGAACTTTTGGCTACCAGATCCTTCTTGACCACCGGAAATCCGGCTCGATCGGCGGCTTCTACGGCAACGGGATCGGCGGTTTCCATGCGATCAACTGGAATGTCGATGCGGATTACGACGAGACGGGAAATGCGACGGCAATTAAGATTGAAGATCCCGCGACGACGCTCGAACCGATCACTCCGGATAAACCCGCCATGCTGCAGTACAAAATCTCCGGCGGGGAATTCCTGCGGATCTGGAAGTGGAATGACTGGAATGAATTCCGCATTCTCTGCCGCGGGAAATACCCGACCATTACCACATATATCAACGGCGTGAAGGTCGCGGAAATCGACATGGACAAAGTGGATGCGGCACATTTCAACCGGGAAGCCGCGGATAGACTCGGAACGCGCGGACATATTTCGCTCGAAGTCCATGACAACGACCGCATGGGCGAAGCCCGGTGGGGGAAGGAAGCCGCGACCAGATTCCGGAATATCCGTATTCGGGAAATCTGAAAAATTTTTAAAATCCTGAATTTTGCTGGACATTTGTTGGACAGGGCCGTGTAAAAATACGACTCAGAAGAACAAAACCGACTTCTTTTTTCGGGGATGGGATTAAAAAAATCCGGGAAACCAGTTCAAAAAATGAAACAGGAAAAGCTGAAGAAGGAAAGCGTGAAGGCCCGGCAGCTGAATCTCAGCTGATGATGTGGCGTACTCATTTAAATCAACATCATAACATCATTGCAATTAAGGAGAAACAAAACCATGCCAAAGAAAGAAAACAAAGTAAAAACTGAAAGATCGGGTGAACGAAATCCAGATGCAGATGCTTTACCTGTCGCATCGCCTGGCGTTTGAGCTGGAGAAACAGGATGAACAGAAAATCTCGGAGCTCATCAAACAGTCTGACGAAATGACAGCAGAGTACTGCGCAATCCTTGGCTATGCTATGGATGAAAAGGGAAATCTGGACGAAGAAAAGCTGAATACCGAGCTTTCACAGGATGTTCTTAACAAGCAGATTGAAAAAGCCGGTCAGAACCCGGTATATCAGTGGATGAAAGCAGATTTCAGTGCCGATCAGGCGATGAAAAACATGGTGAGTGTCGGAAAGCTGAGCGAAGAAGAATTCGTACAGGGGACTGTAAATGCCCATGCCGATCATCAGGCGAACCGGGAAAATGAACAGAAGAAGTTGGATGAACATGTTGATGAAATATTGAGAGATATGGGCTTTGATCCTGCAATACTGCGTAAGCAAAGCGCAGAAGCAGCATCGAAACCGCTGAATATTCCGGGCGTACAGAATATTGGTGAGCGAATGCCAAAACCTGTGTCTTTACCGCTGGATAACCTGACAATAAATCCGTAATCGGAAACATGATGGAGGAAACTGTCGGAATAAACGGCAGTTCCTCCGTATTTTTATGCTTTGAGGGAGCCGATTTTCATGAAAGACGGTTGCGGTTTTTGATGAAATCGATTATACTGAACTTAACAAAATTTTTGCCACGGAGGACAGGTGTCATGTATAAACTCTGGGAAGAACTCGAGAACCTGAAGAAGTACCGCTGGGTGGAGCTTTCGCATTCGCTGAATAACGACAGCCCCTTCTGGTCCGGCATTCCGGAAGGCTCGGTTGAACTTTCGAAAACCGTTTTTGACTGGGGCAATCCGATGCTGGAATGCCTGATCCAGACCTTCAAATTCCCGGGCCAGTTCGGCACGCATATTGATTTCCCGGGACATTTCGTAAAAGGCGCGCCGCTCTCGGAAAGCTTTGGCGTAGAGGACGCGGTGTTCCCGCTCTGCGTAATCGATATTACGGATAAGGTGAAAGAAGATGTGCACTATTCGGTGCAGCCCGAAGACATCCAGGCCTGGGAAGAGAAGTACGGCCCGATCCCGGACGGCGCTTTCGTCGCGCTTCGGACGGACTGGTACAAGAACTGGCCGGATATGGACAAACTTTCCGGAATTGCGGAAGACGGCTCCGAGAACTTCCCCGGTTGGTCCCTTCCTGCGCTGAAGTATATCTACGAGGTCCGGAATGCCGCTGCGAACGGCCATGAGACCCTCGATACCGACGCTTCGAAGGAAGCGGCTGCAGCGGAAGATCTTGCCTGTGAGCGCTATGTGCTCGATCAGGGCAAGCTTCAGGTCGAGGTGCTGAAGAACCTCGACCAGGTCGCTCCTGCGGGCGCCGTTCTCATAGCGCTCTGGCCCAGATTTGAAGGCGCGACGGGACTTCCCGTGCGCTGCTTTGCGATTACGGAATAAAACATCAGCCCTGTCCGACTTCTTTTTTGGGAAGCGGGACAGGGCTTTTATTACAAACGAGGAGGACAGCATTATGCAATACGAAAACGGCTGCTGGCTCAACAAGGAGGGCGTTCATGCCTTCTGGCCGAAGCAGGCATTACAGATTGAAATCGACAGCCATAAGGTTCGTTTTCTGGGGCCGGAGGCCTACATCAACGGGCACGGCGCGACTTTAGGCGGAATCGTACTGACCATCACCGTAACGACTCCCGCACCGGAAGTGATCCGTGTCGAAACCGTCCGCCATATCGGCGGTGTCAAAAAGGGTCCGGAATTCCCGCTGAACCTTGATCAGGAAAGCCCGATTGACGCAGAAGAGACGGAAGATGCAATCATCGTGCGATCCGGATCTCTGTCACTTACGATCACGAAGGATCCCTTCACGATGACCTACTGCCGCGGCGGCAAGATAATCACCAGGAGCACCCAGCGCGATCTCGCATTTATCAAGGAAAACTGGACCGGCTTTATGTATGACAAGCCGGGCGATTCCTGGATGTCCGAGCGACTGTCTCTATCCGTTGACGAGCAGATTTACGGCCTCGGCGAACGTTTCGGAACCTTTGTAAAGAACGGCCAGTCTGTTGTGATCCGCAACGAAGACGGCGGCACCTGCACCGAACAGAGCTATAAGAACATTCCGTTCTATCTCTCCAGCCGCGGCTACGGCGTCTTTGTCAATCATCCGGAAGCCGTCGAGTTCGAAGTCGGAACCGAACAGGTCAGCAAACTCGGCTTCGCAGTCCGGGGCGAGAAGCTGGATTACTTTGTATTCAACGGTCCGGATCTTTGCGATGTCCTGAGGCGTTATACGGATCTGACCGGAAAGCCCGCGCTTCCGGCGCAGTGGACCTTCGGCCTGTGGCTGTCGACTTCGTTTACAACAAGCTACGACTCGGATACGGTCATGAGCTTCGTCAACGGAATGCTGGACCGCGGAATTCCTCTTTCGGTGTTCCATTTCGACTGCTGCTGGCTCCGTGATTTCCACTGGACCGACTTCGTCTGGGACAGCAGGGTCTTCGAAGATCCCGCAGGCCTCATCGCGAAGATCCATGAGAAGGGAATCAAAGTCTGCTGCTGGATCAATTCCTATGTAGGACAGGAAGGCGATATCTTCCGCGAAGGCATGGAAAACGGCTACTTTATCAAGAGGACAGACGGTTCCGTGTTCCAGTGGGATATGTGGCAGCCGGGCCTCGCGATCGTGGACTTCACAAATCCCGCGGCTGTGAAGTGGTACCAGGACCAGCTGAAGAAGCTTATGGCCATGGGCGTCGACTGCTTCAAGACCGATTTCGGTGAGCGGATTCCGGACGAGGACGTCGTATACTTCGACGGCTCCGACCCGAAGAAGATGCATAATTTTTACACTTACCTGTACAACCAGGCGGTGTTTGAAGCAATTAAGGAAGTGAAGGGCGAAAAGGAAGCTGTCGTGTTCGCGCGGAGTGCGACAGCCGGCGGGCAGAAATTCCCCGTCCACTGGGGCGGCGACTGCTGGTCTACCTATGACGGCATGTACCAATCGATCCGCGGCGGACTTTCCTTCACAAGTTCAGGATTCGGCTTCTGGGCGCACGACATCGGCGGCTTCGAGGATAAGTCGACGGCGGATGTTTATAAGAGATGGGTGGCTTTCGGCCTGTTGTCGACTCACAGCCGCCTGCACGGCTCCAGTTCCTACCGCGTTCCGTGGCTCTATGACGAGGAAGCTGTGGACGTCTGCCGCTTCTTCACGAAGCTGAAACTGACGCTGCTTCCATACCTGTATTCGAGCGCCGTGAAGACGCACGAAAGCGGTATCCCGATGATGCGCGCGACAGTCCTTGACTACCAGAACGACCCCGCCTGCCGGTATCTGGATCGCCAGTTCATTCTCGGGGAGAGACTTCTTGTCGCGCCGGTCTTTAATGAAGAGGGGCTGGCATCGTGGTACCTGCCGCAGGATCAAGGGCTCTGGACCGCGTACCTGACGGGCGAAGAGAAGGACGGGAACAGCTGGTACGAAGAGAAGATGGATTACTTCAGCATCCCGCTCTACGTCAAACCGAATTCCATCATTGCTGCTGCAATTGACGCTCCGGATGTGAATGTGTCGTTTGTGAAGAACGTGGAATTCCGCATTTACCAGCTTAAGGATCAGGCAGAGACAGTCGTATATCAGGACGGAAAGGAACTTTATTTCCTGAAGCTGACAAGAAAAGGCGATCAGATTTCCGTCGAGACCAACGCCCAGGGCTGCCGCATCCGCTTTGTGAACGCGCCGGAACTCGAGATCGAGGGATATTCGCCGATTGTCGAAGGAAATGACCTGGTGGCGGAACTGTAAGTGAACCAATCGGGGACAGGTACCTGCTGGGTCAATTGGAAGCAATTGACCCAGCAGGTACCTGTCCCCGATTGGTTACGTTCCCGCCTGCTTCATTTTCTTCAGCACATGCGCGGCGAGTGGGACTGAAACAGCGATTGATAGTACATCCGCGCAGGCCTGTGTGATTTCAACGCCGAAGAGGCCGAAGATACGCGGCAGAAGCAGGATCATCGGAATGAAGAATAGACCGTTTCGGGCAGAAGCGGTGATCGAAGCCGGGATGCCTTTCCCCATGGACTGCAGCATCATGTTTGTCATGACGACAGTTGCGGATAAGGGAAGCGCGGCTGCCTGCCACCGAAGAGCGACAATGCCTACTTTGATGACCGCTGGATCATCGCGGAAAAACGAGATGATCTGAGGAGCAAAGATCAGGCAGATGATTGAAATGACCGAGAGGAAGACGGTCCCGATTTTAATGCAGAAGAAGTAGCCCTCCCGTACGCGCTTATATAGTTTCGCACCGTAGTTGAAGGAGCAGACCGGCTGGTAGCCCTGCCCAAAGCCAATCAGAGCGGAAGAGAGAAGCATCATAACGCGCGTTGTGACGGACATGCCTGCGATTGCAGCATCCCCGCCAAGGGCTCCTGCCATGGTGTTTAGAAGCATGGTCGCAACAGAAGCGAGTGCCTGGCGCACAAGAGATGGCGATCCACCATTCAGAATTGCCAGAAGGTAATGTCCGTTCAGACGGATGTTTTTCGCAGAGAGGTGAATATTGACGCCTTTACGGCTGCCGATGAAAAGAATCGTGAAGCTGACCGCCTGGCAGATGACCGTCGCGAGTGCGGCGCCCATCGCTCCGAGATCAAACACGAAAATCAGAAGCGGATCGAGCGCGATATTCAACACTGCACCTGACACAAGGCCAGCCATCGCATATACGGCGGAGCCCTGGAAGCGAAGTTGGTTGTTGATGACAATCGATGCCATCATGATTGGTGCACCGATAAGGATTACCCGCATATAGCGCGTCGTATCGTACATGGTCGTTTCCGTAGCACCGATGAGGCGCGCCAGCGGATAGAGGAAGATATTGCCGAAAATACTGATCAGAAGTCCGATGATGATTGCGAGCGTAAAGCCGGTCGCTGCCATCTCGTCGGCTTCTTTTTTGTTGCCTGCGCCGAGCATCCGGGAGATGAAATTCCCGGAGCCGTGTCCGCAGAAAAAGCCGAAAGCCTGGATAATCGACATCACAGAGAATACGAGCCCGACCGCTGCTGTTGCCTGCGTCGAAATCCGCCCGACGAAAAAGGTGTCGGCGGTATTGTAGATACCGGTTACCATCATACTGATGATGGTTGGAAGCGCGAGGGAACCGATCAGTTTCGGCACTGGCGTCTCGGTCATTTTGCGGTAGCGTTCGGCTTTTGGATCTGGTACTGCCTGACCGGCGTTTTTCAGATCCGGAGCGTTATTCTCGGACATGCAAATATCAACCTTTCACTTTGTATTCTGATGGGATTATTGTGCGGTTCCGTGATATTCGAGGCAGAGCATGGTCAGGTCGTCGAACTGCTCGGCCCCGTCTGAGAAAAGATCCACCGCTTCGTGGATTGCGTCTAAAAGCTCCTTCGGAGAACGCGACGGGTCGCTGTTCAGCACCTGGAGCATCCGTTCTGTCCCGAACAGCTCCCGTTCCCGGTTCATGGCTTCCGGAACGCCGTCGGTATACAGGAACAGCTTCTGGCCGGGCTGAAGCTGCCATTCGTATTCTCTGTATTCCTCATCGGGGAATCCGCCGACCGCAAACCCGTGCGGTTTGTCATCGACGAGTTCAAACCAGCCGTCTTCCGACATCAGGACAGGGTATTCATGACCGGCGTTTACGGCTGTGATTTTTCCTGTAGAAATCTCCAGAATGCCGAACCAGACGGTAACAAACAGATCCATTTTGTTATTGGCGCAGATGGCGTTATTGGTTTCGTGAAGCACCCGGGCCGGACTCATGCCCTGCATGGCGTTATTGGCGAGGATAATCTTGGAAGCCATCATGAAAAGCGCCGCCGGGACACCCTTGCCGCAGACGTCCGCCATGACAAGTCCGAGATGGTCGTCATCAATCAGATAGAAGTCGTAGAAATCTCCTCCGACCTCCTTTGCGGGATCCATGCTCGCAAAAATATCAAATTCCGAACGTTCGGGATAGGCCGGGAAGGTGTCCGGAAGCATGCCTTCCTGTATTCTCGTCGCGATATTCAGCTCCGCGCCGATTCGTTCTTTCTCCGCAGTAACCTGCTGCAGATCGTCAATATAGGTCTGCATACGGCCGGTGAGTGAACGGAAGGAGTCTGCGAGAAGCTGCGTTTCGTCCCCAGTGCCGGGATCCCAGGTGAAATTCAGGTTGTCACCTTCGACAAGGCTGACTTCCTCGGTCAGCTGTTCAATCGGTCTCACGGTGCGCTTGGACAGCAGAAGCGACAGCCCGATCGTCAGAATAACGACCACGATAATAACCAAAAGAAGTACAATGATGGATCTTCGGATATGGACTCTCGTTTCCTGAATCGCCTGATCCGAAACCACATTCAGGTTTTCCTGAAGGGCTTTTGTCGGCCTGTCGACTTCCTCCTGTGTGAGGACAAGGAAGAAGGACCATCCGACGGTTTCCATCGGAGCATAAGCTGCATAATAAGGAGTTCCGTCAATTGTGAAGATGTCCACACCGGATCTTCCGGCAACGGCGTTTGTGGCCATGGAGCGCAGGTCTTTGTCATCCGAATCCCGCAGGTCCTTACCGTCCGTTGAAACGGATAGAGAGCCTTCGGCATAGGTGGAGAAAAGAACCTGGCCGTCCTTATTGAGAATGAACGCGTTTCCGCTTTCACCGATATCAACGTTCTGGACCATGGTCTCAACGTCATCAAGATACATGCCTGCGCCGGCAACGCCTGTGAACCGGCCGTCCGTATAGACCGGAACACCGCACATGATGCCATATTTCGTGGTGTGCGCATCTTTGGTGACCGGCGTGAAGAAAGGAGCGCCTGTGAGACGAGCGCCGATGTACCAGGGCCGTTCTTTTGCTTCGAGGGGCATCAGGTTGCCCGCATCGTCGTATTTTTTTGCGGGGATATAGTCGGCCTGGATCATAAAACCGGATTCCGAGGCATAGTAGATAGAGGCCATGTTTTCGTTGTTGTCATTCAGCGCATAAAGCGTTTCCTGGATGTTTCCGAGAAGCCCGAGCTCTTTCCTGACTGCAGGATCCTCCGGGTTTGTATTTGCCGAGAACAGGACCTGCAGGGTCAGGTTTCCGTCGTTCGATGCATCCGGAAGCGGTACTTCGCGGGGAGAGTAGTCGGATTCATCCCGGTAGATTTTCTGTGCGGCCGTTGCTGCCATCTTTACGGTCGCTTCAAAGTCGTAGAAAACCCTGTCCGTCAGATCGGCTTTGTCATAGGCGAGATTCAGAAGGCCGCTTCGGATGACTTCCGACATGGAAGAGGAGGAGCGGTCTCCGGATATCCTGGCCATGTCCTTGTTGGAATCGATCAGGGTCTTTGTGACATTCCTCATGGTAATTCCCAGAACGATGCCGACACTCAGAACCATCAGGAGCACGATTGAGATCATGGCCCGCAGTATTTTATGTTTCATGGAATATTGGTTTTTCATTAAAAAAGATCCTTTCATCTGCAGAAGCGGAAAGTATGTACACTTTCCGCTTTTATTATACTTTAGCGTTGAAAAAAACACAATCAGGGAAATATCTTTTTTTATAATTCTTATTGCGAAAATGTGTAAGGTTTACTATAATAATTACAGGAATTCGATATCTGATCCGGCACACAGTCTGTGCCGCTTATCAATTATTCGGAGGAGGCATTCCATGGCAGCATCAAGACTGATCGGATCATATCCCGTCATCGGCATCCGGCCGACAATCGACGGACGGCGCGGTGCGCTCCGGGTACGGGAATCCCTCGAGGAACAGACCATGAACATGGCGCTTTCCGCAAAAAAGCTCTTCGAGGAAAATCTGCAGTATTCAAATGGTGAGCCGGTCCGGGTCGTAATTTCGGATACGACAATCGGGCGGGTTGCGGAAGCCGCGGCCTGCGCGGACAAATTCAAAAAAGAAGGCGTGGACATTACCCTGACGGTAACCCCCTGCTGGTGCTACGGCGCGGAGACGATGGACATGGACCCGATGACCGTAAAGGCAGTATGGGGCTTCAACGGAACCGAACGTCCGGGCGCGGTGTATCTTGCATCTGTGCTTGCGACGCATGCACAGAAAGGCCTGCCGGCTTTCGGAATTTACGGGCATGAGGTCTGTGAAGCGGATGATACCGAAATTCCTGCGGATGTACGGGAAAAGCTTCTTCGTTTCGGAAGGGCAGCGGTCGCCGCCTGCACCATGCGTGGCAAATCTTATCTGCAGATCGGATCCGTCACAATGGGCATTGGCGGCTCGATCATCGATCCCGCTTTTATCGAGGAATACCTCGGGATGCGCGTCGAGTCTGTCGACGAAGTGGAAATTATCCGCCGGATGACCGAGGAAATCTACGATAAAGAAGAATACGAAAAAGCGCTCTTGTGGACGAAGGAGAAATGCAGAGAAGGCTTCGACAAGAACCCGGAGGCGCTTCAGAAGACTCGTGAACAGAAAGACAGCGACTGGGAATTCTCTGTCAAAATGATGTGCATCATCAAGGACCTGATGAACGGCAATCAGAAGCTTCCAGCAGGCTGCGAAGAGGAGGCGGTCGGCCACAACGCGATCGCGGCCGGATTTCAGGGACAGCGGCAGTGGACAGATTTCTATCCGAACGGAGACTTCGCAGAGGCACTTCTGAATTCAAGCTTCGACTGGAACGGCGCGAGAGAGCCTTATATTCTGGCAACCGAAAACGACGTCTTAAACGGTCTCGGGATGCTTTTCATGAAGCTTCTCACAAACCGGCCGCAGATTTTTGCGGATGTACGGACCTACTGGTCGGGATCTGCAGTAAAGCGGGTAACCGGTTATGAGATCGAAGGAAAAGCGAAGGAAGCGGATGGCTTCATCCTTAGATACTTGCAAAAGTAGAACTACATTTTAATGCTCAACGCACTGTTAATGTATTTCTTCGTGTCTACATGAGCCGGAACCTCGATTCCGCTCAGCTTATAGTACTGCTTGACCTTTTTGGCTGGCGTTTCAACGGT
>JAFYGJ010000054.1:0-1697 GCA_017543275.1 Lachnospiraceae bacterium | reverse complement strand
GGCTTCCAGCGGAAAGCACGGAAGCAGGGCCAGGCATGAGGCTGCGCCATTAAGCATGATTCAAAGGAGATAATGAAAATGAAAGAACTTGAAAACAAGAAAGAACTCATGGAAGTCGAAGAGGAAAAAGTTGCCGGCGGCAAGATTTCGCCCATTTGTCTGGGAGGAGAAGGGATGGAACAAAAACCCGAAGAGCCGCGCGACGGCGGTGCAACCGGCGGCTGGTAAACGAAAACAAAAAAGCGGAATCCGGTTCAATGTCCGGTAACGTCATAATCTTACAGGCGGTGATAGAAAAGAGATCACAAGGCCTGTAAGATTTTTTATTACCCTGCGCATGCGCCGTAATGAAGACGCAATAGTTCTTTACGCCACCGGCCACAATGGAGAATGGCCGGTTCGAGAAGACGCGGATCGGCTTGCGTCCGGACCGGTGATATGGTAGAATCTGCTTAAGCAGTCAGGAGAAAGATGCTCCCGGTGCGATCATGATTCTTTGTTGCAGGCAACAAATTGCTCTGTTGACTGAAAAGAGGAGAAAAGCTATGTTCTGTATCTATTGCGGAACGCGAATCCCGGATCACGCGGCATTCTGCCCGGCCTGCGGTGCGAAGGTCGCCGTGGTCAATGTGGAGGAGAAAGAGCGCCCCACCGGGATGCGCGCCGCCGTGTGTGCATCCTGCGGAAGCAATAATCTGAAGAGAGTCGGAAAGGGCGAGTATCTCTGCGAACACTGCGGAAGCCGCTTTTTCACAGAGGAAGAAGACGATGTCCTGAGCCCCGAAGAGAAGAAGGCAAAACTTCTGGCGGTGTTTGCGGAGGCGGAAGGCTTAGCGGCCAAGGGCGATCATCAGGCAGAACTCAGTGTCCTGAGCAAAGGGCTGGAGCTGGTGCCTGACGACTGTACACTGCTGCTCAAGCTGGGGCGCGCCTGCGCGAAGCTCCATCTCGTACAGGAGACGATGGATTACTACCGGAAGGCGGAGAAAGCCAATCCCAATGACCCGATCGTCTATGTCAATCAGGCGGTTGAATACCTGAAGCTGGACATGCCCGTCGAAGCGAAGCCTCTGCTGGAAAAAGCTCTTGACATGATGGACGCCGATCCCCTGTCGGCCTCGGCGGGTGACACTGCCGTCACCTACGGCAACTATGCCCTGTGCCTCGGCAAACTCGGCGATCGCGCGGGCGCAAAGAAATATCTGAATCTCGCGAAAACAAAGGGCTACAGTAAACAGTCCGTCGACAACATCTGCAGGATGCTAAAGATCAGAGTCTGATGCATTGCCGCATCTGAATCTCTTCATCATAAGAGAAATGTGTCAAACAAGAAAAATACCCCGATCACGCTGCCGGATTTCCGGGTTCGTGATCGGGGTAAGTATTTCAAATGTGCTGAACAGATCGGGTCTTACTTCTCGCTGATAACGCGTACAGCCGGGGCCTGAACGCCGTTTTCACCGAGCTTCTCGGTGATGGCCTGTGTCAGGTCAAAATAAACGTCCCAGTAGTCCGCCGTCTTGCACCAAGCGCGGACCGTGAACTGCATCGCTTCGTTTGTGCCGCCGGAGATTCGTGCGAAGGGAGCCGGATCCTTGAGCACCTTTTCGTTCTGGTCCATGACCTCGAGCATGAGGCTCTGGATCTTCTGCGGATCCTCGCTCTTCGCGGACGCGAAGGTGAGGTCGACACGGCGG
>JAFYGJ010000053.1:0-1793 GCA_017543275.1 Lachnospiraceae bacterium | reverse complement strand
GCGGAACAAAGAAAAGTACAAAGGCCAGCGTCAAAACCGATGCGATCAGGTATTTCACGGTTCTTTTCATTCTTCCACCTCCGAATCGTCTTCATCGTCTTCTTCTGAATCGTCCGGAAGTACCAGATCCTTTTCCGTAAGAAGTTCCTCTCCGCCTTCATACTGGAGATAGACCACAAGATCCTCCAGGTCCGGAGCCGACACCGACATGCGCATGAATCCATCGTCAAGAAGTTCCAGCTTCACGGTCATGCTGTTTCCTGCTTCGTCGGACTGGGTAAAGACAAGCGCATTCTCCTCATAGACAAACTCACGGATCACATCGCCGAAAAGACTGCCGCCGAGCGCGACATTTGTGCCTTCGATGTAAATGTCCGTGTCATCCTGAAGGTTCTCGGCCGGAAGAATGGCATCGCCCTGTACGACAAAAGTGCTGATCCAGTAGCCGGAGAATTCCTGAAGCTCCGTCTCTGTAATCAGTTCTCCCGGGGTATAGTCTTCAATTACCTCTCTTGAGAAAAGAGCATCCAGGTGATCCGCCTGAAGCAGGTCTTCTCCGAGCACCAGGATCGGGAAATCCTCGCTTTCATTCAGGTAAATCATCCCGTCCGCATACTTCCAGGTTCCTGTTTCCGGATCGCCCGGGAGCGCCGGGAACCCTGCCGCATAACTTCCGTCTTCGGAAAGCGTCAGCAGGAAAGCCATGTTTTTTACCCGTGCATACCAGCCCCCATAGAAGGCTGCTTCCGGAAGGAGATCCGGTTCGGGTTCAATCTCCGTGTAAGTCTCTTCGTCTGTCGGTCCTTCCGTTTCCGTCTTTTCTTCCGCTGTCGTCTCTTCCTTTGTTGTCGAAGCCGTGCTTTCCGCGGATGTAGACTCCGGTTCCGCAGACGTCGTCTCCTCCTGTTTCCCGGTACAGGCGGATACTGCAGACAGAAGCAGCAGCATCGACAGTAGTATCAGGATTTTTTTCATACTCCTTTTCCTTTCTTTGTCACTCTTATCTGACACGAAGGTTACACCTCCCGCTCTACCATAAAAGACAGCAAAAACGTTTCAGCGGTTGCGGAAGTATTCTGACAGTACTACCGGAAATCACTCTCTCATGCACAGATACACCAAATCCCGGAGCTGACGGTGAATCAGGTGGAATGTGATGCCGGAATTCAGGACATCCTGTGCATAAACATAACTCAGGTTGTTCGTCGGGTCGATCATCAGGTAGAAACCGGCTGCACCGTCCCAGCCGAAATGCCCAAGGGGACTTGTGGAATCGTTGGTGTCAATAAAGCGCCGCACACCAAGGCCGTAGGTATAGCCTTTATTTTGTGCAAAGATCCGGAGCATATCTGCCTGCTGGACAGGCCCCAGCTGGCAGGAACGGTACAGTTCCACGGTTTCCGGTTTCAGAAGCTGATATCCGTTCCAGGCTTTTCCGTAATTCGCAAGCGCCGCACCGAGTTTGATGTAGTCATTGACGGAACTCACAAGTCCGCCGCCGCCCGATTCGTAGGCTTCCTGAATTCTGTGATTGCTGCGCACGTTGCCCACATAGTCCAGTTCGCCGGTTTCTTCGTTGACACGCATCAGCGCCGAAATACGCGCAAGCTGCGCCTCTGTCGGATGGAAGGTCGTATCGGTCATCCCGAGCGGCTCATAGATCGCCTTCTGCAGGTATTCGCCGAAACGCATGCCGGAAACGACTTCGATCACTGCGCCAAGGACATCATGGCACAGGGAGTACAGATAATGCGTGCCGGGTTCGAATTCCAGCGGCCCATCCGCAAATGCAT
>JAFYGJ010000052.1:0-4708 GCA_017543275.1 Lachnospiraceae bacterium | reverse complement strand
TTCGACCAAAAAACAGCAATCCGCTCAAGCGGAGGCCGTAAGAGCCGGAGGCTTGAGCCGTTGCTGTTTTCTAAGTTGGAGAAGGGACCCGGAACTTCGAGGGGACCCCGAAGGGTCCCCGTAGAAAATCGAAGTGCGGAGGTCTCGCCGAAAAAAGCCGGAACCACCCACGGCCCCTGCGTCCGGGCCTGTCTGACAGAAAGCCGCGTCCGGGTTGCGACTATCCGCGACCCCTGCGTCCGGGAAGCGGCTGAGGCCTCAGCTGACCAGGTTCGGGTCGTAGCCGACGAAGAGATCGCGGAGGAAGACGTCGGCATGGGTGATCCAGAGGTCGAAATTGTAGTCGCCTTTGCCGTCGATGATTTTCCAGCCGGCATAGCCGTGCGGATGACCGGCGAAGGTGTGGATCTCGACCGGGACTTCTTTTGAGAGCAGCCAGGGGAGAAGCCCGTTCATATTGGCGATGCAGCCGAAATCCTTCCGGCCGATCGCAAAGAAGGTCGGCGGATACTTGAAATCCTCGCGTGAGAGGACTGTTCCGAGGTGGCGTGCACCGTAGACGCAGAGGTAGGCATTCTCGGCGCCGTATTCTTCGTCAATTTCATCCGGAACGTAGTCCGGGTAGTAATCCTGAACCTTCTGGCCTTCGGAGTAGAATTCAATGCAGGCGTCGCCGGTCACGCCGCCGTTTGAGAAGCCGGCGTAGGCGAGGCGGTCCTTTTCGAGGCGGTACTTTTTGGCGTTCGCACGGATCAGCTGGAAGGCGCGGGCTGCGTCAGTTGCCGTGTCGAGGCGGGACCAGGGGCACATATTCGGGCGGCACTGCAGGATGAAGCACTGGTAGCCGAGTTCGTTGAATTCAAGGCTGACTTCATAGCACTCATTGATTGTACCGGCGCCGTGGGAGCCGCCCGCGACGAAGACGATGCCGCCGATCGGGGTTTTGTCTTCGGGGATCAGCATCTCGAGGTAATAGGGCTTGAAATCCGGCTCGTGGTCATTCAGATGGTCCGGATTCTCGGTATAGACCGTCTCCTGCGGCATATTTCCCTCTTTCCAGAGGTAGACGCGGTCCGGCGCATCGGGAAGGGGCTCGATCGCGTCGCGCTTAGCGATGAATTCCGCCTTCAGCGCATCCTTCTCCTGCTGCGAAAGCGAGCGGTCGCGAAGCTTCCACGAGAACTTGAACAGTTCAATCAGCTTATCCACCGGGTAGCGGGTCGGATCCTCGTACTTCGGGATCGCCTTGTTGATTTCGGCGCCGAATTCGCGGCAGAACAGAAGACGCGCCTTCTGCATCTCTTCATATCTTTTTTTTACACTGTCTTCCATGAAAACCTCCTTATCGTAACAGTTTCATCAGTCTGTGTTTCTGTCTGAAAGTATACCACAGCAGGGCCGGAAAATTGAAAGAAAATGTAACCATCCTATTCAAAAACGTGCGCGATTCCCGGGCACCCGAGGGATTTTTCGCGTCAGACAACAGAAATTTGAAATTGAAAGTCAGACTCTTGAAAGCGTGACAGGAAAAGATCGGGTATAATCCAGTCAGTACAGTACGAAACGAAAAGGAGATCCTTATGAACCAGTTTGTATTTGAACGGAAACGGCCGGTCGTCGAGACGACCAAAGGAAAACTTCGCGGCGTCTGCTACGGCGATGTCAACATTTTCATGGGCGTGCCCTATGCGCATGCAAAACGCTTCCATTTGCCCGAGGAAATCGAGCCCTGGGAAGGCATCAAGGATGCATACAGGCACGGCCCCATTTCCATGCACGCTATGGAAGTCAACCCCTTCGCCTATTACCGGGGAATCCATGTCCTCGAGAAGCAGAGCGAAGACTGCCAGAACCTGAACATCTGGGCGCCGAAGGGCGGCGAGAAGATTCCGGTCTTCGTCTGGATTCACGGCGGCGGCTTCTTTGCCGGCAACGCCTTCGAAGAGATTTCCTTCGACGGCTTCAACACGGCGCATTACGGAAACGTGATTTTCATTTCCATCAATCACCGGCTGAATATCTGCGGCTACACGAACTTAGAGGACTATGGCGAGGAATTCAAGAACTCCGTCAATGCCGGCATCTGGGACCTGATTGCGGCACTGAAATGGATTCACGAGAATGTGGCGGCTTTCGGCGGCGACCCGGAAAATGTCACGATCTGCGGACATTCCGGCGGCGGCGGAAAGGTACAGTGCCTGTTCCAGATCGAAGAGGCAAAGGACTATTTCCAGCGCGGCATCTGCCTTTCCGGTGCGATGGGCGGCAAGGGCCCGGCATTCACGACAAGAGAGCGCAGCCGCGAGACCGCGAAAAAGATGCTCGATGAGCTGGGCATTACAAAAGAGAACATCGAGAAGATTTACGAGGTTTCCTATCAGGATCTCGTCGCAGCCTGCAGGAAGGTTTCGAATCCCCTGTTCTTCGCGCCGGTCGAAAACGACTTCTTCCCGGGCTACCCGACACAGGTCGGCCTGATGCCTTTCTCCAAGGACAAGCCCTTCATTTACGGCTCGGTGCTCGGTGAATTCCCGATCTGCAAGCTGACCGCAGACGAAAAGGAATTGATGGATGAGGAGGCGCGGATCGCGTACCTTCGTAACACCCTCGGCGAAGGCGCGGATCAGGTAATGGATCTTTTCCGGAAAGCTTATCCGGACCACGACATCCTGGATCTTGCATACCTCGATTCCGGCGCGCGCATGTCGGCAGTAGCTTCCGCCTATGCCCATGTTGCGGCGGGCAACGAGAATGTTTACCTCTTCCTCGGCGCTTATACGGTCCCGGAAGACGGGCAGATTCCGATCTGGCACGGCGGCGAAGTCGGCTTCATTTTCATGAACGAAGACAAGGTGCTCGCGCTGAACGATCCGGACTACGGCCAGAAATATGCGGCAGCGCTTTCGACGATGGTGCACAATTTCGTGAAATACGGCGACCCCAATAACGAGTATCTGCCGGAGTGGAAGCCGGTCCGCGAAGGAAAGAACTGGACCATGATCGTCGATAAGGAATGCCGCTGCGTTGCAAATCACGACGACGAGCTGATGGAAGTCTACGACAAGGTAGCCCCCAAATTTACGCTGAAATTCGACTGAGGAGAACCGATATGAACGAATACTTCAAACTCCGTCCGGGAACCCCCGACGATGACAACCGCGACTACCTTCCGCCGAAGCTTTACCGCAGCGATATCGTGGTCAATGAGGGCGGCAACAATTCTCAGCCCTATCCGGAAAGACTGCAGGAATTCAATGAGCAGCTCGTGCCCGGCGTGCCCGGAAACTGGTTCGAATATGTGCCGTCAAGCTATGACGGATCGAAGAAGGTGCCGCTTGTCGTCAGCCTCCACGGCGGCATGATGAACGGCTGGGCGCAGTGCGTTTACACCAGCTGGTCCTATGTTGCGGAACGCGAGGGATTCATTGTGGTCTATCCGACGGGAACGACGCCGGAGCATCCGGTGAATCATTTCTGGGCCATGGAACCGGTACCCGGAAGCCCTTTCAATGAACTTGGGGATATCGACGGCGTTCCGACCCCGCGGGCAGTGCCGATTGATGAAAACAACGACATCAAATTCATCTTTGCGGTCATTGAGAAGATGAAGGAAAAATACAATATCGATTCCGACCGGATTTTCATGCAGGGTATGTCAAACGGCTGCGGCATGACGATGCAGATCGCGCGGAATTTCGATCATGTACTGGCCGGTGCGGCATTCTCCGCAGGCGGCGGACGGATCGGCCGCTACATCGACGAAAACAATCAGCTGCAGGACAAGGGCGGCCCGAAGAGCGTCTGGATTTCGCATCCGGAGCTGAACGGCATGGGTCCGAGCATCGAGTATGAGGCAGAAGGCGTCCGTCAGGACCGCCTGTACTGGCTCATCGTAAACGACTGCACAGAGCTTCCGAAGATCAAAATCGACGGCGAACACAACATGGCTTTCTTCAGGGGCGAAAAGGCCGATGTGGTCTTTGACGACATCAAGAACCGCGACCACGGCCAGACACTTGATGAAGCCTGCATGTATTGGGATTATCTCTTCGCGGGAACGAAGCGCGCAGGTGATGTGATTTCGCAGGGGCCGGCGCTCCTTCCGCATGACGACGAGATCGGCGCTGCGTTCACGGAAGGCGTAAACAAAGTATGGTGGAAGAATGAAGTGAAGGAGCTTACGACGGCTCCGGTGAAGTGGCAGAAGTGGAAATACCACGGCCTGCAGGGCGGCGTCGCAGTCCGCGGCGAATACCTCTGTGTCCCGGTGCGTTTCCTCGCAGAGATGGCCGGCGCAGAATTCCGGGAGGAAGAAGGCGGCCTCGCAGCGGAAATCACCCTTCCCTGCGGAACCGTGATCCGTTTCGCGAGAGGCTCGATTCTCGCCCAGATCGGCGACAGACTCCGCAGCATGTACTGTGAAGCGCTGCATCGAAACGGCGAACTTCTCGTCTCCGTCGAATGGTTCGCAAAGTACGTCCTGAAGCGGTTTGTAAGCACCTGCAACAGCGTCGTCTATGTGACCGACCACATGGCAGACCTTTCGTACTGCATGGCGGACCTCATCAAGGATATCCTTCAGGACCGCCTGTACCGGGGCGAAGAATACCTCGCGGAAATCCGGGAGAGCAACATCCACTGGTGATCTGACGGAGTGACCCAGTCGGGGACAGGTACCAGGAGGGTCAATTGACGAAGCAATTGACCC
>JAFYGJ010000051.1:0-74738 GCA_017543275.1 Lachnospiraceae bacterium | reverse complement strand
GTCGATATAAGGATGTTCCGGCGAAATGACCATGTAGGTTGCGCCGAACATCGTATCGGGACGCGTGGTATAGATCCGAAGCGTTTCCTTTTTGCCGACGAGCTTGAATTCCGCTTCCGCGCCGGTGGATTTGCCGATCCAATTGATCTGGGAAGTCTTGATCTTCTCCATGTAATCGACATCCCGAAGGCCATCGATCAGCTTTTCGGCATACTCGGTGATTTTGAGCATCCACTGGGACTTCACGCGGCGGATGACTTCGGTTCCGCAGCGCTCACAGCAGCCGTTCACAACTTCTTCGTTGGCAAGGCCGCACTTGCAGGACGGGCACCAGTTGATCGGCATCTCTGCCTTATAGGCAAGACCGGCATTGTAGAGCTTCAGGAAAATCCACTGCGTCCAGTGATAGTATGAAGGATCCGTCGTATTGACTTCGCGGTCCCAGTCGAAGCTGTAGCCGAGCGTATGCAGCTGCTCCTTGAAGCGCTTCACATTGCTCTCGGTTACAATCCGCGGATGAATATGGTTCTTGATTGCATAGTTTTCGGTCGGAAGGCCGAAAGCATCCCAGCCCATCGGGTAAAGCACATTGTAATGCTGCATCCGGCGCTTTCTTGCGACGATATCCAGTGCTGTATACGGACGCGGATGTCCGACATGCAGGCCCTGCCCCGAAGGATAAGGAAATTCGACAAGGGCATAGAACTTCGGCAGCGAATAATCCTCTTTCGCCGCGAATGCTTTCTCGTCATCCCAGATTTTCTGCCATTTTGCTTCGATCTTCTTCGGTTCGTACCGCATGTTTTTCATAGCTCCTTTGTCTGTTGATTTCTTCTGTTCTGTCCCGGAAATACGGGCAGAAACATGCAAAAGAAAACAAAACCGTCCGGTCAGATCAGCCGAAGCGCCGTTTTGTTTCTTCGCAAAAAGGTATAGAAAGTCCCAGGCGTGCCGTTTCCCGCCGATTGACTCCCAGCATATCGCCAGGTGGGTTTCCGCAACAGGACTTCTGCCTTCCACTGATAAAAGATGAGGCCTGACATCCGCCATGCGATATAGGAATCCCGTATTATGTCATGTAGGTTCAAAATAGCGGGAATATCGAACACCCCAGGACAGATGTATTATAACAAAATATTTTCCAATTATCAACGATTTCTGAGAGAATTCAGGATTTTTTCATAATACGGCGGGTCCGGAACCGTAAATTCCATGGTTTCGCCGCTCGACGGATGTACGAATCCCAGAAGATACGCGTGCAGGCACTGCCCTTCGGTCTGAAAACGGGACTTTCCGCTGCCGTAAACCGTATCCCCCAAAAGCGGATGATGGATTTCGGCCATATGAACCCGGATCTGATGTGTGCGGCCGGTCTCCAGGCGGCATTCAATCAAGGTATAATCTCCGAAACGCTCCAGCACTCTGTAATGCGTCACCGCGTTTTTACCGTTTTTCGGGTCAATGCCCATTTTTTTCCGGTCTTTTTGATCGCGGCCGATCGGAAGGTCGATCGTTCCTTCATCATCCTTCAGGTTACCCGTGACAATCGCATGGTAGCGCCGTGAAATCGAATGCGCCGCAAGCTGTTCCGAGATCAGAAGGTGCGCCTTATCATTTTTGCAGGCAATTACGATGCCTGTCGTGTCCCGGTCGATCCGGTGCACAATTCCCGGACGAAGCACCCCGTTGATTCCGGAAAGATCGCTGCAGTGGAAAAGCAGGGCGTTCACGAGCGTACCGGAAAAATGCCCCGGCGCCGGATGCACGACCATCCCCTTCGGTTTGTTGACGAGGATCACATCGTCGTCTTCGTAGACAATGTCCAGCGGAATTTCCTCGGGAAGGATCTTCAGGGCCTCCGGTTCCGGGAATTCCACTTCGATCCGGTCGTCCTCCCTGAGAAGATACGAAGGCTTCACGGGAAGCCCGTTGACCAGGACCTTTCCCTCTTTGATCAGCTTCTGGAAAAAGGAACGGCTCCGGTCTGAAAAGGTCTCCGAAAGGTACAGGTCCAGCCGGAAATCCTGGTCCGCGCTGTCTGCAGTCAGGTATTCTATTACGGGTCCCTGTGCCGGCTCAGGCATCGTCTTCTCCGTCTTCCGGGTCCGGTTCTTCGGCAGGATTCTCCGGGTCGGCCGGCTGTTCTTCCGCTTCTTCCGCCTTCTCTTCTTCTTTCTTCATGCTTTCCTCTGCTTTTTTCTTTTTCAGGCCGTAAACCCTGGAAAACTCTTCATCCTTATAGACAAAAACCAGCAGAATGAACAATGTAATGGAACTCAGCGTAACAAAAGAGTCCGCGACATTGAAAATCGGGAAATTAATCAGCTTCACATACAGGAAATCCACGACATACTTCGTAGTTGCGCGGTCGATGAGATTTCCGACAGCGCCGCCTGTCATCATGATCAGCACGATAAACATCGGCAGAAAACGCTTATTCAGCGGCGTCTTTATGAGAAGATACAGCACAATCAGCAGAATTATACCCGTCATAATGCAGAAAAACACCTGCTGGTTCTGCAGAAGGCCGAAAGCCATCCCGTAATTCTCAAGATACTGCAGTTCAAAGACACCGGGCCAGAGTTCAATCGCCGGCTTCCCCTGAAGGTTCTGTACCGCCCAGATTTTGGAGAGCCGGTCCAGAAAAACAAGAAGCGCGGTCCCGACCGCGAATATACTGTATTTTGCCGCTTTTTCTTTCATAATGCTCCTGTAAACTGCCTGTCGGCTCGAAACAAAGAAAGCCGCAGACAGATTCAAAAGGGGAGTGGAATACTTTCCGCTCCCCGAAATACTGTCTGAAGTTCAGGAAGGACCGGCGCCGGATCTGCCGGTCCGGCTGTTATCAGAGGCTGCCCGACAGAGCGGACAGATCAACCATATCACCCATCAGCTCGTCGAAATCACCGGATAGGTTCATGTTCTGCGGAACCACAATGAAAATCTTCTTGCTGATTTTCTGGAGGTTTCCGCCGACCGTATAGCAGGCGCCTGAAGCAAAGTCGATAATCCGCTGCGCTGCGGACATATCGATGCCCTCGAGGTTCAGCACGACCGCTTTCCGCTCTAAAAGAAGCTCTGCGATCGTATTCGCATCGTCAAAGCTCTTGGGCATGATCATACAGACCTCCGGGCCTGCGCCTGCGGCACGGTTCATGCCGACCACGTTCTGGCGCTGCTGACTGTAGGAGGAAGAGCTCCCGGCATAGGAACTCTGTGTATAGGTTGCTTTCTTCGGCGCAGGTTTCTGCGGAGCCGTGATCTTTTCCTCGAAGTCGTCATAGTCATCCAGATCGTCGTCGTCAAGATCGCGCGCACGCTCTTTTACCCGGGTCTTCTTCTGCTTCTCGGGTTTCTTTTTGGGCAGGATTTCTTCGTCATCCTCATAGTCGTCGTAATCGTCGTAGTCATCGTATTCGTCTTCTTCGTTGACCATCTTCATCTTTTTCAAAAAGTTATCAACAACACCCATTTTATGCTCTCCTGTAATTTCTTTCGCCGAAAATCGCGGTCCCGACACGTACAATTGTCGCGCCTTCCTCGACTGCAGTTTCAAAATCGCCGGTCATCCCCATAGACAACACATTCATATCTATATTATCCGCGTTTTTACTTCTGATGTCAACTGCTAATTGATACATTTTTCGGAAAATCGGCCGGTTTTTTTCCGGATCGTCAACAAAGGGGGCAACGCACATCAGTCCCCGGAGCCGGATGCCCGGAAGCGCGGAGATTTCCTCAGCCGCATCCGCCGCCTCGGAGAAATCATAGCCGAACTTGCTTTCCTCATTGCCGCCGTTGACTTCAAGAAGGATATCCGTGACGATTCCGCGCTTCACGGATTCCTTTGAAATTTCCTCTGCCAGCCGGAAGGAATCCACGGAGTGAATCATCACGGCGCGTCCGACGGTTTTTGAGACTTTATTCCGCTGCAGGTGCCCGATCATGTGGAAACGAGCCTCCGGAAGAAGATCTGCCTTTTCCATAAGTTCCTGCACATAGTTCTCACCGAAATCCAGCTGTCCCGCCGAAAGCAGCTCTTCAATATCCGACACCGGCTTCGTCTTACTGACTGCAAGGAGCGTCACCGAATCCGCCGGCCTTCCTGCGCGCGCACAGGCTTCTTCTATTCTTTTTCTGACCGAAAGAAGATTCTCCGAAACCGACATCTGTTCCTCCGATTATATGATGTCATTCGTATATAAAGTCATTCTCTCCGACCGCGCTTCCGTCAAGAAGGATCCGGTCGTAGGCCTGAAGCCCGTAGCGCATATCGGATTTGATTACGGTATACGCCGTGTCCAGGGAGTTCGCAATCCGAAGAATCGGCTTGAAAATGCAGTAGCCCTGGTTGATCTGGTAAACGCCCTCCACGCTTGTCGTCACGCCGAGCGTGCTCCGGGACTGATGCCCTGTCTCTTCCATGTTGATGATCGTCATTCCGGCCTGAAGTTCCGGACTGAAGACATAGGCCGTATTTTCATCGCCGATAATAAAGGAATCTTCTCCTTCATTCCTGAGGTATACCGTCGCAGGGACAAACTCGGCACCCGATTCGGTCTCCACCAAAAGGCCGTTCTGGTTCGTATTGCCGCCGGTTGTGATATAGGCACGGTCCACGACGAAAAAGTTCTTCCGCACAATTGCCGTTTCCGGAATCTTGAAGCCCGTGATCTCCGTATCCAGGATCTGGAAATCCAGGAAGCGCGAACTCAGGTAATTACCGCCGTATTTCTGGAATTCCAGCACACCGGCGGACTTGCGGTCCTGAAGTTCCCGGATCGAGAATGCGCCGCGAAGCTCTGTTCCGTCCGACAGGCGGATGCTGAGGTTCTTCCGATTCTGCAGCCGGTCAATATCCGTTTCGGACAGAAGAAATACGATGGTGAATTTGTTGTCTGATGCAAGTTTATAGACGAAATCGCCTGTTTTTACCGTTTCTCCGGAAGTATGGAGCCGGTAGCCTGTATAGTTCTCGGGATCAAAATCCGAAGCCCGAAGATCCTGAACCGTCTTTCCTTCATAGCCGTCTTCCCACAAAAGGAAAAACCCGCTCTCCGATGTCCGCTGTTCCGTATAACTGCCTTCCGGAAGGATGTTCTCTACACTCTTCTGCCCTTTCTCCAAGAGCCGGTTCAGAACCGCCGCCCGGACTGAAGTCTGGACAAAAAGCGCAGATTCGAAGTTCACCGGGTCATACTGCGAATCGGCATCCGTAATGGCCTCCCGGATCCGCCGAAGGCTGTCCCGATCCAGCACATCCTTTCCGCTGTACAGAAGGTGCAGCCGTTCCTCGAGGCCGCCGTTTTCATCTGTCGTCAGCACAAGGGTTCCGGCTTTTAAGCGGTCTCCGCCCGACGCATAATAGCTCAGATATCCGCTGCCTTCGGAACCCACGCAGATCTCATCGCGAAGGATCATCCCGTGGAAAGTGCCGGCCGCCCGGTCGGAATCCGCAGCCCCGATATTATAGGCCTGGTTCCGGTCCCGGACAAGGAACAGAATCCCCTGCACCACGAGGTACACGAGAATCAGCCCGAATACAATCCCGACAAAGGTAACCGGGAGGCGTTTCGGATGCCGGATGATTTTTTCCTTCTCTTCCTGTGCCATGGGATCCTTTCTTCAGCAGAATTTACGGTGCTTCCGTGCCCGGAATTTCAGAGAGCAGTTGAACGGTCTGCTCATAAAGCGCGTCATGCGACTCGGCTTTTGCAATGACGGCAATATAGTCTGATCCGTCCTGCGCGTGCACGGCGATCACGAGGCAGCGGCCCGCAGAAACCGTGTAGCCGGTCTTGGCCGCAAGGAGCGTCAGTCCCTTCGGGAGCTCTGTATAGCCAAGAGAAATCGAGTTTGCCGAACGCCAGAATTTAACTTCATAGGATCCGTCCGGTTTCTTCGCCGCACCGGTCGCATCCTTTGCGGAAGCGAATTCGGTGAGTTCGCGGTGCAGAAGGAACTGCCGCATCAGAAGGTACAGGTCATAAACCGTCGTATAGTGGTTTTTATCGTGCAGGCCGTGTGCATTCACATAATGCGTATTCAGCATGCCGAGTTCCTTCGCCCGTTCATTCATCATCCGGACGAAGCCCTCAATGCTGCCGCCGACGTGATACGCCAGGACATTTGCGGCGTCATTTCCGGAAGGAATCAGGAGCCCCGCAAGAAGATCCGATACGCTGTAACTGTCCCCGGGCGAAAGACCCGCAAGGGAACTGCCCTCCTTCAGTCCCGCGACCATTTCCTCTGTCACGGTGACCATTTCCGAAAGATCCGGACAGTTCTCGACAGTGAGAAGCGCCGTCATTGTCTTGGTCATGCTCGCGGGATAAATGCGCCCGGAAGCGTTTTTCGCGTACAGCACTTCTTTCGTAGTCTCGTTAAAAAGGCCTGCGAACTGCGCGGCGATCAGGGTTTCGTCATAGACCGCATCCGGATCAATCACGCAGAGATCTTCGGTAAAGGCAGGAAGCCTGTCCTCCGCCGAAAGATCGTCCGTGATCTTCTGCAGGATTTCCCGTTCATAGTCCGATCCGGGCTGATCGGTTCTGCATCCCGAAAGCATGAGAAACGCCGCAAGGAGCAGGAATAAAAATGTCCGTGCGTACGTTCTCATCAGTAAAATACCCTCTTTTTCAGCCTTCCCCGAAGCCCGACCGAAAGGGCGAGTCCGAGAAGGATAAAGGAACTCAGGAGCGAACTCATACCGGCGCTGACGAAAGGCAGCGGAATGCCGGTGTTCGGAATCAGAAGAAGAGATACTGCGATGTTGATAAAGCTCTGGAAGCCGATCATGCAGCCGACGCCGCCCGCGATCACGCGTCCGACGATGTCCTGGCATTTTTCGGCCATATGCAGACATTCAAATACAATCAGTCCGATCAGAAGAATGATCACGGCCGCTCCGATAAATCCGAGTTCCTCTCCGACAACCGCGAAAATGAAGTCGCACTGCTCTTCTGAGAGGAACTGGCCGTTTTTGACGGACTCCAGCGAAGAAGTCATAAGCCCTTTTCCGAAAATGCCGCCGGAACCGATCGCCATGACCGAGTTGTTCTGCTGGTAGGTCTGTCCGGGATAATTCTCCGGGAAGAAAAAGGCGTTGATTCGAAGCACCTGGTGTTCCTCGAAGATTTTCCAGAGAAGCGGCTGCCCTTCCTGGTACACCGCGATAAAGAACAGCGCAACAAGCGGGATCAGCGCAATGATAACGCCGATAATCCATTTCCAGCTGATGTCCGCAAGGAACAGAAGCGTGATGATCATCAGCACGAGAACGATACTCGTCGACAGGTCCGGCTCCATCAGGACCAGCACCAGTACCGGAGCGCAGAGGAGAAAATACAGGATCAGCACATAGACTTTGTCGATTTTCTCATGGATTTTGTACAGCACAAAGGCAAGAAATACAAGAAGCGCCGGCTTCGAAAACTCCGAAGGCTGGATCGTCCCGAAAAAGGGCACATAAATCCATCTGTGCGCGCCGTAAATCGCCCTTGTAAAAAAGCGTACATAGATCAGGCTTCCGATCGAAATCAGCAGCAGAATCCAGGAATATTTGACGATCTTCCGGTAGTCGATGAAGGCCAGGATGATCATGGCAACGAGACCCATTCCGACGCCGATCACCTGTTTCACCGTTGTGGACACGATGGTTCTTGTGACTTCGGATGCGGTCGCGGAATGCACGACAAACACCCCGATTGTGCTCAGAAGAAGGACATAAACAATCAGCCGGAAATTGATATCCCGGGCTCGGAATTTTGTTTCATTCAGATAGCCGAATTTTCCTGCCATGTTTCCTGTCCTGTATGATTCCCTGCGCGCTTCGAAAAGCGCGCCGCTCAGCGTTTCAGATTGATCGGGATTTCCTCCCCAAGAAGCCTTCCGGAGATCCTGTCAAAACACCTTGCCGCCTGGCTTCTGCCGTCTTCGGGAACGCTCTCCTGCTCCTCTGCAGAAAGAATCTCCTCCGATTCCGGTATAATCCCCAAAAGCGGTTCGCCGATTTCGGTACTGATTTCTTCCGGTGATGGCATCCCGCCGTCCCGGACAAGTTTTTTCTGGAAACGATTCAGCAGGACGCATTTGTGTACCGAACTGAAATCCGGATGGGTAAGGATCCTTTTGGTATCGCGCCTTGAAAGCAGGGTGCTGTCCGTAACAAGCACCGCGGAATCCGATGCGGAAAGCGCATACAGCAGTCCGTCGCAGATCCCGGACGGCGTGTCAATCAGGATGCAGTCGAATGATGCCCGAAGCATTTCACAGAGCTTGACAAAGCTGGAGCGCTGAATCTGCCGCAGTTCCCGGGTCAGAGACGCCGGAAGAATATACAGCATTTCATCTTTCCTGCACGGAATCAGCGCCTGGATAATCCGGCAGCTGCCTTCAATCACATCCAGAAGATGCCAGGCGATCCGCTGCTCGGCCCCGAAGAGGACCGGCAGGTCGCCTTTCATAAAATTCAGGTCCAGAAGGAGCGTTTTCTGTCCGCGTCTTGCCAGTGCGCTGCCGATCCCCGCCGTGACTGTCGTCACGCCGGTCCCGCCTTTTGCGGAAACAACAGCCGTAATCTCTCCCATCGTCTTCCTCCTTAAATCTCCATCAATGCAGGCGTCGCGGCGAATCTCGTAATATTAGTCCATGATATCATTGACGCCGCCGGACGACGCCGATGCCTTGAGGATTTCTTCGAGTGTGATGTCGCCCTCCAGGAATTCGTAGAGGCCCTTGCTGATCAGGGCCGCATTGCCCGAAGAATAACCGTTCGGAATCTGAACTGCCATTGCGTATTCAATATGGTCGTAGGGTCCGTAGGAAACATACCAGCCGTGTTCGGGACGAAGCCGGTTCTCCTGTGCGGATCCGGATTTTGCAGCATAGTCATACCGGAGGTCTTCAAAGTCTGTCGAGCGGGAACCGCCTTCATGCACAACAGTGTACATGCCTTCGTGAATCCGCTCCCAGGTGGAGTCCTGCAGGCTCAGCGTGCTCTTTACTTCCGGTGCGCGGGACAGCAGGATGTTGTCATCCCGGTCCCGGATCTCCCGGAGCAGCTTGAAATCATACACGTTTCCGCGGGATGCGATCGCCGTAACGTAGCGTGCCAGCGAAATCGTCGTAAAGGCGTGCGTGCCCTGTCCGATTGCGGATGTTACCGGAAGATCTTCGGATATAACCGAAACATTCTCATTGATTTCGATGCCGGTCAGGGCGCCGAATCCGTACATTTCCGCATACTGCCGCAGCACCGAAAGGCCCTGCGAAGGACTGTAGCGGCCGTCGCCGGTCAGGCTGAAGCGGTAGCCGCATTCGTAGAAAAAGCAGTTGCAGGACTGGCCGATCGCATGCACAAGGTCCAGATATCCGTGCTCGCCGCTCTGTGAACGGTAAATCCAGCACCGCGGATGGTCCAGCTTGTCGTAAATGCCTTCGCATTTGATGCGCTCGTTCGGCCGCAGGTATCCGCCCTCTAATGCCGCGGTTGCCGTGATCATTTTAAAAGTGGAACCCGGCGCAAGACGGCTCTGCGTCGCCCGGGAATAAAGCGGGCTCGACTGGTCTGCAAGCAGGCTCATATAGTAGGCGGAATCATTGATCTTGTTGGAATCATAGCCCGGATAGGTGACGACCGCAAGAAGATTCCCGGAATTCGGATCCGTCAGCACGAGGCCCGCCGAACAGGGGTCGAGCGCGATCTGGCCCGGAAGAAGCTCCATCGATTTGATCTTGGCGCTGAAGAACTCATAGGCCGTCGCATTCGACGTATTCTCCGAAAGGCGGCTGACCCATTCCGTATCCTCTAAAAGCACGCCCTGCCGGAACATTGCAAGCCCGATCTCGCAGCCGGAAATCCGGTTCGTGTGAATCAGTTCGTCGTAAATCAGCTTATCAAAATCCCCGTAGGATTCGGCTATTTCCTCTAAAATCGCTTCGGTCATGAAACCGTAGCAGGCCTCCACCGTATTGTAGCGCTGCTCTTCGGAGAACTTTGTCATATCGATCCAGCCCTCTGACAGCGCATGCCACAGAAGGTCCGGAAAACTGCATTCCTGTGCCTTCCAGGCGGTATAGACGGAATCTTCCGTGTTGATGGCCGATGTATTCAGATAGCCTTCCCGGACCATAAAGCTGTACATGTAATTGATGTAGGCCTGTCCGTAACTGTCAAATTCCGAGAGTTTTGTCCCCTCCCGGTTCTCAAGATAGCGCCGGAAGCGGTTCATCAGCTCGGTTTTGTGGGCAAGCATCCGGCTGTTCATGCGCTTCTCGGCTTCACAGGCTTCATCCGATTCAAAGTCTGCAATCGAAAGGATGCTGTTGTTGATCATCTGGAAGTACACATCCCGGATCGGAACCTGGTAATTGGACTCCTGGTAAGCCTTCATCGGGTCATAGTCGTCCTTTTCATACAGGTGATCCACAATGATGCCCGCAAGACGCTGCTCAATGACGTTGTAGGCGGCGATTGTCATGTCGGAATCGATGGACAGGTACACATCATTGCCCTGCTCCGGCTCGGAAATGATCTCCTCATGCAGCGTGATGCCGGTGCTGTTGACGTAGATAATCTTGCGGCCCTTGGTGCCCTGCAAATAGCTCTCATAGGCGGATTCGATGCCTTCCTTACCGATCACATCGCCTGCGATATAATGGCCGCCCAAAGCGTTCAGGTCGTCAATTTCCTCGGTCGTGATCGATCCGACATAGCCGAGAATACTTGAAAAGCATTCGCTGTTGTAATAAACCCGCTTGAAAGCCTGCTCGACATGCACGCCCACAAGATCCGCCTGGCTCTCCAAAACCGCCGCCTGCAGTTCGTCCGAGATGTTTTCCACAATCGGGGTTTCGATGTAGCGCGTATAGGAAGTTGCCGCAAGTGCATAGCGGATGTTGCAGATATTCAGGGCATCCTCCTTGGAAACCTGATCCGCCCCCTCCCAGCGGCTTGTGAAATTGTAGAGCGTCTTCATCAGGTATGTGATGACGGTCTCAGCGTCGTAGGAATAGGGGTCTTCGCCTTTTTCCTGCAGGCTTTCAATGGTTTTTGTTCCGTAAACGTCGCGGATGAAGGTCCGGACCTTTGCTGCGGACCCGGTAAACACATAGTTTCCGTCATCGCCGATCGAAGCCGGGACGGTTTTTTTCGGTTCCTCCCCGAAACGCGCCAAAAGGTGAATCAGCCGGAGCAGCATTTCGTTGAAAGCGCCGTCCTGCTTGGTATAGTAATACCAGTCGGTCATCGTCACGCTGTAGACGACTTCGTTTCCCGCTAAAAGCACGCCGTTCCGGTCGTAGATATTGCCGCGCTGGGCCGGAATACTGACCTCTTTCCGGGTCGTATTCATATAGCTTTCGGAATACTCCTCACTGTGCAGAAACTGCAGCGAAAACAGCCGTACCAGAAGTACGGCGGCCGCTGCGAAAAGAACCACGCCGAGAATCAGCACGCGGTTCGCAAAAAATTTCTGCAGGCCCTTTTTCAGGATCTGGAAAAATCCCTCAGACAACTTTCACTTCTCCCTTATTGATCCTGAGCTCCCAGCGTTTGCTGACAAACAGCAGCAGGCCGTAGATCGGCAGGAAAACAAGAAGCGTCAGGAGAATTTCGGGTACAAACACTTCCGTGAGATACGGGAACAGGGAGAACCTGCCGCCCACAAGGAAGCTGAACACATAGAGATATACATGAAAAACAAGTTCGTTCGCAAGCAGGATCAGGAAAAGGACCGGAATGATTTCCGACTCCATTTTCTCGGAAAGGAATCCGTCCGCATACCCCAAAAGCATCAGGATCAGCGCCTGGAATCCCGGCGTCCCGGTCCCGATCACATCGAGAATAAGGCCGCTCACGAACCCGACAAAAAGCCCGTAGGCCTTGCCGAAGAGAAAGCCTGTCGACATCACAAGAATCAGGATAAGATTCGGAAGCGCAATCAGAAAATCCACCCGCGGAAGCACCAAAAGCTGCAGCAGAAAACACAATGATCCGGAGATCAGAATCACCAAAAGCCGTTTCAGTCCGGTCATTTTTCCGCCTCCGTTTCCTGAAGTTTTTCCTTCATGGTCGTGATAACGAGAACTTCCTGAAGCCGGTTGAAGTCCACCGCCGTCCGGATTGTTCCGCTCTTTGTCAGCTGGTCCGGATTCAGCACCACGTTCTCCGCGTAGCCAAGAAGAAGCCCGGGCAGATACTTGTCGGAGATCGAAGACGTGACAATCGCATTGTCCTTTGTCTCGTCAAAGTCCGCGAGCGCATTCGAAAGCAGCATGATGCCGCTGCCGGATCCCGACAGGTCTCCGGTTGCAATACAGTTGTGATGCCCGTGGCGGGTCATGGCGCTGACACTTGTGTTGTCTTCAATAATTGCCGTCACAACCGCATAGTTCAGGCCTACGCTTGTAACAATGCCCACAAGGCCGTCGGAATTGATGACATTCATGTCCACCCGTACGCCGTCCATCGTGCCCTTGTTGATTGTGAAGCGGTTGAAGCAGTTCACGCCGTCCGAGCCGATGATCTTCGCTTCCTGCATTTCATATTCCGATAGACGGTTCTTCGCCCGAAGGAGCGCCCGAAGCTCTTCATTTTCAATGACTGCGTCATTCGCGTCCTGAAGCTTCATCCGAAGCTGCAGGTTCTCCTCCTCAAGCTCTGCGACCCGCTCCTTTGCCTCTTTGAGACTCAGACGGTTCTGGTCGGAACGGAACAGGAAGGAACCGACCTCATTCGCGCCTTCCTGGAAAGGAACGACAATGACGCCGAGCACGGTCGCGATGGAAATGGAATCATCTCTCGTAAAATAGTGGAAAAGAATCGAGAAGACGCAGACGGCAGACAGGATGACCAGGACAACCCTGGCATGGATCCTGCTCACGATATGATTGATAAAAAAAGCTTTGATTGCTGAAAAAACCGTCATGTCAGTATTCCCAAATCCCGGAAACTTGTGTATTTCCGGTCGCCGATAATCAGATGGTCTAAAAGCCGGATTCCGACAAGGCGCGCCGCCTGCTGAAGCTGCAGCGTTGCCCCGATGTCTTCGCCGGAAGGCTCCGGATCCCCGCTGGGATGATTGTGAAGCACCAGGATGCCCGGTGCGTTGTGCGAAAATGCCAGTGACAGAATCTCCCGGATCGGAAACATGGCTGCATCGGAACTGCCCGATGTGAGATTCTCTTCCGCTTTCAGCCTGTTCCTGCCGTCCAGACACAGCACGCGGACCTGCTCCCGCGGTTCGGCACGCATCTCCTCCATATAGCGGTGCGCGATCCATTCCGGGGATTCATAGGCTTCCGACTCCGAATAGTAAGCCGCCGAAAAACGCACGATCAGCGTGCACAGGCACAGAATCTGAATTGCCTTGACCCGACCGACGCCCGGAATCCGAAGAAGCTTTTCGTAATTCAGATTCCGGATTCCGGAAAGCCTGCCCCCGCCGGCGGAAATGATATTCCGCGAAAGATCTACGGAACTCATGCCCTTTGTACCGGTACGAAGAATGACTGCCAGAAGTTCCGAATCGTCAAGGTTCTTCGGGCCGTATTTCAGCACCTTTTCATAAGGCCGAAGCTCTGCCGGTATTTCTTTGATTGTTGCCATAAGACTGCTCCTTTCACAAGATACGGTGTAAGGAGAGCCGAAACCATTAGAATATTATACCACGGATCTCACAGCTTGACAAGGTTTCTCTTCAGAAGGAGGTCCAGTGACTTCATGATACCATACTTTCCGTGCGGATAGGTCAGTCCGCCCTGGAAATAGACATTGTAGGGAGCGCGGAGCGGTCCGTCCGCCGAAAGTTCGATCGAGGAACCGGATACAAAGGCACCTGCGGCCATGATGACCGGGTCGTCGTAGCCGGGCATGTCCCAGGGCTCCGGCGTGACAAAAGAATCCACCGGCGACGCGGACTGGATGCCTTCGCAGAAGGCGCAGAGCCGTTCCGGCAGATCAAGCCGGATTGCCTGGATAATGTCGAAACGTTCGGCTTCCGCCTTCGGGAAAACCGAAAAGCCGAGGCTTTCATAGAGATTTGCCGCGAAAACCGCCGTTTTCAGGGCGGCAGCGGTTACGGTCGGCGCGAGGAAAAAGCCCTGCAGAAGCGCCGGCATCTGCCCCAGATTCGCCCCGACTTCCTGCCCGAGTCCCGGTGCGGAAAGGCGGTACGCGCATTCGGCGATACATTCCTCTGTCCCGCAGATATAGCCGCCGACCGGCGCAAGTCCGCCGCCCGGGTTTTTGATCAGGGATCCGACAACCATGTCCGCGCCGAATTCGGAAGGCTCATTCCTGCAGACGAATTCGCCGTAGCAGTTGTCCACCATGCAGAGAATGTCCGGCCGGATGCCCTTGATAAAGGCGATCAGTTCGCCAATCTCCTCCGGGGAAAAGGTCCTGCGGTCGGAATAGCCTTTGGAGCGCTGGATCGTGACCAGCCTGGTTTTTTCTGAAATTGCGTTCCGTATGCCTTCATAGTCAAAACCGCCGTCCGAAAGAAGGTCGACCTGCCTGTATGAGACGCCCCATTCCCGAAGCGAACCGCGGGACGGACGGATTCCTATGACTTCCTGCAGCGTGTCATAGGGCGCACCGACGGGCGACAGGATTTCGTCCCCGGGCCGTACACAGGAAAACAGTGCGACTGTCAGCGCATGGGTGCCGCAGGTGATCTGCGGCCGCACGAGCGCAGCCTCCGTTCTGAATGTATCCGCATAGATCCGCTCCAGTGCTTCTCTTCCGCTGTCGTTGTAGCCGTAGCCGGTCGTCGCCGCAAAATGCCCTTCCTGCAGGCGGTTTTCCTGCATCGCCCGAAGCACCTTCAGCTGGTTGTATTCGGCGGTCCTGTCGATCCGAAGGAAACGTTCCGATAGTTTCTCTTCGATTTGTTCGGACAGTTCCTGAACTTCAGGACTGATTCCAAGTTCTGAGTACATCGATTGCCTGTTCCTTCTCCACATCGATCCAGCGGACGTCCCGCTCGCGCCGGAACCAGGTCAGCTGGCGCTTCGCGAAATGCCGCGTTTCTTTTTTGATATTCTCTACAGCCTCCGCAAGGCTCATTTCTCCGCAGAGATGTGCGTACAGCTGCTTGTATCCGAGGCCCTGCATCGCAGTCATCTCCCGCGTGCAGCCGTAGTCGATCAGATGCCTGACCTCCTCTAAAAGCCCATCCTGCATCATCCGGTCGACACGTTCCTCAATCCGCCGGTACAGCCGTTCCCGTTCCATCGTGAGGACGTAAAAATGCGGCTCATAGGGGCTTTCCTTTGCCCGCTCCCGCGCATTGTGCACGGAAATCGGTTCGCCGGTCATCTCCTGATACTCTAAAGCCCGGATCATGCGCTTGAGGTTCCCGGAATCGATCAGTTCCGCACTCTTCGGATCTTTTTCAAGAAGCAGAGCCCGGACTGCTTCGGGGCCTTCCTGTTCCGCAAGCTTCGTAAGCCGCTCCCGGATCGAAAGGTCCGCCGGATTATCCGTAAAGTCGATATCGTAGAGCACTGACTGGATGTAAAAGCCGGTGCCGCCGCAGATCACCGGGATATGGCCGCGCCTGTAAATCCCTGCGAGCGCTTCTTTTGCAAGGCGCTGGAAAACCGCCACATTGAAGGGTTCTTTCGGGTCGAGCACGGAGATCAGATGATGCGGGACACCGCGCATTTCCGCTTCTGTGATCTTTGCAGAACCGATGTCGAGCATCCGGTAGACCTGCATCGAATCCGCGGAAATCACCTCTCCGCCGAACTCTTTGGAGAATTCGACCGCAAGATCCGACTTCCCGACCGCGGTCGGTCCGGCGATGATCACAAGAGGCGGTTTCATTCTGCTAAAATCTCCTGTAACAGATCTGTAAAATGCATGCTGTGAGAGGCCTTGAAATAGACAATGTCGCCGGGCTGGATTTCTGCCTGAAGCGCTTCCTTCATTTCGGGCAGTGAATCATAGTGGCTGAAGCGGTCCGGATGTCCCTGATCCGAAAGCGCCCTGCCGATATGCTCCGCCTCTTTTCCGCAGAGGAAAAACCGGTTCGGAAGCGTCCCGCTGCAGGCGCTGAGCCCCACTTCATAATGGAAGCGTGGGGATTCCGGCCCCAGTTCCAGCATGTCGCCGAGGACCGCGATCCGCCTTCCGGATTCTTTCGGCTGCATTTCGGCGAGTACTTTCAGTCCTGCCTTCATGCTGTCGGGGCTTGCATTGTACGTATCATCGATATAAAGGATGCCGTTCTTCTCCCGCCGCTCGAGTCTCCCGGAAAAACCGGTAAAGCCCGAGAGCGCTTCTGCGGCTTTCTTGAGGTCTACGCCGAAATAGTCCGCGACAGCCAGAGCCGCAAGCGCATTCAGAACATTATGGATGCCGGGGACACCGAGCTGAACCGGGAACATCTTCGTGCCTTCCTTCACAAAATCGAAGGCATAGCAGCCGTTCTCGGGGTGGATCGAGACTGCCCGGCAGGATGCGTTTTCCGAAGTTCCGTAAAGAACCGTCCTGTATCCGGTATAGTCCCGGTATTTCAGAAGCTGTGGATCGTCCCCGCACAGAAACAGCACCTGTTCCTCTTTCCGGGAAGGCCAGAAACCGCGGGTAACCGTCATCTTTTCCTCTGTCAGCCGGTCCTGGTTTCCATAGTATTCCATGTGCGCAACACCGATATTCGTGATGACGGCGCAGGAAAGATCGCAGAGCGCGGAAATCGTCCCAAGTTCATCCGGGACATTCAGTCCCAGTTCCAGCACCGCAAGATCGTAATCATCCGACAGTTCGCAGAGTGTGATCGGGACGCCGAGCTTGTTGTTGTAGTTCTTCCCGGTGCGGTACACCTTCCGCTCCGCTGAAAGCGCCGCTGCGATCATCTCGCGCGTCGTCGTCTTTCCGACGGAACCCGTGACACCGACGGCCCGGATCGAAAGGAGTGAACGCACATAGGCTGCGATTTTCTGAAGCGCCGTAAGCGTATCCGGAACCATGATCAGCGCAGCCGTGTTTTCCGGATGTTCTGCGGCCCAATGCATCCAGTCCTGCAGCGGCTCGTATTTTGCCGAAATTACGGCTTTTGCGCCCTTTTTCAGTGCACCGCCGATAAACTGATGCCCGTCAATGCGTTCGCCCGCTATCGGCACAAATAACGCATCCTCGGGGATGTTTCTGGAATCCGTCGTGAGCTTTGTCACCGCAGTCTCCGGATCGCCGTATACGAGCGTTCCTCCGGTTACGCGGACGATATCCGCCGCTGTTATTCTATTCATATTTTCCCTCTGTCACTTCAGTACAAGATGAAATTCCGTAATGGATTTTGCAGCCAGCCAGGCTTTCCCGACAATCTGGCTCCGGTGTACCTTCCCGATCGTTGAACTGCGGCTGTCCTCGCTGTTTGCGGGCATATCGCCGAGCACAAAATATTCGTCCTCGGAAAGGCGGATGCTTTCATTCGCGATGCCGTCCGATGTGATCTCGGAAATATAAGGCGAAATATCCAGCTCTCTGCCGTCGATATAGACTACACCTTTCTCGATCAGGATCGTTTCCCCGGGAAGTCCGACGACACGCCGCACAAGCGTATCGCTTTCCATGCTCCGCTCCCGCCGCCGGAAGGTAACAACGTCAAAGCGTTTCGGTTCCGTCAGCCGGTAGATGCAGCGGTCCGTAAAGACCACCGATCCCGGACTTACGGTCGGTTCCATCGATCTGGAACCGGTTTCGGTCGAATAAAACAGGTAGCGCGCGACAAAAAGTCCCAGGACCGCAATCACAGCCGCCTGGACAAAGAGCTCCAGTACGGACAGGAATTTCGGCCGGTTGTCTACGAGGTACATTTTCCTTTTCATATCTTCTGCCTCACGCGAATAAAAGAAAAGCACCACATTGCTGCGGTGCTTAGCTTCCTGATTTACCGTACCAGTTCCTTGACCTTCGCAGCCTTACCTGTTCTCTGTCTCAGATAGTTCAGTTTTGCACGGCGTACTTTACCGAAGCGGACGACTTCGATCTTCTCCACATTGGGAGAATGCAGGGGCCATGACTTTTCAACGCCGACGCCGCCGGAAATTTTCCGTACGGTAAATGTTTCGCGGACGCCGCCGTTCTGACGCTTCGTTACCGTTCCTTCAAAGATCTGGATACGCTCGCGGTTGCCTTCCTTGATCTTCGCATGTACACGAACCGTGTCTCCTACGGAGAATTTGTCCACAGACGCTTTTAACTGTTCGTCTTCGATTTTCTTAATGATTTCGTTCATCGAAACCCTCCTCATATTCGGGCATTCTTACTACTTTCCCTTCCTTTTCGTGCCGCGAGCCCCGAAGGAAGCGGAGACGGTACAGCGGAATGACCTTTTTTATGCAACTGGAAAACTATACCACAGTTCCGCAGAAAATGCAAGCATTTTTTCAGGGAAACGCTGAATTATTCAGTGTGTCCTTAACTTCTTCCCATTTCCAGAAGCTTGTCCTTCAGCTCCTGTTCCATCTTCCGAAGTTCGATCTCCGCATCCGCACGTGCCTTGCGGCCGTTCTCCTGGACCTGCATGACCTCGGACAGGGTCGTGATCAGTTCGGCATTGGTCTGCTTCAGCGTTTCAATGTCGACAATGCCGCGCTCGTTGGCCTTCGCGGCCTCGACGCTCGCCATATGCAGGGTCTGGGCATTCTTCTTCAGAAGCTCGTTCGTCGCGTTCGTAACGGCGGATTCCGCCTGAATTGCAGCCTGCGAGTGCGCGATGCCGAGAGAAATGACCATCTGGTTTTTCCAAAGCGGAATCGTATTCACGATAACAGACTGGATCTTCTCCGCAAGCTGGGTATCGGTGCTCTGCAGCAGCCGGATCTGCGGTGCGGTCTGCATGGAAATCATACGGGTCAGGTCCAGGTCGTAGATCTTCTTCTCGAAGCGGTTGCACTGGTCCGTGAGATCGCGGACAGCCTGCGCATCCTCAGCGCGGCCGGTCTCTTCGGCTTTCTTTCTAAGTTCCGCAAGCTCGCCCTGACGGATTTCGTCGAGGCGCTTTTTGCCGGCGATGATGTACATCGTGATTTCCTTATAGGACTGCAGGTTCAGGTCGTACATCTGGTCCAGAGTTGCCACGTCCTTTAAGAGCGTTACCTGATGGCCTTCGAGGGCGTTGCAGATCTTGTTGATGTTGACTTCGGTCTTGTCATACTGCGCCTTCATCAGCTCGACGCGGTTTTTCAGCTTTTTGGTGCGTCCGAACAGGCCCTTCTGCTCCGTGCTGTCGTCAAAGTTCTTGACCTCGGCAACCACACTTGTCAGAAGCTGTCCCACTTCGCCCATATCCTTTGTCCGGACGTTGTCCAGTGTTTTCTGGGAGAAATCCGCCATTTTCTTCTGTACGCCGGAGCCGTACTCGAGGATCCCCGTCGTGTTTTTAATATCAATCTGCTTCGAGAACTGTTCCACGGCCTGCTTTTCCGCCTCAGACAGCATGGAATCATCCAGATTGATCTGCTGGACCGCTTCCGCCGCCTGCTGCGCCTGATTCGTCCCCGTTACCACCTGGTCTCCGGCTACGTTGGTGAATGCTTCGCCGAAGGTCAGGGTCGGCGCTGCTGCCTGCTGTGCCTGCTGGAATTCTTCATTCGTCATTTGTCAAGATTCCTCCTCTTTATTTTTTAATGCTCATTTCGGCATCTTTTAATCCCTCCTGAACCAGCATGGTGTTCAGGACTGAGATATCACTGTTAATGTCCCAGGCTGTATCCCGGAACAGTTCGTCAAGAAGCTTCTCAAACGCGTCGTTGACGGTATCAATGGTCTTCTCGATCTGCTGCTGCGTCGTAATCATCTGCGGTGTCTTATAAGGCTCCCGTTCGATTTCCTGATAGGACTCCAGAAGCTTCCAGGTAGTCGGCAGATAATAATTCATCAGCTTTCTCAGGTCATTCGCGGAACCGGGACGCTTTTTCACTTCATCCAGGATCCTGCGGATGACATTTTCAAGACGGGCAAGTTTCGCGGTAATTACCTCGCCCGGAAGAAGCGCGTTCGCTTCCCGGATTTTCTGCAGATACCGCTCGCCTTCCCGGACGATCGCGCGCTCCGATTCGGAGAGCTGGGAAAGAAGCGAGTCATTTGCTTCCTCCTCGGCAAGCATCCGGCGCTGCGTTTCCAGCGCTTCCATATAGTTTTTGTAGGTATCGTCGGATGTGATCAGCACATCGGTTCCTCCTGCATTTCCGAGGTGTCCCTGCAGAAAATACCGCTCGTCGATCATGTCCTGCAGGTCCGATTTGACGAACTTCGCACTCTTTCCGGTACGCGCCGCGAGCCGCGGGATTTCAATAAAGGTATTGTTCTGGAGTGCTTCCAGATATTCCCGGAAACGCTGCACCCGTCCCATTTTCTTTGAGCCCAGAAATCCCAGTGTCAGTCCGCCGGCAAGGAACAGGAACTCAAAAATCAGTCCGAATATTCCCCCGAGAGATGTCCCCTGCACTGCCATGCCGAAAATCGTCCCGATAATAAACGGAGAAATGATCCCCGCGGTTCCGAAGCCGAAGACCATCTCGAAAATCGATCCGGTCTTGTCTCCGGTGGTTTTTCTGTAGAGTTTCGGCGGCTGGACCTTCTGTGTCCAGGTCGATCCGGTGGACAGACCGGGACGGACGATGCTGGAACGCACCACGTCCACCATCTTTCCGATGCTTGCAGTCGCATTTGTGATCTGTTCGCCCAGTTTGTCTAAATCTATTTCAGGCATTTTGCCTCCTTCAGCTTCCGGATATCAAAACCGGAATCCTTATCGAAGCGCCGAAAGCCGTTCCCGGACTTCCGCCATCATCGCTTCATACTTCTCAAGTTTCGCGCGCTCTTCGTCGATTTTCTCCTTCGGGGCGCGGGAAATGAACTTCTCATTGCCGAGCATTCCGCGGCTGCGCTGCAGTTCCTTCTGAAGCCGCTCCTCTTCCTTCTTGAGACGCTCGCGCTCTTTTTCAATATCCACGAGGTCCGAAAGCGGCAGGAAAACCGTATTCCGGGACGTGACGGCCGAAACCGAGCCTTCCGGCGCGGCGTCCTTTTCCGCTGCGACGAAAACTTCCGAGGCCTGGGCGAGTGTTGCGAAGAAATGCTTTGTCTCTTCAAAAACACCGCGCACTTCCGCATCCTGGGAGACCACATAAACCTGTGCCTTTTTCGAAGGTGCAACGTTCATGTCAAGTCTGAGCGCACGGATGGCCTTGACGTTCTCCTTCAGGATTTCCACCTTCTCCTCGTCCTCCGGGAAATCCAGCGCCGGATCGAATACCGGCCAGGAGGAAATCATGATCGATTCCTCTTCCGGATGAAGCGCGGTGTAGATTTCCTCGGTTACGAAGGGGATGTAGGGATGCAGCAGCTTCAGCGCCTGCGAAAGCACGGTCCGAAGTGTCCAGAGTGCCGCCGCCTTGGTCTCATCCGTACTATTATACAACCTCGGCTTCACCATTTCAATATACCAATCGCAGAATTCGTCCCAGGTGAAGTCCGAAACTTTCTGAAGCGCGATCCCGAGCTCGAAACGGTCCAGGTTGTCGGTTACTTCCTGCGAAAGACGGTTCACGCGCGACAGGATCCAGCGGTCCGGAAGCGTCAGGTTCTCCGGATCCATATTCTCCGGGATCTCTGCTTTCTCAAGGTTCATCATGATGAAGCGCGCGGCGTTCCAGATCTTATTGGCAAAATTCCGGCAGGCCTGCATGCGCTTCTCGGAGAAACGCATGTCGTTTCCGGGCGCGTTTCCGGTAAGAAGCATCATCCGGAGAGCGTCTGCGCCGTACTGTTCGATGACTTCCAGCGGATCAATGCCGTTTCCGAGGGACTTTGACATCTTCCGTCCCAGTTCGTCCCGGACGAGGCCGTGGATGTAGACTGTGCGGAAGGGTACCTCCCCGGTGTAGGCGAGGCCGCTGAAAATCATGCGGCTGACCCAGAAACCGATAATATCATAGCCCGTAACCAGTGTGTCGGTCGGATAGAAATACTTCAAATCTTCCGTCTCTTCCGGCCATCCCAGCGTCGAGAAAGGCCAGAGTGCGCTTGAGAACCAGGTGTCCAGCGTGTCCGGATCCTGCGAAAGATGCGCTTTCCCGCACTTCGGGCAGACAGTCGGCGCTTCTTTCGAGACGATCGTCTCCCCGCAGTCTTCGCAGTACCAGGCCGGGATCTGATGACCCCACCAGAGCTGGCGGCTGATGCACCAGTCACGGGTGTTGTTCATCCAGTTCAGGTAGGTCCGGGTGAAGCGGTCCGGCACAAAGCGGATTCTGCCCTCCTCGACAGCCTTGATCGCAGGCTCCGCCAGAGGCTTCATCCGCACGAACCACTGTTTCGAGATCATCGGCTCGATCACATGATGGCAGCGGTAGCAGGTGCCGACCTCATGCGTCAGGGGCTCAACCTTTTTCAGGAATCCCAGCTGGTCAAGATCCCGAAGCACTTCCGCCCTCGCCTCGTCGGTCGTCATGCCTGCGTACTTTCCGCAGTCGAGAACTTCCGGCTCTCCTTCCGCGGCACGGCCCGACAGCAGGTATTCATCCTGCGCCTTTTTATCCTCAGCGCCGGTCATCAGGCCTTCATAGGTGAAGACGCGGACCCGCGGCAGGTTGTGGCGGTTTCCGACCTCAAAGTCGTTGGGGTCATGAGCCGGCGTAATCTTGACGACGCCGGTGCCTTTTTCCATATCGGCGTGCTCGTCGCAGATAATCGGAATCTCCTTATTGAGAAGCGGCAGCACCACATGACAGCCGTGAAGGTGTTTGTATCTCGGGTCCTCCGGGTTTACTGCGACCGCTGTATCGCCGAGCATCGTCTCGGGACGGGTTGTCGCAAGTTCCAGCATTTCGCCGGTTTCCTTCACCGGATACAGAATATGATAGAAATTGCCTTCCTTCTCCTCGTACTCCACCTCGGCGTCCGAAATCGAAGTATGGCAGAACGGACACCAGTTGACCATGCGGTTGCCGCGGTAGATCAGGCCTTCGTTGTACAGGTTGACAAAAACCGTCCTGACGGCATCCGAACAGCCCTCGTCCATCGTGAAGCGCTCGCGGTCCCAGTCGCAGGAGGAGCCGAGCTTCCGGAGCTGTCTCACGATGGTTTTTCCGTACTTGTCGCGCCAGTCCCAGGCTCTTTTCAGGAAGCCTTCGCGGCCGATCATTTCCTTGGTCAGGCCTTCTTCACGCATGGCTTCAACAACTCTGGCCTCGGTCGCAATCGACGCATGGTCGGTGCCCGGCTGCCACAGCGCTTCATAACCCTGCATCCTGCGGTAGCGGATCAGGATATCCTGAAGCGCATTGTCTATCGCATGGCCCAAATGCAGCTGCCCGGTGATATTGGGCGGCGGCATCACGATCGTGTAGGGTTTCTTTTTCGGATTCGGGGAAGCTTTGAAATATCCCTTCTGCTCCCAGTTTTCATAGATCCGCTTCTCGATGGAAGCCGGATCATAGGTCTTAGACAACTCTTTCATAACTGCTCCTCTGTATAATATCCGCCGTATGCTTTATTCCAGCATGCCCCGGCAGGCTTCCTTTTTCCGGTCAAGATACTCGGCAAGTTCCTTCTTCTGGGTTTCACTGTCCTGCAGGAAGATCTGCATCGTCTCATCCGTGTCCAGGTTCCGGCGGGCAATGGTTTCGCGGTTCCAGTAATCCTGCTGCCATTTCTGAAGCTTCTGGTCCGGTACCTTCGAGAATACCGACTGCGGAAGCTCCGTTCCTGACAGGATGCAGACTTCATAGGCCTTTTTCAGGATCCGCTCGGAATGATTCAGGTCGTAGATGCCTAAAAGGCAGTCCAGTGCATAATCGAACTCGCACAGATGTCCGTAGGCACTCGCGAGGGATTCCAGTACACTGACGTAGAATTCCCGTGAAACCCGGCTGTCCGAACCGTTCTGCGCGAGCGTCTTGTAGCAGCGCACCGCGCTCTGGTAGCGTTTCAGCCTGAGCAGGCTGTCACCTTTCATTTTGATGCGTTCCTGCGAACTCTTCCTTCTGCGGTACACGAGCCGGTTCTGGAATTCCGAGAGCTCCGGATCCGAGAAATACCCGACATCTGATAAAAGCATCTGAAGCGTCGCGTCCTGCTCGGAGCGTGCACCGTAGAAACGCTCGATCTTGTCCGCAATCTCCGGAAGCTCCAGTTCATGCCGGATGAAGAATAAAAGCCGCTCGTCGATAAAATCCTCGCCGATTAACGGCAGGTAATTGTATATGTAATAGCAGAGCTCCTCGATCGTGTAAATCCGGATATCCAGTTCGTCCACTTCATAGGGAAGATCTGCTTCTTTTCCGCACAGAATATAACGTCCCATACCGTCCCCCCTTTAAGCGCCGTCACCGATTGTGAAGGTCTTCCGGACTGTCGCGTCGGTTCCCGGGAAGAACTCGCCGAAGCCCTTGTCTGTCAGCGTAACCGTAAACATCTTCTCGGAGACGAAGGACAGCGCGACATTGACGCGGCTTACCTTCTGCGGACGTTTCGGGAAACCGTCCATCGGCACCTCGATCATGATCGGCATGCGCTCACCGAGCCGCTTCACCTTCATGCGGATCGAAGTCTCCTGGTCTGGAATGATATCGAAATCCTCCTTGGTTTCGTACCAGTTGTTGCCGACCGACGCAAGCGCAAGTGTCCGCTGGTTATTTCCCTGCGTAATCTCCATGCTGATGTCCACGTCGATCCGGCCCTCGCACATGATGCTGAACGGGTAGACCGAATTCTCCCGGAGATACTCGCAGGCCGCATAGACGGCGCCTTTTGCGAAAATGTTCTCGATGAAGAAAACTTTTCTGCGCTGGCACAGCACGCGAAGGAAATTCTCGCCCCATTTCTGGCAGGAATCCATGCCGCGTCCGGAAAGATAGGCGCTCGAAATGAGCTTCTTTCGGAGCATCCGGTCGACGCAGCTCGTCATAATGTTGTCAGCCATCTTGCGGCCGGCGGCGCTGTCCAGAATTTCCAGCGAAAAACCTTCTTCCAGGAAAGTTCTCGAAGCCTTTGCAACGTTCGGCTGCATGCCCCGAAGGACCTCAAGCTCATAATAGTTCAGTCCGTCGCCCGAAAGGTCGTACAGCACCGAAATATTGGACCAGAGTTCCCGCTTCTGCGAAAGCACATAGTACAGGTAACTCTCCGTATGGCTGATGATATGAATGCGCTTCCGGTCGATCCCGAGGCGCTTTGTGCAGCGGATAACCGCATCCAGCACGGTCGTATTCAGTTCCTGTACAGAGTACATGATCCCGAGAACCGTCCGGGTCTTCTTTTCGGCAAAGAGAAACTCCAGCGTCCGCTCCAGGAAATGAAACAGCAGTTCTTCTGCGGAATACTTCTGTCCGTCGAAAGTCGCGAAGCCCTGGCGCGCGACAAGACGCAGCAGCTTGTCCACAATGCTGCCGCCCCCTAAAAGCGCGGTCTCGTAAGCCTCCTGCCCGATCAGCCAGACATCCTCTCCTTTTCTCTTGCAGATCGAATTCTGGATCACATAGGGATTTTCCTCCTCGGAAAACACCAGGTCAGAGGGTTCTTCCTGTCCGCTCACAAAATAGCTGATCCTGCAGAAATCCTTGCACAGATCAAACCCGATTATCAGTCCGTCTTCCATGATCCCTACTCTTTACTCTTTCTCCGAAAAAATATCATCTATCATTGCATCCCGAAGGAGCTGCGTACGCACGAGGTCCGCGGTTTCCCGAAGCTGGTTCCGGGAGATTTTCTGCTCCAGACGTGCGATATCCGCATAACGGGAGCCGGGGCTCTTCGGATCTGTCTCCTGGGAGATCACATCGCCCTCTGCTTCCGCGATTGTCCCGTTCCGCTTATGCACCGAAACATAATACTGGATCCATTCCCGCTTGTACAGGACAAAGGAGCGTACATAGACGCCGGGATAAATCCGGTGCAGCATCCGGTGGAAATAATGCCTTCCGGGCAGGATCTGCCCGATCACCGCGACATCCAGGGCGTCCGGATCGCGGTATTCGACGTAAACACGTCCCTCCAGTTCCACCGGCATCTGAATGTGCCGCTCCAACTTCCGGAAACATCCGAGCACAATGTTTTCATTTGCCGCTGCCCGAACGAGCGATTCGCAGAGTTCCCGGTCCTCCGTACTCATCGGGCCGTTGTCATCCGCAAAATAGGTAAGAAGCGCGAGCATACCGACCTTCGGGAGGTCCCAGACCGCCTTCTTCAGTGCTTCCGCCGCAGTATCCGTCAGGCTGCGAAGCCCCATGAAATACATATGCGAACGAAGCGTCAGGTAAGCCGATTTCAGAAGCGGTTCCTGCCCGTTCTCGGACATATACCACTCAAAGAGCGCGTCAAGCTCCCGGTTGTTTCCGGCATACAGGCATTCGGTAAAGGCCTGTTCGACGAGGCCTTTCGTCGGCTGGTGTTTCTGCCGGAGCCTGCGGATCAGCTGCAGCATATCAGCCGTACCGCCCTCAAAATAGGAAGCCAGCACCTCGTACACCGCGCTCGATCCGTGCTGGTCGCGGAACAGGCGGTAGCAGATCGCCGTCATCGTCCGGTCACCGCGGAATACCGGCTGATCCATCATATTCTCCGCACAGTGCTGCAGATGGTCGTCATTCAGCCGTTCGGCGCCGTATTCCAGGATCCGCGCAAAGGCCTCCTTATAGTAGCCGCGGTCGATCAGCACCTCCAAAAGTTTCGTCCGGTATTCCGGCGTAAAGGAGCAGAACTCCGCTTCCATCAGGAATTCACAGCAGTTCACATGCTGCATGCCGGGACTCATCGCAAGGTCCACCAGTGCTTCATAAAGCCTCGCACGGTAGAAAGCGTCAATATTCTTATTCTTGATCAGGGTCGTGACAAGGAAAAGGTCCTTTTCCCGTAGTGTACCCGGCCGAATCGGGTCGGCCTCCCTGAGAAGCAGGAGAAGCCGCTCCGGAAGAAGCGATGCGCATTCCTGATACAGGTCCGGCTCGTCAAAAACCTTTGAAATCTCACAGTCCGGATCGTAATGCCGGACGCCGTAGCGGTCCTCAAAGGCAATCACGGCCTGCTCTGAGAACAGCGGCGCCAGCGCCTCCTGGTCTGTTACGGCAAAACCGGTTCCCTGCTGGAGCTGCGGATAATGCACCGCGACACGGCGCATCAGAGGAAGTGAGGTCCGGATCCGCCGAAGCTCTAAAAGGCTCATCATGCCCTGCGCGTTTTCGGGGCTTAAGTGTTCCCGGTCCAGAATTGTTTCAAAAACCGGAAGCATCGCTTTACTGAACTCTTCCATCCGGAGCTTCTTCACCGCATAGGCTTCGATTTTCTCCCGATAAATATCCCAGACCTTCTCATCGTCCCGGTAAAAGGTCACGATGTTCGAATATAAAAGATCCAGCGGAATGCTGCTGTTCTCCCGGCCGTAGCCGAAATACAGCACCAGGTTCATCGGCAGCGGTTCCGAATAGTCCTTCGGCAGCGAGGCCATGAAGTACTCATAGAGCCCGGGCATCGAGAAATTCAGGTTGACTGCATCCTTATACCAGCTGAAACACCTGATCCCGATCCGCTTCTGCTGCAGATAGACATTGCAGACCGCCTGCAGGAATTCCTGGTTGCCGAATTTCCGGTATGCAAGCTTCAGGATCAGCATGTAAAGCGGGAGGAGCTTCGGATTCTTCAGTTCATGCGAGAAAACATAGAATAAAGTCTTCTCGGAAATCAGGCCGGTCCGCAGTCCGAAAAGCGCCGAACGAAGTTCATATTCCGTAAGCACCGTAACCGCCGAGGTGTCCCGCTCCCACAAAGAACAGGTCTCTAAAAAAACCATCGGATCATGGTTTGCGATCGTATAGTACTGCAGCAGGAGCTGCGATGCCTTTTCGGTCGATTCGGAAAATTCCGGGTTGAGGCGGTACTCGATTTCAAACATCAGCCCGGAACGCGCGCCGTCCATAAAGAGCTTATGGGAAAGCTCCCGGCACTGTTCGCTGAGCTCATCGTTCCCCTCAATCACGGAGGCGAGCTTCATAAACAGGCAGTAATGGTCCTTTTTCGAAAGGCGGTCCTTCTGCACCGCGTCCTGCACCCGAAGCAGCTCCTTCCGGGCTTCTTCCATCCGCGATTCCGCAGTCAGATACCAGGCATAGGCAAGATGTGCGTCCGTATCGAGTGCATAATCATCGGTCAGCGCCGAAAACTCCCGGTCAAAATCCACTGAAACTGTGTTGATTCCGCGTCTTCTCTGTACTTCATAGCGCGTAACAAGGCGGGAAATCCGGATCCGCCGCTCGCGGTCCTTCCAGAGAAGCGCCGCGGCAGGATCCTTCTGCTTTTTCGGTTCACTGATTTCGGTGCGGGTCTTTTCCTCCCGTGAAACCTTTATTCCCGCTGCAGAAAGGAATTCAAACAGTCCGTTGTCGTCGCTGCTTGTTGAGAGATAGCTGTGATAGAGCCCGTACAGCCTGAGGTTCTGCATGAAAGGCATCTCCCGAAAATCCTTCCATGCAAAAATCGCCGCCGCTTCCTTCGGGTTTTTCGCGGCAAAGGACGCAAATTCCTCGAGCGAATTAAAACATTTCTGTACCCGGTCGCCGTAGGAAACGCCGATCGTAAAGTCATAGGGGAGTTTTGTCTCCCCGCCGTTATAGACAATGTCGATATCACCGAGAATCCGGTCATTCGGAACCAGTCCGACCGTATTGATTTCTACCGTAAATTTCCCGGTCCGGCCGATGGAAAGCGGCTGGGAAACCCGGATTCTCGGGTTCTGTGAGAAGAAAAACAGGTGCATCGGAACATTGTTCTCGGAATTGACGGTGACTTCAAAAGCCGCCTTCCGGTCCTGCAGAAGAAGCCCCGACAGCGTCTCAACCCCGAAACGCACATCCGGAACACGGTATTCGATATTCCCTCTTGACAACTGAATCAAACGACTTTTCATCTGCAATCACCCAAGATAGATCAGGATTCCGCGCACATAGAGCGCGATCAGCGATCCGATGCAAATAATACTGATAATTATGCCGCGCCGCTCCATGTAATGGCGGATTTTCTTACGGTTTCGAAACCCTAAAATCCCCATGATGATCGAAAGAAGCGCGAACAGAAGCGCAGCGATCATCAGAAGTCCGAGAAGGACTCCTCCGTTCCCGCCGGCGCGGAAACTTAAGTAAAAACCGGTCAGGATCAGGGCAAGGGACCCGATGGACAGAAGAAATGACACCAGTCCCTGAACGGTACTGTTCTTCAGGTCATTTACAAGCGTGTCCCGCCGCGATATGATAATCCGCTGTGTCCTTCCGACACTGCCAAGCTCCTGCTGTTCCTCAATGATTTCCATGCTTTTTTCTGTCGATTCCTGCCAAATAAAAGCAGGATTCCTTATCTTCTCTTTGCCGCCGCATAGTACGGAAGCACCAGGTCAAAGTTTCTTCGGATTCCCTCGGGATTTCCGATGTTCTTCACAAAATCCGTACGCCTCCGGACAAATCCGGTCATCTTTTCCATGTACTCGTCCGTTGTGATCGTGCCTTCCGCGACATAGGAAAGACCCTTTTCCCAGGAGGCTGTCAGGTCCGGGTTGAGAAGCTGCGGCATGGAAGCCTCGACCACATCATAGACCAGCTCGCCCTGAAGTGTCGGCGTCACAATCTGTGTTTTGCCGTTGATCTTCAGGTATTTGATCGTTACGAGCTTTTTGATGATTTCCGCCCGGGTCGCCGAGGTTCCGATTCCGGAGCCCTTGATCTGTGCCCGAAGTTCTTCGTCCTCGATGAACTGGCCGGCATTTTCCATCGTCAGGATCAGCGACCCGGAACTGTAGCGCTTCGGCGGCGTGGTTTCGCCTTCCCTGATGCTGAATTCCGAGACCGGAAGCATCGTGCCTTTCTTCAGGTTCTGAAGCGACTCGAGGAGTTTCGCATTCAGCGCCTTCTCGCCTTCCTTCTCATCCTTCGCATCGGAAGCTTCCTTTGTCCCGAGTACCGTAAGATATCCCGGCTCGGCAAGCATCCTGAAGTTCGAGAAGAAGGATTCGCCTTTCCTTCCGGTCATTAGAGCGACCTTCGTATATTTAGCCGGCGGATAGAAAATGCAGAGAAAGCGCCGGCAGATCAGATCATACACCTGTTTCTGCAGGGTTTTCAGCGAATTCAGCGCCGAAATGCCCTGGCCGGTCGGGATGATCGCATAATGATCCGTGATCTTTTTGTCGTCCGTATACATGGACCTTCCGATCCCGGCATAACTCTTCTTTTCGAGAATTTCCGCCGCAAAGCCCGAAAGTTCCGGGACGTTTTTCAGTCCGCCGATGTTTTTTGCGATTTCCTTCGCAACCGCGGATGACAGCACGCGCGCGTCGGTTCTCGGATAGGTGACAAGCTTTTTCTCGTAAAGCTCCTGCACTACCGAAAGCGTCTGGTCCGGGCTGATCTTGAAGCGCCGGGAGCATTCGTTCTGAAGCTCCGCAAGGTTGAAAAGAAGCGGCGCCTTTTTCGATTCGGTCTTCCGTTCGCAGGATAATACTTCGACCTGAAGAGGAGGATCGTCTGACAGGAAACGAACCAGTTCTTCCGCGTCTTCGCGCTTTTTGAAGCCGTTTTCCTTATAGAGCGCCGGGTGGTTTTCGTAGCGTGAGCCCTTCACGGCGCGCCATTCGCCCTCAATCCGTTCGCCGGACAGTTCCATTCCCGCAAGCACACGGTAGAATTTCTGCGGAACGAAGCTGCGGATTTCGCGTTCGCGGCGGACGACCATTCCGAGAACACAGGTCATCACACGCCCGACCGAAAGTACCGCCCGCTGCTCCCGCAGCGTTCCCGCGACAACGTTTCCGAATTTCAGCGTCAGCGCGCGGGAGAAGTTGATGCCCATCAGGTAATCTTCCTTCGCCCGAAGATAGGCGGAATCCGCCAAATTGTCATAGGCCGAAAGGTCTTTTGCTTCCCGGATACCGCGCCGGATCTCTTCCTCCGTCTGGGAATCAATCCAGACGCGTTTTTCGGTTTTCCCGGTCACATGTGCTTCCTGCGCCACGAGCCGGTAGATATATTCTCCTTCCCGTCCGGAGTCCGTGCAGACATAGATCGTCTCCACATCTTTCCGGGTAAGAAGCTTCGAAACAATGCCAAACTGCTTTTTTACGCTTTCGATCACCTCATATTTCCAGGTGTCCGGAATAAAGGGGAGCGTGTTCATGCTCCACTTTTTGAGCGCCGGGTCGTAGGCATCCGGATACGACATGGTCACCAGATGCCCGACACACCAGGTCACAATATCGGTGTCGGACTCGAGATAGCCGTCTTTCCGCTCGGCGCGGATCGAAAGAACCCGCGCGAATTCCTGTGCGACGCTCGGCTTCTCCGCGATATACAGGTTTTTGCCCATGTGGCTTACTCGGCAGCGAAGCGGTAGACAGTCAGTGTGGTGACTTCCTTATTCGCCTTGATAACCGGCGATTCAAACGCGGGAATATTTACGGCATTCGGCGCAAACTGGGTTTCGAAGCAAACGCCGGCGTGATTGTGGTAGGCATGTCCGTTCTTGCCGTTCGGCTGCTCCATGCCGTTTGACGTATACATCTGCACACCCGGAAGATCCGTATAGATTTCCATGACAATGCCGCTCTGATCGCCCTTCACGCGTCCGATCAGCTGCGCATCTTCCTGGCGCTTTCCGCCGTTGACGACAAAGTTGTGGTCGTAGCCGAGACCGTTATGAAGTGCTTCATCGTCCTGGTCAATATCCTGTCCGATGGTCTTCGCTTCACGGAAATCAAAGGGCGTTCCGGTCACATCCGTGAGATTTCCGGTCGGAATCAGGCCGCTGTCGGTTTCCGTAATGTAGTCGGAATACAGCTGCACTTCATGTCCGAGAATATCGCCGGAGCCTTCTCCGTTCAGGTTGAAATAGCTGTGATTTGTCATATTCATCACGGTATCCTGGTCGCAGAAGCCGTAATAGTCAATCATCAGCTCATTGTCTTCGGTCAGCGTATAGGTCACTTCAATGTCCATATTTCCGGGGAAGCCCTGATCGCCGTCCGGGGAATACAGTGTGAAAGTCACGCACTCCGCATCCGGTCCGTCCTCTGTCGTAAAGCCCCATTTCCGGGTATAGAAGGTATCCGGCTGGCTGTGCAGGTTATGGCCATTCAAAGGATGTCTGACCATCTGGTATTCTTTTCCGTTGATCACAAAATGACCGTTCGCGATCCGGTTGCCGTTCCGGCCGATCGTGGCGCCGAAGCAGTTTGCATTGTGCTCGTAAGCTTCAGACGTCGGATACCCGAGCACCACATCGACAGGCTTGCCGTCCCGGTCCGGAACGATCAGGCTTACAAGAGACGCGCCCATGTCAGTCAGTTCTGCGATCATGCCCTTGCTGTTTTTCAGCGTGATCAGGGATGTTTCTTCGCCTTTTTCCGTTACACCGAATTTTCTGATTTCCATATCATACCTCCATGCTGATATCTGCCGTACGCCGCCGGCGGCAGAATAATTTCTTAACAAAGCCGGATATGCCCATACATAAGCTATTATATTATATACAAAAAGAAGCCCTTTATCAAGGACTTCTTTTCGCGATTTAAAACTTTCTATTTCGTATTTTTCACATACTCCAGAACCTTGCAGGGAAGTCTTGTCTGCACTTTTACTTTATTCTGCAAACAGCATCCGAAAGCGCCTCAAAATCTCCCTGAAAACGGAATCCGTGCATCCCGCAGGCCTCTGCACCGGCGACATTTTCCTGCATATCATCAGTGAACATGCACTCCTCCGGCAAAAGGCCAAAGCTTTCCATCAGATGCATGTAAATCTCCCTGTCCGGCTTTGCGATATGAAGATCGCAGGATATCGTTAGACCGTCAAACAGCGAAAGCGCATAATGAGGCGGGAAATAGCGATAAAAATCGGTTCCGGCGTTGCTGAGGACAAACAGGCGGTAGCCTTCTGTTTTCATTCTTCGGATAAATGCATCGGCGCCGGAAATCGGCTGCATCAGGTCTGACCAGTGATCGACGGCGTTCCAGAGATCGGGATGAAATATTGCCGGAACCCGGACCGACACCAGTTCAAAGAGTTCCTTCTTTCCGATGAGGCCGAGATCCTGCTTCCGCCAGTCCGGCCCGAGAAACAGTTCCCGGAGGATCACCGGAGCCGCCTTTTCGGAACACAGTTTTCGGACAAAGGTTTCGGGTTCATATGTCAGAAGAACATTTCCCATATCGAAAATAATATTTCTGATCACTGCTCTTTCCTTTCTTTTCGGCCGTTTCGAAAACAGTTGACAATCCGCCGAATCCTGTCTAAAATGATATCAAGTATCAGGAGCAAATCTCTGCTCCGAACAGTCTTCTTGATGCGGATAATACAGAAGACTGCAAAAGATTGTATCATACACGGCACAGAAAAGCAAACAGCAAATCAATACCCGAAAGGAGACATCAATGAAGAACTACAGACTCGGCAAAAGCTCCGTGGTCATCCCGGAGCAGGTTTTCGGCTGCTGGGCGATCGGCGGCACCTATTTTACAGGCGCTGAAGATGCAAAGTCCATCGCAGCCATCAAGAGTGCAATTGAGCACGGAATCTACGCGCTGGATACGGCTCCGGCCTACGGAGGAGGCCATTCGGAGAACCTTGTCCGGGAAGCCATCAAGGGGTATGATCGCGACAAGATCGTGATCAGTACCAAGCTTCCCTTCAGCCGTCTCGCAAAAGACGATGTTCGTCCGACTTTCGAGCAGAGCCTTAGGGACCTCGGACAGGACTATGTCGACATCTATTTCATCCACTGGCCCACGAGAAAAGGCGATCCGATTGAAGACACCATGGGCGAACTGATGAAGCTGAAATCAGAGGGAAAGATCCGCTGCATCGGTCTTTCGAACTTCAGTAAAGCCCAGATCATCGAAGCCGAGCAGTACGGTGAAGTGGATGTGCTGCAGCCCTGCTGGTCGCTTCTGTGGCGCTATCAGGACAACGACAGCCTTGCCTATGCGGAAGAAAAAGGCATCGGCGTCATCCCCTACTCCCCGCTTGCACAAGGCATCCTGACCGGAAAATTCACAAAAGACTATGTCTTCCCGGCAGGCGACGGCCGAAACCGCGCTTCGCTTTTCCAGCAGCCCTACTTCTCTCAGGCCATTGATTTCGTCGACAGCCTGCGTCCCTTCGCGGAGAAATACGGCGTGACGCTTGCGCAGCTTTCTCTTCGGATGTGCATGCAGCAGAGTTTCATTACATCCCCGATCGTCGGCGCCAAACGGCCTGACCAGGTTGAGGACAACGTGAAGGCCATCGATTTCGAAATCTCCGCAGAAGATTTTGCAACGATCGATCAGATGAGCAAGGATTTCGCCTACGCGCTTCCGGCATTCAACAGCTTCTTCCAGATGTAACCACTGCCGGCTGACAACAATATCCGCCCGCCCGGAGGAAATCCCTCCGGGCGGGCGGGTATTGCGGAAGGCGGGTCAGGGTTTCAGTGACAGGGTTGCGTAGAAGCACTGGGCGCCGTGATCGTGGAGAATACCGGAGCCGTTGGTGTCCCCGAAGATGTCAAGAAGGCGAAGACCGGCCCGAAGCTGGCCGCCGACGATATCCTCAATACCATGGGAAAACTCCACGCCGTAGTCACCTGCCTGAAGCGCCGCCATCTGTTCGGGATTCTTGAGCGGATTATAGGGAAGGTAATTCACAATCCGGGACTCATCGTCTTCTTCAAAAAGGAAATTGAAACCGTTGTCAAGACCGGACAGAATCCGCCCGCCGGGAACGAGTACGCGGTATGCCTCATTCCACACGGGCTGCATATCGTCGATGTAACAGTTTGCAACCGGGAAAAAGATCATGTCGAAGGATTCATCCGCAAACGGCCAGGGCTTTGTCATGTCCGCCCGGACGGTATGAATTTCATAGCCTTCCCGCGCGGCAACAAAGCGCTCCGATTCCAGCTGCTTTTCGGAATAATCGAGAATCGTGACTTCCGCGCCGGCCGCTTGAAAAATCGGCCCCTGCTGTCCGCCGCCGGAAGCAAGTCCCAGAACCCGCTTTCCCCGAAGTTCTCCGAACCAGCTTTTCGGAACCGGTTTTGTCGGCGTCAGCACCACTTCCCAGTCTCCTGCTTTTGCTTTTTCATAGGTTTCATGGGATACCGGCTTTCCCCATTCCCAGCCCTCTTCGATCCAGCGGTCGATGGTGCGGGAATTGATATCCTGATAGCTTTCGGTGATGTGGTTTTTGTTGTCCATATTCAGGTCCTCATTATTGTTCTGAAATATTTACTCTCTGTGTCATGTTGAACAGAGCGAAGCGGAGCCGAGAAATCCCATAAAACTTCAGAAATGATCCTCGATAAACAGATCCTTCCGGACAAACACACGGGACAGAAGCTCTTCCTTTGCAGTAAGCACCGTGTCCGGCCGAAGCAATGCTTCCCGAAGACTCACAGCGCCTGTCGCAAGCTGTCCGAGCGCGCGTTCTGACACCGCAAGGTCCGGCTGATCCTCACAGCGCTCGACAGTATTCCCTGACAGATTCTCTTCTCCCGTCCTGCTTTTCACGCGGAAACAGCCGTTATTTTCCGGGATCATCTCATCTGTCACCTGAATGACAAAACTGCAGCAATCCGGCAGCCGGATCGCAGAAAGCAGCTTTTCGGCATTGATGATCCGGACCATAAAGTCCTGGCGGGTTTCCTTCGTGACATCATACGCAAGGCTGCTCCGAAGAACCGAATGCAGTTCGACACCTACAGGCAGCGGAAGCTGGATTTCTCCGTAATCCGCTGTAAAACGTCCGAGAAAGCCGAGAATCATTTCAAAGCCTGCGCGATCCTTCCACGCTAATTCCTGTACCTTCAGAATTGCCGCGGGATCGTGCCGGATATCCTGGAATATCAGATAAGCTTTCGGCACATCTCCTTCCGACAGCAGATAGGCAAAGCGGCGGTCCCGGAGCGGCACGCTTTTCAGGCGGTCCGCCATCCGCTTCTCATCCCGCTCGAGCATGAAATTATAGTTTGCCGCAAATTCACGGTACAGTGCGAAGTAATCCGATACCGGGTCTCCTTCCCGGTACGGATGCGCGGTTCCAGAAAAGCGGTAGTTTCTGAGAACTGCCGGACTGAAGTGATAAATATTCCGCACACAGACGGTTTCGTAGCCGAATTTGCGGTAAAAGGCATGGTTGAAGGGATACAGTGTTGAAATCACCTCTCCCTGCCGGTATGCTTCCGGCAGCAGTTTCTCAAAAACTGCCCGCACCGCACCCTGTTCCCGGTATTCGGGGAGTGTCGAAACGGATCCGATTCCGCCGTTTTTCACCGGATTTCCGTCGAGATATCCCTCAAAACGGTTGTTGATAATCCGCGCCGCCATGACGCCGTCTTCCGAAAAGGCGCCCCACTGTTCGGACGGATCATCCTCGGGGATAACATTCAGTTTTTCCGGATCCTCCAGCCGTGCATGAAAGGCAAAAGCCGAGATCCGGTTTGCATCCGGAAGATCTTCCCTTGTCAGTTTTCTTGCGATCATAACTTCCCCTGTCTCGCTTTTTCCAGCATTTTCTGGTAGGGCATCATCATGCCCTCCGTCATCCTTCCGCCGAGCTTTTTCTGCAGCTTTTTATTCCGCATCATTCCGCCCACAAGATACATCGCGAGGATCTTTCCTTTTTGTTTCTGCGGAAAATCATCGTAAAAGCCTCTCCTTTTGTAGAATCTGTGGTCTTCTTTCATCAGGCCCTGCATCTGATAAATCAGGTCGCGGAAAATCTTCTTTCCGCCCGCGCCGTAGAAATCTGCGGGCTGTGTGTAGCCATGCTCCAGTGCGTAAGAAAGCTCCGCTGCCAGCCGGTCAATTGCCTGATCGACGGACGCATCTTCGCTGCAGGCGATACCAGCAAGATAATTCCCGCCGACGCCGGCCCGCGCATGCAGCATAATCCGAAGGTTCTCTTCCCGGCTCATCGCGCCGTCTACAAGATACCCGGTCGGACTGCCCATCGTCACGGTCCTATGGCCGTTGCAGAACTGTCGGTCGTCGTACATCTTGAACCGAACCCCCATCGAATGATCCTTTACGGAGAAAGCATAGACAATCGAATCTCCCGACTGGATCTTCTCCCGAAGGAAGCTGTCAAAACCGTCCTTATAAACACACTTCCCGTCTGACGCGCAGTGGAAACAGCCGAGGCATCCGCCCGCGAAGGGGAATTCAGCAATGTTGACAAGCGTGCATTCATAAGGGAGCACTGCCTGAAAACGCCGAACCATCGGGAGGAGGCGGTCATTCCCTGATTCAAGATCCGCAACCAGAACCACCCGCTTTTCGGATTTCTTTTCAGCTGAAAGGTCCGGAACCGTTGCCCGATACAGGACCGGCTGTTCCGAAGAAGTATCCGGGTTTCTCCGCTCACAGAATCCCTGTTCCGCCGAAAACATCAGATGTTCAAAGAACATCCGTGCATCTTTCCTTCCCTGTTCCGTGAGCAGGTCCTCCATATCCTGCGATAGCCCCGGCAGGTATGAAAACCCGAGGTCGAGACAGTTTTCCCGGACATATTCATGTGCCGTACTGTCATAGAAATGCTTGGAAGTGGAAAGCTGCGTCGCGATTTTTCCTGAGAAATCCAGCCCGCTTTGCTTCAGAAGATCAATCAGCCGGTGCAGCTGGGAAGGCGCGAGGAACGTATAGACCGGGTAAGCAAAAACGACGAGCTCCGCCCAGAGAACCAGGTCCTCCGTTTCCGAAAAATCCTTTTCAATTGCCTTGATCCGGCGTGCTGCATGAAGCACCCGGTACTCATGTTCCGGGTACCGGATTTCAAGATATTTCATGGTCTGCAGAGTGATGCTGTTCTCCCCCGCAGGCGAACCGTTGATGATCAGAATTTTCATGCTCAAAACTCCCCGCCTGATGATTCCTTACCACGAGCCTTTATAGCCGATGCCATACTCCGTCGTATAATAATCAATCCGCTTCGAATCATTGAAAACCGGCGGATAAATATTCTCCGAAGGCTCAATCCCCGCAAGCCTGCAGATCTCCGCATGACATCGTTTCGTCAGATCTTCCTCGCGCTCCGCCTTTCTAAGACTCTGATCCGGGTACAGCGGCTCGCCGATCGTCAGCGTAAAGAGCGCAATCTGATGGAAAATATGTTTCCGGACCCAGCCCGGTTCCCGGTAGGAAAAGCCCATCGGCAAAATCGGCTTGTCAAAACGACAGGCGAAGAAGGACGCACCGTGCTTGAACGGCCGGATCGGTGCGTAGTATTCCCACATGCTGCCTTCCGGGTAAATCTGAAGCCAGCCGCCCTCCGAGAGAAGCCGCTGCACTTCCCGTACATAGACTGCCGTTGCCCGAAGGTTCCCTTCCGGGATCGGAATGCCGCCGGTCAGACGGATTAAGGGACCGTTTTCGCCGCTCACATCCGGCGCCCAGCACAGGACATTGGTCCGTTTCGGCTTCACGGCGTTCATGATGGAAATATAATCCCACATGTGTACGTGATTGCTGCAGGAAATAATGCCCTTATCAATCACGTCTCTGTATTTTTTCAGGTTTTCCCGCCCTTTTACACGAAAGCCCAGACGGATATAATTTAGCGGGAAAACAATCAGGTACATCAGGATCCGGATCAGCGTCTGCCGGAACCGAAACCACTTTGAACGGTCAATATAGGGATAATTCCGGTCAAAAACCGTTCCGTCGTTTTTCTTTACGACGAGATAGTGGTGATCCGTCTCCGGAGGATAGGGATATTTGTTGGTTTTCGGATCGTACATATAAGCTATTTCTTTCTCTTATTGTTCATTCACGAACTTGCGCTCGCAGGCAGTCAGTCCGCCGCGGCTGTGGTGGCTTTCGGTACAGGCCGGACAGTTACCGTTATTTGGGCAGCCCCGCTCCTTTCCGCCGACACAGGGACAGTTTTCCGGATGATAAAGGTAATCCGGCCGGTTCAGGATGTCGTCAATGCGGATCGTAAAGCCATATGCCTTTGTCTCCCCGGGAAGCAGCGCCTGATCATAGTCCCTTTCCGAGATATCGCCCGCAAAATCTGCCCGGTCTGCTCTTCCCCACCAGGGTTCGATGCAGATGAAAGGTGCCTGTTTTCTGGCCGGCGACCAGATCCCGTAAAGCGGCGCGTCGAAAAGCACCGACAGATACGGCTTCTTGTCCGGGCGGCACAGCGAGACTTCCTTTGACTGCGTGCCTTCAACGATCAGCGCGTCCCGGTCAAAAAGAGTTTCCGGGATATTGAAACAGCCATCATCCGTAAGGAGCTCGTATGTTTCGTCCAGAAGAAGGCCGTTTTCATTCAGCAGACGATACCGGATCGGCTCTTCCGTGTCGAATTTCAGGTAATAGTCGCTCTGCTTTTCCAGGAAAGTATCCACCGGGCAGTAAAAGGCCGGATGACCGCCGATCTGGTAATGCATCGTCTGATCGCCGGTGTTTTCCACATGCCAGTTCACCCGGATCTCGGCCCCGCTGAGTTCATAGCAGACCGTCAGTCTGAAATCATAGGGGTATTTCGCCTTTGTCTCTCCATTCGATTCCAGCGTAAAGCATACAGAGTTTTCCGACTGTAAGCTCTGAATGAAGTCCATATCCCGCGCGAAGCCGTGCTGACCCATCGGCCAGTCCTGCCCGTTGATCACAAGCTTCTTATCCTTCAGGCTTCCGACAATCGGAAACAGGATCGGGGCGTGTCTGCCCCAGTATTTCGCGTCTGCGTCAAAAAGGTATTCTTTCCGGTCCGGAAGCGACAGGATACTCGTAAGCTCCGCTCCGTGCGCCGAAACTTCAATCTGAAGCAGACTGTTGGATAGTACTGCGTTCATAAGCCCTCCTCCGCAAGTTCCCGGTAGGCCTTGACCGTTGCGGCCCAGTCTTCTTTCGCAAAGCCCATTTCCATCGCCTTGTCAAAGACCTTCACTGCATTCTCCTCACCCGGCATCAAAAGACCGGTGCGCGCGGCCAAATCGAGACAGATATGCACGTCTTTTGCGGCATTCTGAATGGTAAAAGCGGCCGGGAATTCATTCTCTGCAAGCATTTCAACATGGTTGTCCAGATAGGCGTTCTGTCCGCCGCCGGCCGCGATCGCCCGTACATAGGTGCGCGCGTCGATGCCGTTCCTCCGTGCCAGCTCGCTCGTCTCGTTCACACCGTTCTGGATCTGGGAAACCAGCGCATTATGACAGATCTTCATGACAAGGCCCCGGCCGTTTTCTCCAAGATGCAGGATCGTCTCGCCCATATAGGAAAGGATCGGCCGGATCTGTTCAAATAATTCCGGCGTGGAACCGACATAGATTCCGAGCTTACCGGCGACTGCCGCAGCCTGGGATTTCACAACCGGGGCATCCGCATATTCCGCACCGGTTTCCCGGACAAATCCGGCGATTTCCACAGACACTTCCGGGTCGATCGTGCTCATGTCAATGCAGATCTTCCCCGGGCCAAGTGCAGGCAGGATTTCCCGGTAAACCGCAAGCGAATCCTCAGACCGCGGAACCATTGAAATGATCACGTCTGCTTTTTCCGCCAATTCCAGATTTCCGGGAACTGCCGAAGCCTTTGCACCAAGCGCCTGCGCTTCCTCTGCAATTTTCAACGCAGATTCCGTAGAAATATCCGTACAGAACACTTCATCGTCATGTTTCCTTGCGATGTTCAGGAACATCGGGTGTCCCATAATGCCAAGTCCGATAAAACCGATTTTCATCTCTTTTCCGCCTTTCTATTTTTTCAGGGAAACGCTGATTTAAGCGTTTCCCTGGCGCCGGATTCGGCTGCGCAGCAGCTTTTTCCTTACGAATCCGTGTGCATCCGCCGGAGGCTCTAAGGAGACACTGATTCAATCAGTGTTTCCTTAGATATGCCGCCGACACCGGAAATTCAAAGTATACATCTGGATACGGTTCGTCCTTCAGCATAAAATGCCACCACTCACAGTCAATCGGCAGAAAGCCGTTCCTCTGCATCACGCGCTGAAGAAGCATCCTGTTTTCGTACTGTTCGTCGGTAATTCCGCGGTACGAAGGATGCGACAGCTCGCTGAAATAGTCAAAGGGGCCGCCCATGTCCACTTCCTTTCCGGTTTTCATGTCAAGAAGCGTCAGGTCGACCGCGGACCCCCTGCTGTGACTGGACTGCTTTGCTATATAGCCTCCGGAAAACAGCTCCTGTTTCCAAAGATCCGGGTAGAAATACGGCTTCATGCGGATGTCCGTATCCTCGATCCCCCAGAGCACAAACTGCCGGACCGCACAGGCCGGGCGGTAAGCATCAAAAACCTTCAGCCGATAGTCAAACACATTCATTTCGTTAGCAACGCTTTTCAGCGCCCGTGCGGCTTCAATCGTGAGAAGCGCGATCGGCTCTTCATACCCGTCAATCCGTTCGCCGATGAAATTGTAGCTCGAATAGTAACGGATTTCCTGGATGATGCCGGGGATAAAATCCGCAAGCACCACAAAGCCCGACGGATCCATTGTAATTCTCTTTTCGAGATCTGTGCCCATATTCTTTCTCCAGTTGCCTGTGCCGGACTGGTCTGTCAGTCCCTCGTGTTTTTCAGCTGCGAAAGCGTCTCATAAAACTCCGGATAATCCCGGTTGATACGGATCGGGAAGCCTTTTTCATTCAGGAAGCAGTGCCCCGAATGTCCTTCCGCAACAAAGGTTCCGTCTTCTTTCTGCATATGATAGGAAAAACGGAACCGGACGCCTGTAATTTCCTCGACCCGGACTTCGATCTGAAGAAGATCGCCGAAAGTCGTCGTTTTTTTGAAGCTGCACTCCACTTCCGTTACCGGCGAAACAATTCCTTCTTCCTCCAATTTCGCATAATCAAATCCGATTTCCTTCAGGAATTCGACGCGCGCCTCCTCCATGAAGCGGATATAGTTCGAATGGTGTGTGATGCCCATCCGGTCGGTTTCATAATACTGTATGCGGTGTGTATAGATGCTCATATCTCTCCCTGCAGGTATTTGAGGTAATAGCCATAGGTTTCTTCTCCGTAGGCTGTAATCCGTTTCGTATTGGCATTGTAGCGGCTCAGCGTCAGCTTCAGTTCTTCTTCGTTCATCGCGGAAAAATCTGTTTTCCCCGTCATTTCAAAAGCACAGGAAAGCAGGTTCAGAACCGACATGCGAAGGTTGAATTCCCGGTCACTGTTCAGTTTCATCCACATCAGTCTGCGATCTCCGGGACTGTCTTTATCATACACATGATCAGCAGAAAGGCCGATATTTTCCGCGTTCTCAATGCCCTGCGTCTCCGCGAAATGAAGCGCGTTGATCGCGACCCATGCAAAGATCTGTCCGTAACCCGTCGAACTGTCCGTTCGATGAAACCAGGAAGACAGGACCGGGCTTCTGACAATCCGGTCGGCAATGACATCGAACAGATCGATCTCCTTGATTTCACGGAACAGAACCGCCCGAATCACGTCTTCCGGAACCTGGTAGTCCGAAGATACGCGTCTGATTACAGGTTCCAGTTTCATTATGATCTGTTCGGTTTTTCGCGGACTGTACAAACGAAACATTCTAAACCCCGAGGTGACTCAAATCCTGTTTTTAATTTACACGGTACTCAGATTTCCAGCAGATTCTCTATCGCTTTTTTATAGATTTCGATCGAATGCAGGTATTCCGGAATGATCAGGAATTCGTCGGCATTGTGGATACGATAATCGATGCCCGGCATCTCCGGTCCGAAGGCGATAATGTTTTTCAGGGATTTCGCGTAGGTGCCGCCGCCGATCACCATCGGCTCATGCTCCGTGTCGCCTGTAATTTCCTTATAAGCGCCGTATAAAGCGTCGACAAGCGGGGATTCTCTCGGGTAGAATAAGGGTTCTCCGATGCCGAGAACTGTCAGTGTGCCGCCTTCATGATCAAGATACGGCCCGACTGCGGAAAGCAGCTGTTCTTTCCGGATTGTCACCGGCACCCGGATATCGACTGTGCAGTTAATCACACCGTCCTTCATGCTGACAATACCGTTGTTGAAGGTCAGCACGCCGTACGCGTCTTCAAACTTCAGCCCGCAGCCCGATCCGTCGCATTTTGTGCCGATCCGGTCGTTGTAAAACCGGACGAAATCATCCTCAAAACCAGCCGCCTGAAGTGCCTCCATCGTGCAGCCCGCGGCGTTGACCCCGAGAAGCGGTGTCGACGCATGTGCCGCAAGGCCTTCCGCGAAAATTGTCAGCTTTCCGTCCTCTTCCGTGACGGAAAAGCTCTTCAGTTCTGTGGCTGCAAGCGCCTGTTCCAGCGCCTCTTTCGTCACTTCTCCCGCGGGAATCACTGTCGTGCACTGATGACAGACTGCATTGAAGACAAAGCCGCCGTGAATATCGAGAATTCTGGTGTTTTTACTCTCGGCTTTCATCGCCATTCCGCCCTTTTCCCCGTAAATGCAGGGAAAATTGCCGTCGGGTGTAAAGCCGCAGGATAATTCTTCCGCGACTTCATTGTAATGTCTCATGCAGCGGGAGCCGGTCTCTTCGTTGCAGCCCATGATCAGCCGGATGCGTTTTCCGAGCTTCACGCCCGAGTCCCGGATAAGCTTCATCGCATAGAGGCTCGCGATTACCGGTCCCTTGTCATCCGTCGTTCCGCGGCCGTAATAGCGATCCCCGATCCGGGTCATTGTAAAGGGATCCGTATGCCACCCGTCTCCGGCCGGTACAATATCGAGATGTCCGGCGATACCGATGATTTCCTTGCCTTCTCCTATCTCGGCGTAGCCGCAGTAATTGTCGAGATTTACCGTCCGAAAGCCCAGTCCTTCCGCAATCCGGAGCGCTTCCGTAAGAACAGCTGCCGTTCCTTCGCCGAAAGGTTTTCCTGGAAGCGCTTCCGAAAGCTTCGAGTCATACTTTACAAGGCGTCCGAGATTATCAAATATTTCTTCGGAAAGCACCTGAATCTGTTCCCTGATTTCCATATCGATTTCTCCTCCGAAAGATACCCTTCTGGTTTTCCCTGCCATTTTACCATAAAATTTCCCGCTTATCAACGAAAAACAGCCTGCAGGCAAAAAGAACTCCATCTTTCCCGCTCACAGGCTGTGAATCTGTCCGTTTTATGATTCCGCTTCGGGTTTTCAGTACACCGTCGCAAGCATTGCCCAGATATACTTATGTTCTTCCCAGAGCTCCGGGAACTGATCAATCGGCAGGGGCGCAGGAACGGTCCCCGCAGGAATGGCAGCTGATTGCCATCAGCGGAATTGTCATGCTGTTGATAATCATCATCCGAGCCTGCGTTTCCTTTTCGGAACCCGGCGCACTGCCCTTGTAGAATGTGCTCGAAGGCGCCGAACGTTCAGCACGGTATCCCGGCTCGCTGTGAAATCGTAACGCCGTCCGGGTTTACCATCGGTTCGACATAGAAAGGAAGTCAACCGAAAAAGGCATACTTTCCTCTTTTCAATCATACTTTTCTGTGATAAGATGAATTCAGAAAGAAAAGCGGAATGGTCCGGAAAAATGCTTCCGCTTTCACAAAAATTTAAAAAGTCAGGAGGTATTCTATGGAACGTGACAGCGTTCACAGTTACAAATACTTCAATGTGTCGGTCTATGTACCGGTTCACAATGTCAACGAAATGACGGATTTTCAGGAATTCGACAAGGCCTTTTCACATCTTGAAAAGAACATCCGCATCGGCCGGGTGTACATTGAGAACTTCCGCGGGGAGCAGTGGGCGACGGAGGAACAGCTGCTTCGTGTAAAGGATTACTTCGAAAAGAAGGGAATCGCAGTTTCCGGCGGACTGACGCCCGTGGGCGTACGACTTCCGGGGCGTGACGGCTCCGTTTCCCTTTGCTACTCGAAGCCGTACGATGAGGAAAAGCTTCTCCGGGCTGTCGAGATGAACGCAAGGCTTTTTGACGAATTCATCTTCGACGACTTCTTCTTCCTGAACTGCCGCTGCGCGGAATGCGTGAAAAAACGCGGAAACAGAACCTGGGCGGAGTTCCGGCTTACGGAGAAAAAACGGATCATTGAGGACCTCGTTATGGGACCGGCACACCGGATCAACCCGAATGTCAATGTTATCCTCAAATACCCGCAGTGGTTCGAAGTCTTCAATGAACTCGGCTACGATCTCGGTATGGAACCGCCGATGTTCGACTCGATCTATACGGGAACGGAAACCCGGAATCCCTTATACGGCCAGCAGCATCTGCCGAAATATCTCTCATATTTTACGATGCGGCTTTATGAAGCCGCGGCGCCCGGGAGGAATCTCGGCGGCTGGTTCGATCCCTATGAATCGACCTACAGCCTGACTTCCTATCTGGAGCAGGGATATCTGACGCTTTTCGGGAAGGCAAAGGAAGCCATGCTCTTCTGCCTCGGTTCCCTGCTGAAATCCGCAACCGACTTCCGCCTTTTCGCGCCGGCAGTCGGTGAAATGTTTGCGGAAGCCGACGAATACCTGGGCGATCTCGGAAGTCCCGTCGGCGTCCCGGCCTATCTTCCGCAGAATGCGCGGGGTGAGGACAACATTCACTCCTATCTTGGCATGATCGGTTTCCCGACGGAGCCTGTTATGCAGTATCCCTTTGATGCGAAGACCGTATTTCTCGCACAGGGTGCCCTGATGGATCCGGATATTGCGGAAAAGATGGAACAGACCCTGCTTTCCGGAGGCGATGTGATCGTGACCTCGAATTTTGTCCGAAAAATGGGACTGGAGAAATTCCGCCAGTTCGCCTATGTGGATGTAACGGACCGGAAGGCGCTCGTGACAAATTACGGCGTCTCCTATGATACCGGCGGATCGATTTCAGGCGTATATCCGGGCAGGAAGCCTGTGCTTCTGACACAGATCGATGCGGGCGTCAACGATATCTGGGAGCAGGCCTGTGCCTGGGGTGAAGACAACAACTTCCCGATCGTACTCCGCACCAATTACGGCGACGGAAGGATCATTGTGATCACGATTCCGGACGACTACGGCGATCTGTACAATTACCCGGATGAAGTGCTGCATGCGATCCGGAGCCAGGCCGATAAGACCATGAAATACATCCTCGACGCGCCGTCACGGATTCAGCTTTTCGTCTACGACAATGACAAAGCCATCATCCGCTCGGATTTCGAAAATGTCACATGGGTCAGCCTGGAAGTTCCGGAAGGAAAGACACAGGCCGTGGATCTGGTGTCAAAACGCAGCTTCGCCGTAACGAACGGAAAGATCCGTTTCCGCGCGAACCCGGGCGTAAATTACGTACTGGATATCCGGTAAGCTCTCTGCCGGAAGGCATATGCAAACCGGTTTTATAAACAAAGTGGAAAAACATTCAAGGAGGAAAACATCTATGCTCTACTATGTCAATGCGGCCGCTTCCCGCGACGGGAACGGGTCGAAGGAAATGCCCTTCAAATGGATCAACGATGCTGCGAAACTCGCGAAACCTGGCGATGAAATCATTGTCGCACCGGGAATATACCGCGAAAAGGTTACGCCGAAATACGCCGGCGAAAAGGACCGGCGTATTACGTACCGCGCGGAAGTGCCCGGGCAGTCTGTGATCACCGGCTCCGAAAAGTTCTCCGACTGGGAGCCCTATGAGGGAAACACCTACGTTGCGCGGATCGATAACGGCGTCTTCGCCGGCTGGAATCCCTACAAGGAAAGAGTCTGCGGCGACTGGTATTTCTCACAGGACATCCGCCATACGGGCTTCGTCGTCCTAAATGACCGGATGATGTATGAAGCCAGCACCCTTGAGGAATGCCTTGCGGGCGAGCCGACTCTTTCAAGCTGGACGCCGGAGGAATCCATTTATAAATATTACACCGAGCAGGACGGAGACACGACGGTAATCTACGCGAACTTCCAGGGCATTGATCCCCGGGAAGCGGATGTGGAAATCGCGGTCAGAAGGAACTGCTTCATGCCCGATGAAAACTGGATTTCCTATATCACGGTCAGCGGTTTTGTGATCAAAAACGCAGCGACGACCTGGGCTCCGCCGGCAGCCTACCAGGACGGTGCGATCGGCCCGCACTGGTCGAAAGGCTGGATCATCGAAGACTGTGAGGTGTACAACAGCCGCTGCTGCGGCATCTCCCTCGGCAAGTACCGCGATCCGGAAAATGACATGTACTTCTACACGAAGCATGTCAAGAGCCCGACCCAGATGGAACGTGACGCGGTCTGCCGCGGCCAGTATCACGGCTGGCTCAAGGAGCGGGTCGGCTCGCACATCGTCCGCCGCTGTGAAATCCACCACTGCGAGCAGACCGGTATCGTCGGACGCATGGGCGGCGTCTTCTCCACGATCGAAGACTGCCATATCCACCATGTCTGCAACTCGAGCCAGCTCGGCGGCGCGGAAACTGCAGGAATCAAGCTGCATGCCGCGATCGACGTAACCGTCAAACGCTGCCATATTCACAACTGCATCATGGGCGTCTGGTTTGACTGGCAGTCGCAGGGCGCGCGGATCACCCAGAACCTGATGCATGACAACATGCCGCCTGAAGGAACTGCCCCGGCCCGCGGCTCAATGTACTCCTGCGATATCTTCATCGAAGTCGGCCACGGCCCGACACTGATCGACAACAACCTCCTGCTGTCAAAAGGTGCCGTTTCCATTCCAACAGAAGGTGTCGCCTGTGTCAACAACCTGATGCTCGGTGCTTTCCTGACCGTGAATTCCGGCGTTGATTCCGTCGTAAACGGCCAGCGTGAGCCGCGTTATACGCCCTATCATATCCGCCACCGTACTGAAGTCGCAGGCTTCATGACGATCCTGCACGGCGACGACCGGGTCTACAACAACATCATGGTTCAGTATTATCCCGTGACCGATCCGGAGCGTCCCTTCACGAGCACCGTCTACGAAGTTGCCGGAACCGCGCAGTTCGACATCTTCCCCTCCTATGAGGAATGGATTGCACAGTTTGATTTCACAAAGGAGCCGCATATGGGCGAGCTTGCGAAAGCCCACTTCGGTCATCTGCCGGTCTGGATCGACGGAAACGCCTATTTCGGCGGCGCAAAAGTCTCGAAGCATGACAAAAATGCGCTTGTAAATGAAACGGATGAGGTGAAGGTTGAACTTTCATGTGAAGACGGAAAATGTGTCCTGAAAACCAACGTCTTTGAGCTGGTAAAGGGTTTCGAGTGCGGCATCATCACGAGCGACATCCTCGGCCAGGCTTTCGAGCCCGAGCAGCGCTATGAGAATCCGGACGGGACCGAAATCATTTTCAACCGCGACTACTTCGGAGATCACCGCGGAACAAAGGCAATTCCGGGCCCCTTCGCAGAAGTGAAGTCCGAATACACCGTACTGTAACGCTGATCAGGCAGGAACCATCCTGCGGGTCATCAAAAACCGGCCTGCCGTTTTGCTGCGGCAGGCCGGTTTTTTTTTCTTTCGTTATGCTTCTGTCTTTTTTCCGGTCACGCCCCACAGGGTCAGGCCGTTTTCGTCCAGCGTAAAATCGTCCGTATCCCGGAAAGCGAAGATATTCTCCGAAAGCGGGTAGATTTTCAGTTCATAATCCCTGTCTTTATAGCTGACTTTGCCATAAAGATCCCCGTCCTTCATCAGGATTTCATGTATGGCAAACCCGATATCGGGGTTGTCGTAATCGTATCGGCCGATGAGCGATTCCCAGCCGCTGCGGTCGGGATTCCGGACAGCGAGTTCTTCAAGGGTTCTGACAGGCTGCGGTTCCTCTCCCCTTGCAATCGCTTTCATGCCGGAAAAGAAAGCATCGGAGGCCCTGAAATCGAGGTCTTCCCGGCATCTGAGAATAATCAGAACCTTATCTTCATCGACAAAACGCTGATACCAGGTGGAATATCCCGGCCAGCCGCCGCTGTGGCAGACGATGAGGCCGTGTTCCGGATCGTTCAGCACATCCCAACCGAAACCGTATCCCGGTTCCCCGTCTTCGTCCGAATCGACGGTTGTTTCGCCGCTGTTCAGCTTACCCGGCGTATACATCATCATCTGCTCTTCTTTTGTGAGCACTTTCTCTTCCCGTAAAGCCCTGTCCCATGCCAGAAGATCAAAAATGTTGGAGTGTACGAGCCCGTCACCGGATACGCCGTCCAAAGGAACAACATGATGGTTTTCCGGTGAGTCATCAGCAAGCACCCATTCGTCCGACCCGAAGCTGGTTACCATGCCATAGGCAAGATTGTCTATGCTGAGGCCATCTTTTCTTCGGTGCAGGACATGGGTTGATTTCATCCCTGCAGGCGCAAAGATGTTTTTCTCGAGGTATTCTTCATACGGGACACCCGAAACCTTTTCCACAATCTGCGCTAAAAGACAGTAACCGGTATTGGAGTATTCCCATTTTTCTCCCGGAGCAAACTCCGCCTCTTCGCCGCATTCTGCAAGGAAACGGACAATGATATCGTTTCCCGGAATCCTGTTTTCCTCTTCGGCTTTCTTTCCGACCCAGTCCATATAATCGGGAAGTCCGCCGGTGTGGTTCAGAAGATGGCGGATCGTAACGCCCCGGTAGGGAATCTCCGGGAAGAATGCCGTGATCTCGTCTTCGAGACTGATCAGTCCTTTACGCTGCAGAAGCATCACAGCCGTGGCCGTGAAATTTTTGCTCACCGACGCCAGGTCAAAGATACTGTCCTCCCGCATCGGAAACATATTTTCAGGATCCCGCCAGCCGACAGCGCCTTTCGTGACAATCTCTCCGTTTTCCGCATAAAGCCAGGTACCGGTAAAGGCGCCTCTTTCATGGGCTTCCCGGACCAGGTTTTCCATCATTGTTCTCTTATCCATATTGATCTCCTGTCAGGCATTTCTCTCCGGACGGCATTTTCTGCTGTCAACGGATTTCGGCTGCTCTCTTTCGCTTATTTCACCGGATTTCCGTTATAATCGACCCATTCCCTTCCGTCAAAAATCAGTTTTTTGCGGAGATCGAGATCGTAGTATTCCTGCATATACTGCGGAATGTAGGTCAGGCGTTCCGCCGTGCTGCCGCCGGCTTTGTGGACGGCATTGATGGTGCGGAAGTTGTGGCCGGAGCCTTCTTCCCAGAACTGCACGTCCGGCGCGTTTTCGTAGCTGTGCCAGAATTTGTTCGCGCAGAAGCTGATCGTTCCGCAGAAGGAATCCGGCGTCAGCTCCCGGGCCGGAACTACGTCTGCAAGGGTCGGATTCTCCAGCGGCCGAAGCTCCATATTGAAGCCGATCAGGTCAATCTGCTGCATTCCGCGCCTGTTTTTCTGGTCGAAACTCCCGCAGCGTGCAAAAAGCGGCAGACAGCTCATCAGTTCGTCACAGCAGTTGATCAGCGTCAGCGGATGCTCCATGACACCCGCGTCATATTCGTAATTTCCGAAGGTATAGCCGTAATAGCAGTTCCGGGTGAGAAGATCCCAGGCGACGAGATGCTCACCGCCGAGCTGATAGCCTTCATAGAATCCGAAAACACCGATATTCGACATCTGCTGGCCGGTTCCGTTCGGATTGCCGCGGCTGCAGCGGATTCCGACAAGGCCGGGTACCGGCATGACGCCGGGGCCGAAGCCGGAGCAGGAAAGCCGGACGCGGTCAATCATGCTTGCCCCGCTGTAGTAATTGTTAATAGCGATCAGCGGTCTGTCCATTCCGTCAATATTCATGCGGAAATCACTGAAATTGTTGACAAGCGTATTAATTGGCCGTTTTTCGACCGTAATTACGCTGACCCGATCTCCTTCGCGGATGGTGGAAAGCGCTTCGCGCGTCACATGGATCACGGGGCTCTTCTCACCGGTCATTCCCCTGAAAACGATCAGCTGAGACGATTCACGGATCACAAGTGCCGCACGGTTTCCGTCTCCGTCATTTTCCGGAAAGGCGTCGATCCGGTAAGTGCCGTCAAGAAGAATAACCGTCGCCGACCTGAGTTCCGCCGCACGATTGAGCGCCTGCTGGATCACCGCCTCGTCATGAATCCCGGTGCAGACAAGATCTGCGTTTTCCTGGTATTCCGGCAGCGTATCCGCCGCCGCGACAATAATCTGATTGGAATAGATTCTGTTACGACTCATTTGATTCCTCTTTTCCTGCTTTTTCCAGAAGTCCCCTGACATAGCGGTCCATCCCGGTTTCCAGACCGAATTCCGAGAACGCCCATTTCTGATTCATGCGCTGAAGAATCCTTTTCAGCATCTCCGGGGAACCGAATGATGCCGCTTCCGGCGCCTGTTCTTCCGGTCCCGGCGCATTGAAATCCCGGGCGATCATGGGATCCCCGTACTGCCTCGTGCGCCAGTCCTGCGGTCTTTCCTCGCCTCTCAGTTTTACGCTGCAGAAGTCCATAATCACTTTCCAGTCCGACAGGTTCAGTGCATGACCGCCTTCGCGGAAATGAATCGCACAGTTTTCGTCCGCGGACAGGTAATGATATACCTCGGAAACTGCGCTCCAGGAAGCAAACGTCCCGTAAGGGTTTGCCCAGGTGTCATCGAGCCCTTCCAGCACTAAAAGCGGCCGCGGAGCAATCACGGAACCGATGAAATTCGCATCAAACCGAAGTTCTTTTTCCCGGAAATGTTCGCTCGGCTGATCCGAACCGTATTCCTGAAGTGAATCGAGATACCAGTGCGGGAAATTCGATTTGAGCATCGCGCCGAGCGTCTCGACTTTACCGGTGCCTTCGCCGAAGCGGCTTCCGTATACCCGCAGGCTCCCCATCCCGCCGCAGCCGGAGCCGCCTGCGACAGTTACCTTCACACGCTCATCATATACCGAACAGGCCAATGCGGCCTTTCCGTAACGCGAGTGGCCGACCACTGTGAAGCTGTCAGGTTCCGCAAAGTCCGTTTTTTCCAGCCAGTCGATGACTCTGCTCAGAAGCCAGCCCCACATCCGAATTACTTTGAATGAATCCTTCGGATAGGCCTGATATAAAATGCCCTTCTTATAATCCGGACTGTCCGGCGCAAGATCGTCCATAAGAGGCGTTGCGATGCAGTACCCCTGCTCTACAGCGATTTTTGCAATCTCTTCATCCACATAGCCGCCCATCAGGACAATCGGAAGGGCTTTTCCTTCCGAAGGGCGAATCAGGGCAGTCATCATGGAAAGACCGTTTTCGGGGCCGAAATGAAGCTCGTACACAGAAAAACGTCCCAATCCCTCCCAAAGAATCTTTTCCGCCTTCTTTTCAGCAGTCACTTCTCCGGAATCTTCGGGGCTTCGGCCGTAAAAATCTTCTGTCAGAATGTTCCGAAGGTATTCGCGCTGGTGATCCCAGACGTTCAGATCAGCAATCTCTCCTTTATCATCCAAAAAGGGATTCGGCAGTTTCCAGCTCATCACAAGGCTCCTTCCGCAGATCTTCCAATTTATTATTTCCCCGGTATGAGTCCGTCAGACCGGTTCTTCCAGATACCGCACCGTCTTTCCGTGTGTTTTCGCATATTCAATTTCCGACCGGGTGCTCGATCCGATATAGCCGCCGACATTGATCACATAGATTTCGTCCGCCATATCAATCTTCCGTTTGTGCATGTCGTCGAGCATTTCCTTCGTGCGGGTCAGTGTGCCTTCATCCATGTTTTCCCAGACTTCCCGATCACCCGAATGCCCGAACAGCCCGACGCTGATCACGATACAGCCCTGAAGGCTCAGACGCTTCTGCGCCTCCATAAAAGCGTCCTTAAAGCGGGTGCTCCCGCAGAGCGTGACGACCGGATAAGTACGCTGCTTCGGCGTTTTTTCCTCTTTGAGACCAGATTCCGCCTCTGCATTTTCCCGGCACTTTCCGACAAACCAGTCGAAAATCGGCAGCATTCCTTCATCAACCAGTTTTTCCGGATGAAACTGAACTCCGAGGACCCGGTCGCCGCAGGAATAGCCTTCAATCACGCCGTCCGGGCTCATCGCGTTCAAAACAAAGCCCGGCGCCAGTTCCTTTACTGCCTGGTGATGCGTGGAATTGACAATGAGTTCCGTCTTCCCCGGGAAGATTTCCGAAAGAAGCGTTCCAGGAATGACTGAGACCGGGTGTCTCGTTTCGCCGTTCTGATGCGCGATCGTGACCTCCGGCCGGTCGAAAATATGCTGGTCATGGGTACCGCCCATCGCAGCATTCAGGACCTGCTCACCGCGGCAGATTGCTAAAATCGGCTTTGTTCCGGCCATAAAGCGCTTCGCCAAAAGAAATTCCGTTACATCCCGGTCGTAAGCAGAAGGGATTGCCCGCTCATGTGCAGGCTCCGACAGAAATTCCGCATTGATATCCATGCCGCCTGACAGGATCAGTCCGTCATATTCCCGGTACACCTGCTCCGCTTCCTGATCCGTCAGCACTGCGCCGGTCATAAAGCCGAGACCGCCTGCCGCATATACCGCATTCTGGTAAGTCGCGCCGGGCTGCCCCATATTGGTTGCACTCAGCACATAGGAAGCAACCGCAATCCGCGGTTTTTGGGCGCTCATGCAATACCCCATTTCGTAATATCTGCGGCGGTTTCGAGCATCTCCGTCAGAAGCTCGCGGTTGTCTGTAAGAAGGTCATAAACCGCATCCTCCGAAAGCACGCCCCGCGGAAGATCTTTCGGAAGCTTTCCCGCTTCGTCGTCTTCAAAATCTCCGCGCCATTCATCACCTTCATAATAGGCAGCGAGAATCCGAAGTTCTTCCTGCACATCCGCATAAGCTGAAAGTGCCTCTGAGAAACCGTCCAGCGCCGCGCGTGCCTCATTCAGCCGCTTTTCCATCTCTGTAATCCGTTCGATCTGGGTCATCTGTTCCCTCCTGTATTTTTAAAAGCGCATCACAGTGGAAGCGCCTTCATCATCAGCCCGAAAGCTGCCGAAGTAACCAGGCAAATCCTTTCGCCGTCCTGATCTCCCCGTCCACGAAATGATTGCCCTGATTCCATTCCAAAAGGCAGTTTACGCCCCTTTTCCGCATCAGGCGGTCACTTTCCCGGATGCAGTCCCCGACAGCCGCAAAAACGCGGTTTTTCGCCTTCTCCTCGCGGTCTCCGAGGCTCAGGTAAACAGTATCGGTCCTGATCTCATGATTTTCCTGAAAATCCATGAAACCCGGGAACCAGACCGAGGGCGAACAGGCTGCAACACCGGAAAAACGGCCGCTTTCATAAGCCGCCCATAAGGCAAACAGGCCTGCAAGCGAATAGCCGCCCAGAAGGAAGATCCTGTCACCGGAAAACGCCGGGATCAGTTCTTCTTCGATCCGCCGGAGTGTTTCCTTCGCACCGTCGCCGAAAGGCTCCTTTCCGAAAACCGGCGGTGCATTCCATGGAGACAGGTCCCGGTTCCAGGAATCCACCGGTACAGTCACCAGCAGGAAATCCTCTCTTCCTGAAAATTCCCGGATCAGTTCATATTCTTTCTGTTCCGAAACCGGATCGTGTCCGCCCTGCGGCTCTAAAAGCACAACCGGCGCGTCCGGATTGCCATAATCGAAATGCGTCATCTAAGCACCTGTCAGTCCACAAAAGTCACGGGATTTCCGGTCCGCGGGAGCGGTGTCCGGACAGGAAGGCCGTCTTCCGTATCCGCAAAGCCCAGCGCCAGTCCGCCGTAGACCCGTTCATCTTCTTTCATGCCGATCCGGAAAAGGACTTCATTGATCAGCTCCGATCCGTTCAGCCATTTCATCTGGTTGATCCAGACAGAGCCGAGATCCAGCGCATTCGCCATCAGCATCATATTCTCTAAAACGCAGGCGCAGTCGGCGATGTTGTTGCTGTACGATTTCTTATTCGCCGTCAGAATCAGTACCGGCGCATGATAATGGAAAATATAGCCGCCCTTTTTCGAGGCGCGGATCGAACCGGCCAGCGATTTATACGTATCGGGCGTGATTTTCATCTTCGCGAATTCCTGTTCGGCCTTTGCCGCCAGCTCCGCTAAGATTTCCCTGTTTCGGATCACCAAAAGATGCGTCGTCTGGTTGTTTCCGCCGCTCGGCGCATGCCGGCCGGCTTCCAGCACCTTCTGAAGCAGCTCGTCCGGCACCGGCTCCTCCCTGAATTTCCTTGTGCTCCTTCTTGTTGTAATCAGTTCGTAAGCGTCCATCTCTCTCCTTTCCCATCCGTCAGATGATCCATAAATCCGAGCCGAGGGTTATGGTGCTGCCTCCAATCGGACCTGGAACCGTCTCCGAGGGGGCAGCACCATCCCGCAGGCGCGTTTTGCGATATCCGCTGGCGTTTCTACTCCAGTTCCGGCCGCAGCGGATCGATAACCGCCGAGGCATCTTCGAAAAGATCATCGAGGCGGTCATGCCAGCCCTCGACACCGCGCTCTGCATAGACGGCTTCCCACAGGCGGTCGCCGTCGACATTGCGGCGGCCCATACGGAAATAACCGTCAGTCCGCTGCATGAAATACTGGCTCGAATCCACGTTGAAGAAATAGTCAAAGCCGTGACTCTTCATAGTCTCATAGCGCTCATTCACACCGTCGTAGTCATAGACCTGCCACGGAACGGAAGCCGGGCCAAAATCCGCGCCGAAAGGAAAGATCAGAATGTCGCACTCCTCCCCTAAAATCGGCCGCACCTCGCGGTCCCACATGTCCGCATCCCAATTGAAGGTCTCCATCGAGCAGCTTCCGAGATTCTTGTGGCCCCAGCTGTGGCTTGCAAAGCGCCAGCCCATCTTCTTCATCGCGCCGGCAACTTCCTTTGCCTTTTTCTTATCCTCTTCAATGTTCGGGTTCGGGCCGCTGATCTCCTCGCGCTTATACTTCTCATTTGCCTCTGTCGGCTCATAGTACTCACATGCGTCGTTATACCAGAAATCACAGGTCCGGTAACCAAGCACACCGTTATAGCCCGTCAGCGCCGCAATCGCACGTCCGCCGCGGTAAGAGAAATCGGGGTGCATCATAATGAAGTCCTCTAAAATCGGACAGACATCGAATGCCCAGCGCACCACACTTCCATCGACAAGCGTCATTTCATTTGTGACCTTGCCGTCTTCCCGGACGACGAGTTTCGACGGATAACCGTGTCCGGTCATGTACTCATAGTAACTCAGGTCGTCAACCGACATGATGAAGGGCTTTTTGCCTTCCGGAAGCAGGATCTGCTGGTAGCGCATGACTTTTGTCCCGTCCGGCTGCTCTTCCATCTTTGCAACATCATAAACATCCACGAGCACAAAATTATTCTTGTACATCTCGTCAAGGATCTTTGCAAACTCGTCGATCGTCGTCATGACCTCATTATAGTCATTGACCTTGTCGCCTGCAATCGCGTGATCAAATGCCCTGGTCGGGTCCGCGATCAGCGAGTGGAAGAAAATCTGCGTGATATTGTTGTTGATTTTATAGGGCTTCAGCGCATTTTTCGTCGCGGTATAGTGTGCAATTGCATCAGTATAGCGCTCGATATTGCCATAGCCGGTGACGGACTGAATGAGTTCGATTGCCGCATCGTAGTCATAGCCCGCCGCAAGCCGGTTGGCTTCATCCAGGATCCCGTCCCCGGTTTCCTTCAGTGTCGGTTCTCCCTCAAAATGCGCAAACTGCACGCCGGGCTGCACTGCATGCACAACCGTCTCGATTGCATGCTGCTCCTCCATGTGGATTTCCCAGGCAGACTTTTCCGGCGGAACCGGCTCATCGGAAGCGGATTCCGAAGGCTCTGTCTCGGAAGCAATTTCCGACCCTTCCGGATGATCGCTCTCCCCGGTCGACGCAGCCGCAGGGCTCTTTCCGCCTTCGGGTTTTTCCGGCCGTTCCCGCAGGTATTTCTGCAGGGCAAAAAAACCGATCACAAGGCCGCCCAGGACCGCCAGAATAATAGCGGTCACGAGAATCACCTTTCCCGTGTTCCGCTCCCGCCGCCGGGATACCGACACATAGTTTGAGAGTGCTCTTTTCCTCCTGCGCTGTTTTTTGCGTCCGCTGAAAAGTCCCCGTTTGACTGACATCAGATTGCTTCTCCTTTGCTCCACTGCGCCTCATACAGCTCCCGATAGAAGCCGTGCGCATCCATCAGTTCCTCATGTGTGCCCTGCTCAACGACATCGCCGTCCCGGACAACCAGGATCAGGTCCGCATCGCGGATCGTCGACAGCCGGTGTGCGATGATAAAGCAGGTTTTTCCTTCCATCAGGTGCAGCATCGCGCGCTGCAGCCTGAATTCTGTCCGTGTGTCGACGTTTGAGGTCGCCTCATCCAGAATCAGCATCTTGGCATCCAGAAGCATCGCCCGTGCGATTGTAAGAAGCTGCTTCTGACCTTTGCTGATATTCGAACCGTCATCCGAAAGCTCGGTATTGTACTGGTCGTCGAGCCGCATGATGTACTTGTGGATATGCGCGGCTTTGCAGACGCGCTCCACATCCTCCATCGTCGCGCCTTCCTTCCCGTAGGCGACGTTGTCAAATACGGTCCCGTGGAAGAGCCAGGTATCCTGCAGCACCATCGCAAAGGACTTCCGGACAGAATCCCGCGTATATTTCCTGGTTTCCGTCCCGTCGACATAGATATTGCCGCCGTCGATATCATAGAAACGCATCAACAGGTTGATAATCGTCGTCTTTCCGGCACCGGTCGGTCCGACGATTGCGATCACTTTGCCGGGATCGGCCGTGAGCGACAGATCATGAATAATCTGCTTTTCAGGCGTATAGCCGAACTGCACATGCGAAAGCTTTACTTTTCCCTTTACATCCTCAAGCACTTTCTCATGCTCCGACAGCGGCTGTTCCTCCGGTTCGTCGAGCATCCGGAATACGCGCTCCGCTGCCGCGATCGCCGACTGGATCTCCGACATAATGTTTGCGCCTTCGTTGATCGGGCCTGAGAAACGCCGCGAATACAGCATGAAAGCGGAAATATTGCCGAGAGAAATCCGGCCGAACATGTATAGGATCGCACCGAGCACCGTTACAAGTGCAATCGACACGTTGCTGATGCAGTTGACCATCGGTCCGTTGAAGGCGCCCATATAATCCGCTTTGTAATAGGCATTGACCGCATCCTCGTTCCTGCTCTGGAACTTGCCGATCACGCTGATCTGGCGGTGATAGGCGGAAAGCGTCTTCTGTCCGCTGATCATTTCCTCAATGAAGCCGTTCAGTTCGCCGAGTTTGCCGGAACGCGCCCGAAACAGCGGCCTTGTAATGCCGGCACGCATCTTGGCCATTATAATCGTCAGCGGGATCGTGAACAGGAAAATCACCAAAAGAATCGGCGAAATCGTCACCATCATGACAAAGGATCCGACAACCGTTACGACACTGGAACAGAGCGCAACGACATCGCCCGAAAGGCTGGTGTTAATCGTATCGATATCATAGGTGATGCGGCTCACAATGTCGCCCGCCGCGTGCGTATCAAAGAAGCCGACACGGAAATTCAGGAGCCGGTCAAACATTTCCCGGCGCATGCCCGACACAATCCGCTTCGTGATCTGGATCATGACAAGCGTCAGCGCATATCCGAGGATCGAGGAAATCACGACGGTTCCGAGCATCAGAAAACAGTTCCGCACGACGGCATCCATGATGACAGCGCCCTGGCCGGGCTCGATCGCATCAACCGCATAACCGGAGAGTTTCGGCGTCAGCAGGCCGACAAGATTTCCGATGATCGTCAGCGCGATTGCGAGCGCCATCAGTCCCTTCTGCTTCAGGACATAGGTAAAAAGCCGACGGAAAGTATGCCGCTTGTTCACATCCTTGATTTCGTTCCGTTCCTTTTCCCGCTGCGCCCGGACTGTGTCCATGCAGTCCCGGTAGGTGTTCCGGCGGGAAATGTTCTGCTGCTCCTCGATAACGCGCTGCAGCACATCCTCATAGGTCTCCGCATCTTTGAAAACAGGATGATCTTTCGCGGCACGAAGGATCCGGGCCTTGTCTTCTTCGGAAAGATCCGTTGACGCTGCGGCAGTCTTCTGTTCTTCTGCCTGATGGCCTTCGCCCATCTGGGATTCACTGATTTCCCGGTAGACTTCGCAGGATGCGAGAAGCTCCTCATGCGTCCCGTAGCCGATCATCTCACCTTCATCCAGCACAATGATATGGTCTGCATCCATGATCGAGCTGATCCGCTGTGCGACTATGACCATGGTCGTATCCGAATAATTCGCCCGGATTGCGCCGCGCATCCGCGCATCGGTTTCATAGTCCAGGGCTGAACTGGAATCGTCCAAAATCAGGATCCTCGGATTGCCGGCAAGCGCCCGTGCCACTAAAACACGCTGCTTCTGGCCCCCGGATATATTCGCGCCGCGGATCGCCAGTTCATAGTCGAGTCCGCGTTCCTGCGCGAACTCCGCCTGTGCCGCCGACAGAGCTTTCATGACATCCTCGTCTGAAATTTCGCGGTTCAGGCGGACATTTTCGCCGATTGTATCATGGAAAATGATATCATTCTGGAAAACCGATCCGAAGTAGCCCTTCAGCGTCTCGTCGTCATAGCATTTTACGTTTCTGCCGTCGACATAAACTGCTCCGCCCGTCGTATCGTAGAAGCGCATCATCAGGTTCACGATCGTAGACTTTCCGGAGCCGGTCGCGCCGATGATTCCGAGCGTCTCGCCTTTTTTCAGTTTGAAATCGATATCCCGAAGTGCATTTTCACCCTTTCCGTAGGCAAAATCCACATGATCGAAAATGATGACGCCCTCTTCTCTCCGGGCTTCCTCCTGCTCCGCGGTTTCTGCTGACGGTTCCTGCACCAGGTCATTTTCCGTATTCAGGATCTCCGCGATTCTCCGCCCGGAGGCCGAAGCGCGGGAATACATGTTGAAAATACGGGAAACAAAGAGCACCGCGTTCAGGATTGTCGTCACATAGGTCATGAAGGCCAGAATCGTGCCGGGCTCCGTAAGTCCGGTATTCACCCGCCGCGCGCCGACATAGATGACGAGAACAAGTCCGATATTCAGGATGATGTTGACGACCGGATGCATGCCGCCCATGACTGTATTGGCCTTCTGGTCAGCAGTCACGACGTCCATATTGATTTCTTCGAAACGATTCCGTTCCTGATCGGTCTTGCTTAAAGCCTTAATGACGCGGATACCGGCGATATCCTCACGCACAATCCGGACGAACCGGTCCAATGCCGCCTGCACCTTCCGGAACATCGGGATGCCGAAATGAGAAAAGAGATAGACGAAGATGCTCATAGCCGGAAGCATCGCGAGCATCAGAAGCGTCAGCTTGACATCCAGGAAGAAAGTGATCAGAAGAGAGCCGAGGAACATAATCGGCTGGCGGACGCCCATGCGCTGCATCATGCCAAGAAACTGATGCACATTGTAGGTATCCGAAGTCGCACGGCTGATCAGAGACGAGCTTCCGACCTCCTCCTGTTCCCGCATCGACATATAATTAATCCTGGAGAAGAGCTCCAGACGGATCTTTTCGGTTGTATTGCGGGCCACGAGAGCCGCCGAACGGTTTGCAAGTACATTTGCGAAGAAAGCTGTTGCCGCGAATACCAGCATGACAACGCCCCAGAGAATGATCTGAAGAAGCGATCCTGTCGGAACCACGCTGTCAATCATCACCTTCAGTGCCCATGGAATCAGAAGTTCTGCGATTGTCGCAATGACCTTCACCAGAAATCCCCGGATCATCCTTCCCTTATACGGCGCCAAAAACCCGAAAATCTGTCTCATATTCAGTCCACCATGATGTAATCTTCAGAAACAGCAGGGGCACAAACGCTCTTCCCCCGCGCCCTTACATCGTCCTTTCAATGCATACTACGATGATTATACCATAAAATCCGGAAATGGAACAGGAAAAGTGAAAAAAGTTTTGCATAAAAAGAAAAACGGAAGCCCTTTTCGGACTTCCGTCTCTGTTCAGCTGATGACGGGACTCGGACCCGTGACCTCCTCACTACCAATGAGGTGCGCTACCACCTGTGCCACATCAGCATGTCTGCAACATATGGTATGATACACTATCCGATCCGTTTTGTCAAGGATTATTTTCTGCACAAATCTGTGTTTCCGGATTTGCGGAATCCGGCCATTTCCCGCCTTACAGCTGTGTATTCGTCTCCGCATACGGCAGGATCGAGATTTCCAAATTGCCGTTCCGCTGCCTGAGTTCGTCAATAAAGGCCTTCTCTTCCGCCGGATCCTTCATCTGGATTTTGTAGGAAAGACGGAACATCGAGCCCATCCCGGTTGTTTTCACACCCACACTCTCCGATTTCTTCAGATAGTGTTCGAAGCTGTCGTCGAAAACCCCGTTGTATTCCAGTGATTCCGGAATCGTGATCTGCAGGAGCTGGTCCTTTGCGATGCCTTTATGCTCGAAAATCGGGAGCGCAGCCACAAGGTAATACAGCAGGCCGAGTCCGAGAAGAATCGCGACACCATAGCCGATATATCCCATGCCGAAGGCGATGCCCGCGCCCATCGCAATCAGGATACACGCTATCTCATCTGCTGAACCCTGGGCCGAACGAAAGCGGATCAGCGCGAAGGCTCCGCCGATTGCGACACCGGCGCCGATATTGCCGTTGACAAAGGTAATGACCGTCGCGACCATGAGAGGCATCAGCGTGGTGACCAGGAAAAAGTGTTTGCTGGACCGGATCCGAAAAGACATAATAAAGGAATAGATCAGGCCGGTCACAATCGCGGCGCCTGCCATGATGAAAAACTGTCCCGGTGTGACAGAGGAAGAATAAATAGAATCAAACAACATGTCTTTTCCTTTCTGCAGTCCGAAGAAGCTGCTGTCTGTATGCCTCCCCGTATTTGGAGAAGCTGGATTTATAGATTTTTCCTTCTGAAAGAAGCGATGTCAGCCACAGCGGCATCGCTTCCTGCACTTTGATTTCCAGAATCGACGAGCCCGGAGGCAGAAGCGAAATGCCCTCCATCGAACTTGTCAGCCTGAGATCCTGTATTCGGTAGCGCGGGTTTTCGTCGATTGTAAGCCGAAGGTCTCCGCCCGGCTCAAAATACGCCGTCCGGTCGTAAATGATCAGGCAGGAGGGAACGAGCGCGTCGTAATAGTCCCGGAAATAGGTGATTTCTTTGTTGATCTGACCGCCTGAACAGATGTCGCCTTTGCGGTCGAAAAAGTGCTTCACCATCGGAATGGTCGACTGTACACGGCGTTTGTACACGACTTCGTCAGCCTTCCGTTTCAGTTCCAGGAAAACCGGAGACTCCGGTGTCGCAAGCCCGTAAGAACGCAGCCGGATTTTCTCTTTATAGGCCGGTTTTTCCAGAGAATGACGGATCAGCCTGTAATCCGGGGTATCATAATACAGCGACGCAATCGAAGTCTTACCAAACTGATCCGGCTGCATATGTCCTTCGATGCCGGCTCTCAGGAATTCTGTCTGTTCCCGGCTGAGAATATATTTCAGTTCAATACGCTTCATCACTTCGATCGGGTTGTTCCGATCGGTTGTTACGGGGGAAGTTGGCAGCTGATTCATATTCCACCTCCTGTTCAGCGGCGTCCGCCGAAACCGCCCGGGCCGCCCCAGGAATTTCCTGCGTCGCCTTCCGACTGCTGCGACTGTGTCCAGGAAAGGACTGCGCTGCCGTCACGCACCAGACTGTAGCTCTGATTCAGCTCGAAGCTCTCCGATGCGATCCAGCAGGAGCTGTAGCTTCCGTTCAGGGTGAAGAATGCAATCTCCTTTCCGTTTGAATCCTGCAGACTGTAGTTCCCTGCAGCGAACGAAGTTCCGTTTGAAATATAGGTGTTGACCGAGCCCGAACCAGGCGTTTCACAGATGCCGCCTAAGGCAATGATCGTACCTCCTGTAACACGGAGCGTTCCGTCCAGGTCCACCGACCCGGCCATGCCGCCCATCTGGGCGCCGCTCTTGACCAGAATCAATCCGCCGGATATTGTGATATCGCCATTGGAATCGATTCCGTCCGTATCTCCGGAAGGAGTCGTCACATCCAGTGTTCCGCCTGTGATATTGATCAGCGGCGTCACACTGCCCTTTCCGGCGTTCAGACCGTCGTCATTGCCGTAAACCGTAATGGTTCCGCCGTTGATATTGATGACATTGCCTTCAAGGCCTTCGTGGGATTCGCTGATCTGAACGGTTCCGCCGTTGATGGTGAGCTCCGAATCCGCATGCATGCCGTCGTCCGCACAGACTACCGTGATGCTTCCCGCGTTTACGGTGATGTTTCCAATGGACTTCTCGCCATTTTCAAGCTCTGTCCCGCCGTTTGCGTGAAGACCGTCGTCCATCGCATGAACGGTAAGGGTCCCGCCGTTTATGATAATTTCATTTTCCGCCTTGATGCCCTTCGAGGACCAGGCAGTCTTATCGGAGTTTCCTCCGCCGGAACCGGAACTGATCGAAATCCAGTCACCGGATATGCTGCTGCCGGAAACATCTGTGATCAGGTAGCCGTTCATCGAGGTATTGAAGGTCTCTCCCGAAGTCGCAGCCGTATAATTCGATCCGTCCGGCGAAATGCCTTTTTCCACAATGTTGATCAGCATGTTCTGTGCAGAAGGCGCCTTCACAAGAAGCCCGTAATACGGTGTCCTTCCGCTGTAGATCATCGTGTCATATTCTGCTTTGACATATGTGCCGCTCTGATCATTGTCGTCATAGAAATACAGATAGTAATCCGAATCTTCATCGTACAGGGAAGAAGAAACTGCCAGATAGAACTCCGTTCCGACCGTGATTTCGCTGCCATAATCCGAATAGGAGGCCGTATAGATGTTGACGACCGGGTTTTCTCCTTCCGCCGGCGTGATTTCTACGTTATAGGCAGCGCTGATCCCGTCCTTCTGGGCGTAGATATCAAGCTGTCCGCCCTCGATCAGGATCGTTCCGCGCTGATTGCCCTTCGAGGAAATGTCGGAGTCCGAGGCCTTGACACCGTCGGAACCGGTGGAAACTGCAATAATACTTCCGGATTTCACAGTTACCGAATCATTTCCTTTCAGTGCGGCACCGGGTGACGTCACCTTAAGCGTTACATTTTTAATACTCAGGTCCTTCGTGGATTTCACACCGTTGTCGTATTCCGAACTGACGATCAGCGTGCCCTTCCCGGTGAGTTTCAGATCGCACTTCGAATAGATCGCTGCATTGTCATTCAATACCTCTTCCTCATCGGAATCATCTGTATTTTCTGCAGCAGAAGCTGTCCGAAAATCCGTCACCGTATTGTAGCTGCCCTCTTCCGACCGGATTGTCAGCTCGTCGGCTGAAATACAGAGAATCGGAGCGCCTGTTGAGCAGGAAATCGAAGCGTTCTGCAGCACAAGAACCACCTCATCTTCCTCGCCGGCATCGATAACGATCTGTCCGTCTTCGAGGCTGCCCGCTGCCGTGTATTCGCCTGCAGCCGTAATGGTATAGACGAATCCTTCGGCAGAAACTACTGTGCCGTCCGCTGCTTTCACGGAAAAATCTCCCGAAGCTTCGGAACCGCTGTCCTCGGGATCGCTGAGCGGGCTCTTCGCCTCTGTGCTTTCTTCCTCTGTTTCGGACTGCGCCGAAGTACTTTCCGACCTGACCGATGTGCCGGCCTCAGTGCCTTCTGTTCTGTTATTCGTTTCTTTATTGCATGCCGCAAGGGAGCAGACAAACGCCGCTGCCAGGATACATGCAAGTAATTTTCTTATCGCCTTCATGGTTTCAGTCTCCTCCTTCTGGATATTGGATTATTATACAGAAAACGGACATTTTTCCGTCTCTGATGCCTGTATGATCCCATGGAAAGCTGAAATGAACCTGAAATAAAACGAAGAACACCGAAAGTTCACAATTTCCGGTGTTCTTCGATCTTTATTATGTTTTAATTCTCTTCTTCAGTCTGTTTTTTCTCCCGGAACGGGCCTTCCCAGTTCAAGGCAGGCCTCGCCGATCACGACGATCAGTTCGTCATCGGTGATGACTGTGACACGGCCGTTTTCGTATTCCCGGTCCACCCATTCCTTCACCTTCTGTACCAGCGGATCGTCCTTCATGAGCTTTGCTTCATCCGGCAGATGGTAGAAATTGTTAATCCAGACCGCAATGCCTGCGATGCCGGAGGTATTCGAAACTGCCACCAAAGGCGGCCGGTTCAGGAACTTGCCGGTGTCGAAAATGTTGTAGATCTCCTCGTTCTTCAGAAGTCCGTCTGCATGAACGCCTGCGCGCGTCACATTGAAGTTTCGGCCGACAAAAGGCGTCCTCGAGGGAATATGATAGCCGATCTCCTTCTCATAGTACTCTGCAAGCTCAGAAATAACCGTTGTATCCATGCCGTCGAGCGTGCCGCGAAGCTGCGCATACTCAAAGACCATTGCCTCCGTCGGGGTATTACCGGTGCGCTCACCGATGCCGAAAAGACTGGTGTTGACACCGCCGGCCCCGTAAAGCCAGGCTGTCGAGGAATTCACAACCGCCTTATAAAAGTCGTTGTGGCCGTGGAATTCAATCCACTCCGAGGGGAAACCAGCGTGCACACGGATACCGTAAATAATACCCGGAATCGATCTCGGCACCACTGCACCGGGATAGTTTACCCCGTAACCCATCGTATCACAGACACGGACTTTGATTGGCATATGGTATTCCTCGCTGAGCTTCATCAGGTTGTTGCACAGCGGAATCACAAAGCCGTACAAGTCGGAACGCGTGATATCCTCCAGGTGGCAGCGCGGAATAATCCCGTAATCCATACAGCTCCGGACGATTCCAAGATAGTGCTGCATGGCCTCACTGCGCTTCATATGCAGCTTGTAGAAAATATGATAATCCGAGCAGCTCAGAAGAATGCCTGTCTCCGGAAGACCGATTTCCCTGACCAGTTCAAAATCCTTCGCACTCGCGCGGATCCAGCCGGTCACTTCCGGAAAACGGTAGCCGCGCTCAAGACACTGATAGACAGCGTCCCGGTCTTTCTGGCTGTAAAGGAAGAATTCGCTCTGGCGGATAATGCCCTGCGGACCGCCGAGACGGTGCAGGTAGTCATAGATTTTCACGATCTGCTCGGTCGAATACGGCGCCCGGCTCTGCTGTCCGTCGCGGAATGTCGTATCGGTGATGAAAATCTCATCGGGCATATGATGCGGCACGACACGGTCGTTGAAAGCTACCTTCGGGATGTCCGTATAGGGGAACAGGTTCCGGAAAACGGCCGGATCCTCCACTTCCACCATTTCGTACATCTGCTGCTCTTCCAGCTGCAGTAAGTTGGTCTGTCTGTCCAAGAATACTCTGCGTTCTGGCATGTTTTCATTCTCCTCATAACCGCCGACACTTTAGCACAGTAGAGTGACAGCGTGAATAATAGCGTATTATAACACTTATCCGGGCATTTGTCTACGGGTAATTCTCTATCCACCCGGTTACCCGGCTACAGAATTGCCTCCACTGCCCGGGCTTTTTCATCCGCTGCGGTTCCTTCGGCAGCTTCTTCCGCTTCCTTGAGGATTGCGGCGTCCGTGTAAATATCACCGAGCCGGAAGGCAAGATCACCGGACTGCCTGTAACCGAAAAAGTCTCCGGGGCCGCGCATCCGAAGGTCTTCACCCGCGATAAAGAAGCCGTCGTTTGATTTCTGAAGGACTGAAAGCCGCTCTTCGGATTCCTCGCTGTTCGTCGTATCGACGAGAATACAGTAGGACTGGTCCTTTCCCCTGCCGACCCGGCCGCGAAGCTGATGAAGCTGTGCGAGTCCGAAGCGTTCGGCGTTTTCGATCAGGATGACGGTCGCGTTCGGCACGTCGATTCCGACCTCAATCACCGTCGTCGAGACCAGAACCTGTAAAAGATTCCGCGAAAAATCCTCCATGATGCCTTCTTTTTCTTCGTTCCGGAGTTTCCCGTGCAGTATACCGATCCGTATGGAATCCGGGAAAACCTGAGACAGTTTTTTCGCGTAATTCGTGACATTTTCGCCCTCGGAAGCCTCCGATTCCTCGATCATCGGGCAGATCACATAGGCCTGATGCCCTTCCTGTACCTGTTTCTTAATGAAGTTCCAGGCTTTCGGGCGGTATTCGATGTCAACGACCGCGTTTTTGATCGGCAGTCGGTTTTTCGGCAGTTCATCCATCACCGAGATGTCCATGTCGCCGTAGACGATCATCGCCAGTGTCCGCGGAATCGGCGTCGCACTCATGACAATCACATGCGGCGACTGACCCTTTTTCGACAGGGCTTTCCGCTGGGCGACGCCGAAACGGTGCTGTTCGTCCGTAATCACCAGCGCAAGATCCTCATACAGCACTTTTTCCTGGATCAGTGCGTGTGTCCCGATGACGAGATCCGTCTGGTGCGCCGAAATCTTCTCGTAGATTCCCCGCTTTTCCTTCGCCGTCATGCTTCCTGTCAGAAGACTGACCGATAGTCCGAGTCCGTATTCCTCCGAGAGTTTCCGGAAGTTCTCATAATGCTGCACAGCCAGCACCTCGGTCGGCGCCATCAGTGCGCTCTGATAGCCTGAAAGCGCCGCGGCATACATCGAAAGAAAGGCGACGATGGTTTTTCCGGAGCCGACGTCGCCCTGTACCAGACGGTTCATGACGCCGGAGCCCCGCATGTCCTTCTGAATCTCCGAAAGCACCTTTTTCTGTGCGTTTGTAAGCTCATAGGGGAGCTTTTCGATCAGTTCCTCTACTTCCGGATGATCCTCGACTGGGAAGCAGTTCGGTTCCTCCGAAACGGTCTCCTTCATGCGCCGGACACCGAGGATAAAACTGTAAAACTCTTCGAATACAAGCCGTCTTCGGGCAGGAATCAGGGACTCCTGGTTCACGGGAAAATGAATTTCCCGGATCGAGAGATCCCGGGAAAGCAGCCCGTACTTCTCTAAGAGATCCGAAGGCAGTGTCTCCGGGATTTCGGTTCCGTCCGCAAACACTTTCTGCACGGCGTCCTGAATCATTTTCTTTGTCAGGCCTTTTGTCAGGGGATAGACCGGCTGCAGTGTGGATCTCAGGCGCTCATAATCCGGAAGTTTCAGGATCTGCGGCTGCTCCATATGGCGGAGACCGCCTGTTCCGGTGAACTTTCCCCGGAAAATGTACTGGGAACCCGGATGCAGCGTTTTCGAAAGGTAAGGCATATTGAACCAGGAAAGCCGGAGCATCTGCCCCATCTCGTCCCGGATCAGCGCCGAAGTGATCTGATAGCGCTTCACATAGCGGGTTTCCGGTTTCTGCTGGATAATCCCCCGGATCGCCGCAAAATCACGGCGTGAGGACTGTGCGATCGTGATCGGTTCTTCAAAGCGTTCATACCCGGAAGGATAATAGGAAAGAAGGTCCGAAACCGTATGGATTCCGACCCTGAAAAAGAGTGCCGCACTCTTCTCCCCGATTCCTTTGATCTCCAGAATACTTCCGTTTAAATCCATCTGGTCCTTCCCTGCTGAAAGTCCTTCGTACACTGCCGCCGAAATTTTCGAAAACGCAGCGGCCCTGCTTCAGAACCGCTGCGCCTAATCCGTGATCCTCTGAAAATCTCTTTATTCGACGGAAATGATGTAATAATACACCGGCTGACCGCCGTAATTGATCTCCACTTCAGCGTCCATGACGACGTCTGAAAGCGAATCCTTCAGTGCTTCCGCATCCTCGTCATTCATGTCTTTGCCGTAGTAGATGCTGACGACTGCGCTGTCTTCTGTAACGCAGTTCCTGACTGCTTCGTGAATAACCTGGTTCAGGTTTTTGCCGCCCGCAAGAATACCCTTCCCGGAGAGCGCCATATAGTCGTTTTTGTAGATCGCCACACCGTCGATCACGGTATCGCGGACCGCGTAAGTCACTTCAATGGTCTTGACTGTCTTCCGTGCTTCGTTCAGCGTCGCTTCGTTTTCCGAAGGATCCGCGCCGGGCATGTAGGAAACGAGGCAGGAAATGCCTTCACAGACTGTCGAAGTCGGAATGACGATGAGTTTTTTCTTGCGGATCAGCTTTGCAGCCTGGTTCGCCGCAAGCACAATATTGCTGTTATTCGGCAAAACGAAGATCGTGTCCGCATTCACCTGCTCTACAGCGCTTAAAATGTCGTCGGTCGAGGGGTTCATCGTCTGGCCGCCCTCGATCACATAATCCACGCCGAGATCCGTAAAGATCTGCGCGAGGCCTTCGCCGGCTGCAACGGCAACGAAACCAATATCCTTATGCGGCATCTGCTTTTTCGGTGCCGGAGCAGGAGCTTCGGGTGCCGGGGTGAAATTCGGCGTTGTGTTGAAAAGCCGTTCATTGTGCTCTTCGCGCATGTTGTCGATCTTGATCCGGGACAGGGAGCCATACGTCAGCGCACGCTGCAGCGCAAGGCCCGGGTCGTTGGTATGAACATGCGTTTTGACATAGTCTTCGTCCGCCACGCAGACGATCGAATCACCGATTGACTCCAGGAAAGACTTGTATGCCTGCTCTTCCTCTATCGGGAAGGGCTTCTCAAGGTTAATGATATATTCCGTGCAGTAGCCGAATTTGATGTCTGCGGTCTCGATATTTGCGACGTCCACCACAACCTGCTGCTGAGCCTGGACACCGGACTGCGGAAGTTCCATTTCGACTTCTTTTCCGAGGAACACTTCAAAACCGCCCTGCATCACGACCATCAGGCCCTGTCCACCGGAATCAACAACGCCGGCTTCCTTCAGCACCGGAAGCATCTCCGGCGTCCGTTTCAGGGTTTCATTTCCACAGTCGATTACAGACTGCAGGAAAATCTTCATATCCGTGATGTTGGAAAGCTCCTGCGCCTTGTCCGCCATGCTCTTCGCAACGGTCAGGATTGTCCCCTCCTTGGGTTTCATGACGGCCTTGTAGGCATAATCCACTGCCTTTTCAAAGGCTTCCGCGATTTCAGGAATATCCAGCGTCTCATACTTTCCGGCAGACTTTGCAAAACCGCGGAACAGCTGTGACAGAATGACCCCTGAATTTCCCCGGGCACCCCGGAGGGACCCGGAACTGATTGCCTTGACAAGGCTCGCCATCGAATCATCCTGAAGCGCAAGCACTTCCTTCGCCGCCGAGACGATGGTCATGGTCATATTGGTGCCGGTATCGCCGTCCGGCACGGGGAAAACGTTCAGTTCGTTGATCCAGGCCTTGTTGTCATTCAGGGCATGCGTTCCCGAAATGAACATTTTCTTTAACATTAATGCGTCTATTGTTGCCAATGTCCTGTCCTCCCCTAAACTCAGTCGATCACGCGAACGCCTTCGACATAGACGTTCACCTGTTCAACCTTCATTCCGGTGAAGCTTTCGACCTGATACACCACGTTGTTGATCAGGTTATCGGACACCGCTTGGATACTGACGCCATAAGCGACAATAATATGAAAATCAATCGAAATCCTGCCATCCTTAATTGTAACAGACACGCCTTTTGAGAGCTTGTCAGACCTCAGTACCTTGACAAAGCCGTCCTTTAAGCTGACCGCACCCATTCCGACGATGCCGAAGCAGCCCATGGCTTCCATACCGGCATACTGTGCGATCACATCCGGATTGATTTTAACTTCGCTTGAAAAGTTTTTGTTCTCTTCTCCCATGTAAATTCCTCTTTCTGTTCAATTCGAACCAGAATGATTATAACACAAGTCACCGGATTATTCAAGACAGGCCTGAAACGGCAGATCGCCGAATTATTCCGAAATTTTTAAAATTTCCTCTTGCATTTTCCCGGTCTTTCTGGTATTATACTTCTGTTGCGTATTTTTGATGCGCAATGTTTGAATTCCCCGAAACGAAATGGAGGTGTAGAAAATGGCTAAGTGTGCTATCTGCGAAAAAGGCGCTCACTTCGGAATCAAGGTAAGCCATTCTCATAGAAGGACCAATAGAATGTGGAAGTCGAATGTCAAGTCTGTTCGTGTTCTGACTGACAATGGCGGTACGAAGAAAGTCTACGTATGTACTTCCTGCTTACGTTCCGGATTAGTTGAAAGAGCTTAATCGACTCATTCCGAGTATAAAACAGGGGCTGTCTGATGACAGCCCCTGTTTTATTTCGTTCCGTCGCGTATCCGCATCTTCTCCGCTTCCCGCTTCTTAAAATAGTGGAATATGATCAGGAAGCAGATAAAATGCACTGCTGCTGTCATTGCCCAGGAGATCGGATAGGAATTATAAAGTGTCTTCAATGTGTGGACACGCTGGAAAACGGTCGAAATCCAGACGATTCGGAACACGCAGACACCTGTCAGGCTTACGATCATCGGAAGGATTGATGTGCCGAGTCCGCGGAGTCCGCCGACGATGCAGTCCATCAGTCCGGCCAGAAGGTGGAAGCGGCTGCAGATCGCGAGACGGATCAAGCCGTACTGTACGACGATATCGCTGTCCGTGTAGAAACGAAGCAGTACATTTCCGAGTCCGTAAATGCCGAGTCCCATTGCCGCGCCGACCATCGATACCATCAGCATGCAGAGAAGCATGCAGCGCCAGATCCGGTCATATTTCCTGGCGCCTGCATTCTGGCTCACGACATTCAGGTTTGTCTGATAGAAAGCGTTCATTGCCGTTCCGGTAAAGCTCTCTAAATTGCTCGCCGCCGTATTTCCCGCAATCGCATTCGACATGAAGGAATTGATCGAGGACTGGATCAGGACGTTCGAAATAGAGAAGACGATGCCCTGGATCCCGGCCGGAAGGCCGATGCGGACGATCTTTCCGAGCTTGTCTTTGCTGATCCGAAGCTTCCGAAGATCAAGATGCACCATGCTCTTCTCTCTCATCAGGCAGCGAACCACCAAAAACGCCGACAGCGCCTGAGAAACCACGGTTGCAATCGCGACGCCGGCAACGCCGATGCCGACGACCAGCACGAAGAACAGGTTCAGTCCCAGATTTACGACGCCCGCGATCAGCAGGTAATACATCGGCCGTCTCGTATCGCCGATCGCCCGAAGTGCAGCCGACGCGAAGTTGTACAGCATGATCACCGGCATTCCGAGGAAGTAAATCTTGAGATACAGGCTTGCCTGATCGATAACGTTCACAGGGCTTGCCATCCATTTCAGGAAGGTCCGTGCGAAGATAAAGCCGACGATTCCAAGGAAAACACCGAAAATCAGGGAGATCAGCACGGAAGTATGCACCGTTTCCTGCACGTCCTGTTCACGCCCCGAGCCATAGCCCTGCGCGCATAATACGTTTGTTCCGACAGAAAGGCCCATAAAAAGGCCGATGATCAGGTTCACGAGCGCACCCGTGGACCCGACAGCGGCCAGTGCCGTATCGCCGACGCATTTGCCGACGACAATAATGTCGACGGCATTGAAAAGGAGCTGCAGCATTCCTGACAGCATCAGCGGAATTGCGAACGCGATCATCTTCCGAAGAAGCGGTCCGTCCGTCATATTGATTTCATATTTTTTCTTCATACAGCAGTTAAGTCCCGTACGTTCAGCTTTTCCTCAGAAATTCCACTCGACAAAATCACTCCATCCGCCGTTAGCAAGTGCGATAACTCCGATCACCCAGAAAATACCGCCGATAATCGACAGGATCAGCGCAGCAACTGCGAGGCCGTGTTTTCTCGAACGCTGGTGGATAATAAGGTCAAGAAGCGCCAAAAAGAAGCTCAAAGGCGCCCAGACAACAGGAGGAACGAAGCACAGAACGAAAGCGATAATCCCCATGGGCGACTGTCCGTTTGACTGCGGACGCACGACTTCCTTCTGGATGACCGTCGGCTGAACATAAACCGGCTGGACCTGAGGCTGTACCGGCGTCACAACAGGCGTTACAACAGGCTGTACAACCGGCTGCACGACGGACTGAACCGGCTGCTGATAAACAGGCTGCTGGTAGGCAGGCTGAGCCTGGACCGGCTGTTGGTACTGGGGCTGAGAAACAGCCTGTTGGTACTGGGGCTGGGAAACAGGCTGCGGATTAACAGTCTGCTGCACAGGAGCCGGGGCCGGCGCCTGATCCTGGACCGGAGCCGCCGAAGCCGCGCGCATCGGCAAGGCTTTTCCACACTGTCCGCAGAAAGTTGCCGTATCACTCAGCTGGCTGCCGCAGTTGGGACAGAATATCATCTTGAAATCCCCCTTAAAAAGCAAAATCAGATCATAGAGATCTGAAATCATTATAGGTATCTTTATGCCGGATGTCAACTGAAAAACAAACAAAAAAGACTGTGCCCGAAATCAGACACAGTCGATTTTTGAAGAAGCTCCCGGTGGGACTCGAACCCACGACCTGCGCATTACGAAAATGAGCCCCCTCTTCCATTCTCGTTAAGGTATGTTCATTTATGACCGATTTTATTAGGGATATGATATTTTTACGTCCATGCGTTTCATCCATTTTTGATGATATGTGTCAAATTTCCCGTCAAGTCTCCGTCAAATGATCTTTAATTTCCTCGGTGAACTATTGTTTCAAGGAATAATACCCAAATCTGCGTTTTACAATAAGTTCATTATTTTACATTGTCGGAACGGATACTCCTCTTTGGGCTAAGTGTAGCAGGACTTCTTTTTGAGCATCACTTGTGACACTAAAAATAACTTGGTGAAGGTTTGGTAACGATTCCAAAAATGATATATCCATGTCAGGCGGTAAATTGCCGCCAATAATAGAAAGGTATTCTAATGAAACAGCATTTCTCAAAAAGCTTATATCAGAAATGTTCCCAAGTACAAAATCCAGGTTTTTTAGTTCAGGCAAACCGGCGTAGCTACTAATGACAGGAAGATATCCGGGAAGATTAAAAAATATATGATCTACTCCATGCAGGTTTTGCATAAAACTGATGTCCACCAATCCGCCAGCGTTAAGTTGTATTTCTTTTAGCGGCAAATTGGCTAATACGTTCATATCCGCAATGGTTTCACTATTAATATAAATGTATTTTAAGTTTGTTGCCCTTGCCAAATCCCTGATGCTGTTTATATTTCCATCCAAGCTGAGGATTTCAAGCTGTTGAAATTCACTTACAGTAATATTCCTATCTGCAGGAATATTTAGGTGAGATAGATGTTGTCTGACAGCTACTTCAAGCCATGGATCTGTAAAAACAATGACTTCTTCAGCTGCAGTTGTCGTTTCCGGAGCAGTTGTTGTTTCCGGTGCGGTTGTCGTTTCTGGAGCAATTGTTGTTTCCGAGGCTTTTGTTGTTTCCGGAGCCTTCGTTGTTTCCGAGGCTTTTGTTGTTTCCGGAGCCTTCGTTGTTTCCGGTGCGGTTGTCGTTTCTGGAGCCTTCGTTGTTTCCGAGGCTTTTGTTGTTTCCGGAGCCTTCGTTGTTTCCGAAGCAGTTGTCGTTTCCGTTGATGTTGAAGGCGTTGCGGCAGTGCTCTCTGTTATTGCCTCAGATCCGGATTCGACAATTGTTGAGTCTTCTTCTGTCGTTGATTCGGATTTCTCTTTTTGTGACGCATCGGCTCTCGACGTTGTCTGTTTTGGGTCACGGGAGGTAGAGTTGCTGTTCTTTGTTATGGCTTCTGTAACCTCTTCTGTTTTGTTTTCCGCCTCTTCGTTCAGGGATTCTTCTGCTTCTTTTTCAGCAAGTGATTCACTGATTGATGCTAAAATAGACTCTTCGACAGAAGACGCGATTGAACTTTCATGCTTTTTCCTGCTCTGACAAGATGCTAACAGTAAAGCAGCACATACGAGGATGCTAATTGTCATAGTCGCTTTTTTCATGATGGTCTCCTTGTGCAAGTAGTCTCAAAATCGATTTTTTATCCCAAAAATCAGTTTCCCAAATACTGATCGTCTTGTCTATTACTTCGCAAATCAATCGAGGCACTTCACCAGAGTTATCAATGATTCTCGTATGATTCGCAATACGGACAAGTTGACTTACAT
>JAFYGJ010000050.1:0-9142 GCA_017543275.1 Lachnospiraceae bacterium | reverse complement strand
CCCCGCCACTTACCTCTTCGGGTTCTGTAGTGTGCTGAGCCTGTGAGGAAAGTATATCAAACAATTCAGAAAAGCGAAAGGGCGACGGGTTTCATAACCCCATTGGTGCCTTTCGCGGAAAGGCGAATTATATTTATGAAACCAACCGTAGCGATTGTCGGGCGCCCGAACGTCGGTAAGTCGACGCTTTTCAACGCGATAGCCGGCGATAATATCGCGATTGTGCAGGATACGCCGGGCGTGACGCGCGACCGGATCTATGCGGATGCCACATGGCTTTCGCACAACTTCACATTGATTGATACCGGCGGAATCGAGCCGGAATCGAAGGATGTGATCCTGTCCCAGATGCGCGCCCAGGCAGAAATTGCCATCGCAACCGCTGATGTGATCATTTTCCTTACGGACTGCCGTCAGGGCCTGACGGATACGGACGGGAAGGTGGCGGACATGCTCCGCCGCGCAGACAAGCCGATCGTCCTCTGTGTCAACAAGGTTGACAATTTCGACACACAGATGGCGGATGTCTATGAATTTTACAATCTCGGACTCGGAGACCCGATCCCCGTGAGCGCCGCTCAGAGGAAGAACCTCGGCGACCTTCTCGATGCCGTGACGGCTGCTTTCCCTGAAAATGACGTAGAGAATGCGGATGACGACCGTCCGCGGATTGCGATCATCGGGAAGCCGAATGTCGGAAAATCCTCGCTTGTCAACAAATTAGCCGGAGAGGAGCGCGTGATCGTATCCGATATTGCCGGAACGACGCGGGATGCGATCGATACCGTTGTCCGCTATAACCATAAGGAATATGTCTTTATCGACACGGCGGGCCTTCGCAGGAAGAACAAAATCAAAGAAGAACTGGAGCGGTATTCGATTATCCGTGCCGTTACGGCCGTCGAGCGTGCCGATATCGTCATCATGATGATTGACGCTTCGGAGGGCGTGACCGAGCAGGATGCGAAGGTTGCGGGCATTGCGCACGAACGCGGCAAGGGCGTGATCATCGCGGTCAACAAATGGGACCTCGTTGAAAAGGACGACAAAACCATTTACCGCTTTACCGAGACGGTCCGGCAGACGCTTTCCTTCATGCCCTATGCGGAAATCCTCTTTATTTCCGCGAAAACCGGCCAGCGGCTCGGACGGATCTTCGAGGTGGTCGATATGGTCATTGAAAACCATAATCTCCGGATTGCGACCGGTGTGCTGAACGAGATCATCTCGGAGGCCGTTGTGATGCAGCAGCCGCCGTCCGACAAGGGCAAACGTCTCAAGATTTTCTATGCGACTGAAGTGAGCGTCAAACCGCCGACTTTCGTCATCTTTGTCAACAACAAGGAACTCATGCACTTCTCCTATACAAGGTATCTGGAGAACAAAATCCGCGAGGCTTTCGGCTTCCGCGGAACGCCGCTCCGTTTCATCATCCGCGAACGGAACGAAAAAGAGTAAAAGGAGAGGATCAGCAATGCTTCGTTTGATTTTTATTCCGATCGGCTATATCTTCGGACTGTTCCAGACCGGGCATTTCTACGGAAAACTGATCGGCAGGGATCTTCACAAGGAAGGATCCGGCAATACGGGCGCTACGAACGCGCTCCGGGTTCTCGGAATCAAAGGCGGCCTGATTGTCTTTTTCTTCGACGTACTGAAGGCTTTCATTCCCTGTTTCGCCGTGAAAATGATTTTCAAAGATGACCCGCTGAAATATGTTTACCTGATGTACACCGCGATCGGCGTCGTACTCGGGAACGACTATCCGTTCTACCTGAAATTCAAGGGCGGAAAGGGCGTCGCTGCCTGCTTCGGCTATTTCCTGGCTTTTGACTGGCGGATCGCCATGATTTCGATCAGCCTGTTCTTCATTCTGGCCTTTTCCACGCGGTATGTATCGATCTCTTCCATCACAGCATCCTGCTTTGCGGCAGTTCTTGTGGCGGTTTTCCAGCATTTCGGCTGGATTGCGATTGAGAAGAATTTCGCCGAAGTCATGATTCTGGTCTGTATCGCGCAGATTATCCTGATTGTCCGGCATTCGGAAAATATCAAACGGCTTCTGAACGGTACGGAAAACCGCTTCGGCAAAAAGAAGGAAAAAACGGAGTAAGATATGAGCAACACAGTTTTTGGCAGCAGAATTCTGGATGAAGTGAAAAAACAGGTCGTCGGCAAGGATACAACGCTCGGCCTGATTCTCTGTGCGCTCCTTTCGGGCGGACATGTCCTGATTGACGATATTCCCGGCGTCGGCAAGACGACGATGGCGGTTGCATTTGAGCGCGCAATGGGCCTCACGGGCCGCCGCATGCAGTTTACGCCCGACGTCCTGCCTTCGGACATTGTCGGCTTCAGCGTTTATGACCGCGAAACAGGGCAGATGGATTTCAGAAAAGGCGCGGTTTTCTGCAACCTTTTCCTGGCGGACGAGATCAACCGGACCTCGCCGAAGACCCAGTCTGCGCTTCTGGAATGCATGGAAGAGCATCAGGTGACGGTGGACGGCAGAACCTATGCGCTGCCGGATCCTTTCTTTGTCATCGCGACGCAGAACCCGACAGGTTCTGTAGGCACCCAAAAACTTCCGGAGTCCGAAATTGACCGCTTCCTGATCTCGGTTTCGATGGGTTATCCGACGCTCGAAGAGGAGCGCGAAATCCTGAAGCGGAAAAACCAGAGCGCCGGCGAGGTGATGCGCGTGACAGACCGGACCGTAATCCTGCAGATGCAGCAGGAAGTCCGGGAGATTTTTGTGCACGACGCGGTCAATGACTACATGGTCCGGCTCGTGCAGGCGACCCGGAACAATTCCTACGTGGAACTCGGCGGGAGCCCCAGGTCTACCGTTGCCCTCATGCAGATGAGCATGGCCTATGCCTATCTTTCGGGCCGGAGCTATGTGCTTCCGGAAGATGCGGCGGCGGTGTTCATTCCCGTTATGAACCACAGGATCCAGACGAACCGCAGGGCGCGTCTCGATAAGGTTTCGGTGGAGGATATCCTGAATTCTGTTCTCAAGAAAGAAAAACGGCCGACGGAGCGAAGGAGAGCGGATTAAACATGCTGCTTTTTCTGTACCTTCTGTTCAGCTTTTTCATGCTTCACAGCGCACTGATGTCGGGAAGCAGGGCTTTTGCGATTTTCGCGATTCTGCTTTTCTCGGTACCGGTGTGCCTTTTTGTGATGCTTCTGGTGCAGCGAAAACTGTCCCGGGTTTCCCTGCATCTTTCCGGGGAAGAACTCGTGATGATGATTGAAAAGCGCGGATTCCTGCCGCTGTCCGGTATCCGCTATACGATTGCTTTTTCCTATGACCAGACCGGGGAGGGAGCCGTAATGAAGAATACGGCGTCTTCCTGCCGGGGCGTCACAGAAATTGTATTCTATCCGGACCTTCCGTATATCGGTTCCGGTGTTTTTGAGCTGAAAAAGTGTACAATCAGCGATTATGCAGGCTTCTTCCGCCTGCCCCTTGTCAGGAAAAACCGTCCTCAGCGCATTCCGATCGACCTGATGCCGGATGAGAAGGAACTGCTTCTTGATGCGATGGGCGATCCGGGACAGAACTATTACTCGGAATACACGAAAACGGTCCAGAAGCCCGGCGACGATGCTTCAGAGACCTTTGATATCCGTGAATACCGTGCGGGCGACAGCATTTCCCGCCTGCACTGGAAACTGACGGCGAAACGCGACATTCCGATGCTGCGGGAGTTTTCCAGAGAAGACAATGCGCGCTTCCTGTTTGTTCTGGGGCTTACGGAACGCCGGCAGGAGCTGTTTCACCGTGTTGTCGGGAACTACTATGGCCTTGCCTCCTCGCTTCCCGAGGATCAGAACGGCCATGTCGTGCTGTTCGAGGATCCGAAGGGAGACTTGACGGAGATTCCGGTGGAAGACGCGAGAGAGCTCGAAAACGTGCTTTTAACGGTCTTTTCGGCTTTCCAGCAGACAGATACGGGAGAGGCCGGCGAAAGCCCGGAAAAGGCCCTTTTTTCGCCTCACAGCGCCGAAGAAATCCTCGAAGAGTATCATCAGCGCTTCGGGGCACGGCGTTTTATCCGGGAATTCGTGGTAACGGACGAAGAACTGTCGGTTCTTGGGGAAAGGTGGAACGAAGATGAAGATTTCTGACCTTTTCCGTAAGAAAACGGCGCGTAAAAACATCCTGCCGGCGCTCCCGATCTTTGACGCCGCGTCGGAGCTTCGCACGGAAGGCGCGATGAAGCTTTCGGGGAAGAGGGCGATTCTTGTCGATGTCCTTCTGGAGCTTCTGATCTCCGTGCTTTCGGGGTACAGCTTTGTCTATGTATTTACATCGGCTTTCGGGCTGCAGGTGCGTGCATACCTGTTCTTCCCGGCGCTGATCCTGCTGTCTTTCATCGTGCTTCTGATTGCACGTGACAAGAAAATAGGTGTCTTCCTGTTCCTTGCGGCAATCGGCGGTGCAGTCGTGTTTTCGATTCTGAAGCTGCAGCTTCTTGTCGGAGAATGCACAGGCATCTATGACCGGCTTGTCAGCGCCTTTGACGAAGCCTACAAGACCGAAACGAGCATTCACTATACAGTTATGCCGGATACGGACGTCACCTTCATTATGATCGTGTTCTCGGTGCTCCCGGTCTGGCAGACCGGTTACAGCTACGGCCGGAACATTCCGCCCTTCATTGCGACGGCCTTCATGCTGATCCCGCCGGTCCTTGCGGCGGTCTGCCTGAAGCCGCCGGGACTTCTTCCGATCGCGGTGCTCGTTTTATGCATTCTGATGCAGGTAATCCTGTGCCGGAGCGAATGTCTCTCGGAGGATCACGAGATGTCCCGCTCCACCCAGCTTCGGATCCGGTTCTTCCTCAGTGCCTCGGCTGCGGTACTTTTGCTGGTCCTGACGCTTTTCTCGGCTTTTCTTGTATTTCCGGCTTTGAAGAAGCCCTTCGCAAAAGCCTCCGATGTCTATTCGAGATCGAGCATTACGGACCTTCTTGCGAAAATCAAGGGAAATCCTTTTGATATCTCCAAGCCCGGTATGAGCGGGGGGGATTTCTCGAACGTCGGCTCCGTTGTCCGGAACGAAAAGACCATCATGACCGTTCAGTTCCAGCAGAACCGGACGGATTCGACCTATCTGCGCGGCTTTACGGGCTCGCGTTATACGGGTGATGCCTGGGAAATCGACGGAGCGCAGATTGATGAAACCATGATGCCGCAGGAGATCGGCTTTTCCGATATCTATACGGGCCGCGTAGACCCGAAGGACGCGAATTTCCGGAATCCCTTCCTCTATGTCAATGCACTGTATTCGGGAACGTACCGGCACAGCACAAATGCGCATAACCTGATATCCATAACCGAAAACGATGACCGGGACGACTATGTTTACCTGCCGTATTTTGTAAACGGCGGAGAGAGTGCCGGTATTTCGTCTGCAGTCTTTGTCTCGGATCTCTATATGACGGAACCCGGGAAAGAGAAGGCGGTTTTCCAGACCGTTTTCGTGGATTCTCTGCATGAGGCGATAGAGATGGCTTCTGCGAAGCAGTACCTGCAGGGGCTGACGCAGCCTTCCGGTGATCCTCTGGCCGGCTACGAGGAGCTTCAGAGCATGATCACACTCCTCCATGACCGCTGGAATATCAACGTGACACAGGATGAAATCCTGCAGAGTCCCTATACCGAGTATGTTGTGAATGACAGCAGCGGCGCGGAAATCCATATGCGGCTTCTGGAAGACTGCGTCATTGCCTACGAAAACCATGCCATTTCGTCGAATCTTGCATCCGGCGCTTCCGCGAGGGTCCGCGATCTTGCAAAGGAAATTGCTGCGGAGTTTCAGATCAGTCCGGATGCGATGGAGTATGAGAAGGCAGTCGAGGCCGTCCGGAAATACCTCTTCAGGCACAAGCAGTATTCGCTGAATCCCGGCGGAACGGCTTCGGATGCGGATTTTGTCGAAGATTTCCTGTTCAACAAGGATTCCGGCTACTGCGTGCATTTTGCGTCCGCAGCGACGGTGCTTCTTCGGGAACTCGGCATTCCCTGCCGCTATGTCGAGGGCTACCTGGTGCAGCCGGCAATGTCGGGAGAGAAGGTGGAAATCTCAGACCGGGACGCGCATGCCTGGACGGAGGTCTATATCCGCGGTTTCGGCTGGTATCCGGTCGAGATGACGCTGAGCCGCGAGGATGAACAGGATGCTGCGGAAAGTTCATTTACACTGTCGTCATCGGAAGAACCCGAAACGACGACGGAAACCCTGCCTTCCGTGAGCGAGGACCCGTCGGCGAGTACCGATGCGGCGGTTACGGAATCCGGCGAAGGCAATACGCCCGAGACTTCGGAATCCCCCTACCCGGGTGCTGATCCTTCCGACGGCGGCGGAGAGAACCAGGGCGGTTCCGGGAAAGAACCCTTCCGCCTTCCGGACTGGTTCCTGCCGGTGCTTTTATCGGTGCTTCTTGCGGCGGCCCTGATCGCGGCGGTTCTCTACCTCAGATACCACATCACGCCGCTTGAAAAAATGCGGCTTTCGAGCAATAAAAAAACCTGCCGCAGGATCTACGACAGGATTCGCCGGCAGGCGGGAAGAACAGGACTTCGGTTCTGCCCGGATTCGAGTGCCGCACAGGTGGCAAAACTGTATCCGGAAATCGATCCGAAGAGACTCTCTGAAATGCAGCGGATCATCAAGGAAGTCTGCTACAAAAAGGAAGAGGCGTCGGAAGAGGATATCAGCTTCCTCTATGGTATTTACGAGGAACGGCTGCTTATGAACGATCCGTTCCTGCGTAAGCCATAAAGGAGTTGTGGTATCGGGGGTCGTTCGTGACTTCTTTCCCGAACCAGTCCGGGGCAATGAAGCTTTCTGCTTCTTCGACTGACGGGAACTCAACTTCGGCCATGATCAGGCCTTTCATGCAGCCGGAGAAGACATCCAGTTCAATCACATACTCCCCGTAAGGGATTTTATGGCGGGTTTTTGTGATGACATGCCCGTCCGCCTTCTCACGAAGGTGCAGATAGGCTTCTTCGGGAAGCTCGAGTTCATACTCCTCGCGGGCCATCATTCCGCCGCTTTTCAAGGTCATGATATACCGGTCGCCGGATCTTCGGATGCGGAGGACCGGTTTTTCATTGAGATAGGCCTGTTCGATCTCGACAGAGGGGTATTCCCGGAGGTTTTCCGGGAGCTTCAGAATCAGGAATTTGCGTTCGATTTCCATAAGAGAGGTATTCCTTTTTTGAGGTTTCTGTATTATAATTTAAAAATCCGGGTAATTATTCAGCACAGCGTGCGGAATGATCCGGATATCACATTTTGACACCGACATCATAACGCATTCTGCATGGATTGTCAAAACGAAGCTGCAAAAATCTTCTTGAGGATATAAAGTACAGGGATAAAGGCCGCGTCATGACATTACAAAAAAGGAAATATCTGCCGTTTTCCGGGTTGATCGGGCAGAAAGCATCAGGTGAAAACGGTAAAAATACAACACTGATGCTGACATGCCTGTTTGGAGCCTTTGCTTTCCTGCAGTTCACCGTTCTGGGGCTTGCAAATCATGCGGGAGAAGGGCTTTTTTCAATACAGAAGCGGGATCTGGTCTATTATGCGCTTCAGATTTTTGTCATCTTCGGGTACCTTCTGTACGCTCTCGTCTCAGGTTTTGTAAAAAGAAAACAAGTCCGGACAGCAGTTGTTTTCAGCGTCATCGGTGCTTTCCCGGTATTAAGCATCCTTCTGTGTCTCTTGGGACCGGATTCTATTTTATACGTGATCGTTTCCATGTGTGCAGCGCTGTGCCTCGGGATTCTCGGCGGCCATGCGCACCTGAGGATGAGTATGGCGTCCCGCATGGGATCGGATGCTGCCCGCAGTATGGGACTTGGCAGTTCCGCTGCCATCGTGCTGCAGTATTTTATCCAGATCCGGTGGAGCTTCCCATGGCTTCTCCTGGCTTTCATGCTCATGTCTTACGCGCTTTTTCTGATCATGCTGCGGCAGACTGATCACGAAGAGACTCAGGAGGAAGGCGGAAAAACGGAAAAAACAATGCCGGGCAGGATCGTTTTGTTGGTTGTGATTACAGCGATTTTTATCCTGTTCGCCTGTTTTTATAATGAATTCATCCATCATCTGATGATCCGGTCCGGCTATGCGTCTGCCAATGTATACAGCTGGCCGAGGCTGATGATGGTTCAGGTATATCTGCTGTTTGCCGCGATCGGAGACAGAAAAAGGGGAAAGTATGTTCCGATCGTTTCACTGTGCATCATGTTAATTGCACTGCTGAATGCCGTATTAATCGGCAATTCAGGCGCATACTGGCTGAATATGTGCTTTTTCTACATCATTGTCGCTGCAAATACCTGCTATTACCTGCTGGGCTTCTGGAACCTGGCGCCCGGGACAAAGCATCCTGCATTGTGGGCTCCATTCGGCAGAATGCTGGACAGCGCTATGGTTCTGATCGCAGGAATACTGAACATTTCCTCGTTTCCAATGCCGGTCGTTCTTGGTGCAGAGATCGTCGGTATCGCTGCTGTCATTGTCATGATGGCTGCCGGGGGCAATTTTAACCTGAATGACCCTCCGGCTGCGCCTATGGGTTCAGCCGTTCTCAGCGCGGAGGAGACGCTGGAGCGGATACGGGGAAGCTATGGGCTGACCCGGCGTGAAGCGGATGTGCTTCGTGAACTGGTATGCACGGAAGACAAACAGAACGCAATCAGCGACAGACTGAACATCAAAGTTAAGACCCTGCAGGACTATGTGACGCGGCTTTACCGAAAGACCGGTACTTCCACTCGTTCAGGACTTACAGACCTGTATCATAGAACGATGACCAATTAGGTGCAGACACTTAAAATATCCGCATACAGAAACAGACTTTCCGGTCGGGATCTTTCAGACGGACAGCCTGTTTTTAACGCTCTTCCCTGGGAAATACAGGGGTTTCCCCGATAGGAAATTCTGATCCGAACTGCTATATTATACTTTAGCCTGAATTATTCACGGCAATGAGTTTTTCGCCAACTCTGCCGTTATGTTTGCTTCTATCGTGACCTCTCATTGAAAGCTGCCGTTGAGTTATCTACAAAGGGGCATACTACCCCCTATGAATAACTGCCGGCTTTCTCT
>JAFYGJ010000049.1:0-8876 GCA_017543275.1 Lachnospiraceae bacterium | reverse complement strand
GCGCCGGCTTTTGCGAGCGCCACAGACTGGTTCAGCCCTTTTCCGCCCGGGGAAAGCGCCTGAGCAGATGCCGAAAGCGTCTCGCCGGGGCTTACAAAATGGTCCACATCATAAGTATAATCCAGGTTCAGTGAACCGAAATTCAGGATACGCATGTGAAGGCCGAATGCTTTTTCCGCAAGTTCAAGCGTCTCATCAATGCTTCTTTCTTCATCACGGAGAATCACATGAAAACCGGAATTTAAAAAGCAATCGTAATTTTCCTGCGAATTGATCAGCATCAGACCCTGACGATAGTTTTCCATCGCTTTTTCCGGATCCGGCTCCTCCATAATCAGCTGATAGAGGAACTGCTTTTCCCTGTCCGGCCGCTCGAAAAAGCGCCGAACGGAAATCATCGGATCGGCGAGCATCACCAGCACGTGATCCGGGTCGGTGATGGTTTTCAGTGTCTCGATCGAGATATTCGTATCCACAAAGACTGGTTTGCCCTGCGCGGCCAAATCCGGCAGGATCCGAAGCTCCAGCGTTTCGCACTCCTTTGCCACACCGTCGATCCAGGCTTTATATTCTTCGGGCGATCTTCGGATAAAATCATGCCAGTCTGAAAGCGTGCGCGTGTAGGAAAGGCAGGGGAATTCCTCCGGATCAGGATCGGGGAAGAAGCGGTCGTGGTAGTTTTCTTCACACAGAACGCCATGGTATTTATCGGCAAGAAGCTTCACCATGGTCGATTTCCCTGCATAAGCCGTCCCGATGATAAAATAAACGTTGTTGAAATACATAAATTTTCCTCAGATTGTCATGGCGAGTTCGATTTCGTCCTCGTCTTCAGCGCCGGTCGCGGAAAAGCCCCGGCTTTCATAAAGCTTTTTTGCAAGCGGATTGTTTTTGTTGCAGGTCAGCGCAACCCGGCCGGAGCTGCCGAAGGGCTTCGTACGGATATATTCGAGCACGCGGTTCAGTGCATCGCTTCCGTAACCGCGGCCCTGGATCGATTCATCGATCATCATGTGCCAGATATCATACTCCGGGATATCATAATCGTAGATTACCATGACGTAACCGACCATTTTCCTTTCCGCGTATATTCCGAACGGCTGACACTGGTTCCGGTAAACATAGGCCTGTGCAAGGCTCCGGACCGGGTGGGAGACGAAAGCTTCCTGTCCCGGCGCGAGTTTCAGATTGAACGCGTCAATAAAGTTGTCTTCCGTGATTGGTTTCAGCTCTGTCATACTTTCCCTCCCTGTAATCAGGTTCCTCCCGTGCCATTATAGCGACACGTGCGGTACAAGGTCAATAGAAAAAGTGATATTTCTGATAGCGTACGGGCGGTTTTCGTGATACACTGATAAAAAAGTAAAAGGAGTACCGCCATGTTCGATATTACGAAATTTCAGGAATTCAACGAGCCGGTTGAGGGCAGCATGATCCTGCCGATGACCGGCGATGAAACTTCCGTCCTTTATATGAAGGACGTTGTATATGCAGTCTACGGTGACGTACAGCTTCGGCTGCAGATTCTTGTACCGAACAGCAAAAACAAACCGATGATGCCTCCGATGCCGCCGGAAATCCGCGAAAAGTTCGGCATTCCGGAGTTCACGCCCGACTGGAGTTACCCCTGCATCATCCATGTGCCGGGTTCCGCCTGGGCGAAGCAGAATGTATACGGCGAGATCGGAGACCTTTCGCGCTATGTGGAGATGGGCTACGCCGTCGCGGTCGTCGAGTACCGGGACTACGATATCGCGCCGTTCCCTGCACCGATCGTTGACTGCCGGAACGCGGTCCGCTTTATGAAGATGCACGCGAAGGATTTTGCCATTGATCCGGGGAAGATCATCCTGACCGGCGGTTCTTCAGGCGGCCATACCGTTGCTTACGCCGGCATTTTCCACGACGACGAGGAGCCGACAAACCTGTATCCCGGTGTTTCCGGAGAGGTGCAGGGCATTGTCAATTTCTACGGCTCCACCGACTTCACATTTGACGACAGCAATCCGATTACGGCGGAGCTGCACAACAAGCCCGAGAGCCCGGAAGGCCGCGAGATGGGCGGCGTGGACCTGAATGAGAATCCAGAGCTGATGCATAAACTCACGGTCGCGAGCAACATCACCGAGGAGACCGAGATCGTTCCGATGATTCTGATCCACGGTACAGCGGATAAGGTCGTAAACTGCCGCTGCAGCGTCAATCTATACCGGAAGCTTCGGGCCTGCGGAAAGGACGCGACTCTCTTCCTGATGAAAGGCTCCGACCACGGCGGACCGGAGTTCTACGCGCCGAGAATCCTGAATATTGTCAACGATTTTGCGCTGAAAGTATTCGGGCTTGCAAAGTAAAGTTTTTGGAGTTGAGCCATTTGGGGACAGGTACCAGGTGGCTCAATCAATATTTCAATATCTGAAATTTCATCCCGACTCAGATGAGGACGGTTTCCGCGTTTTGTGATAGACTTAAATCACGAAAACACGTGAAATCGGAGGATGAGTATGAAAATATTGACAGTCAATCCCGGATCCACTTCAACAAAAATCGCCCTTTTTGAGGACGATCGTAAACTTTTTTCAGTCAATGTCAGCCATGACGCTGCGGTCCTGTCGCAGTTCACGGACCAGGAATCGCAGCTGCCCTACCGCATGGAGACCATCCGGAAGGCGCTTGAGGAGAATCACGCGGACCTTTCGGGGCTCTCAGCCTGTGTCGGCCGCGGCGGCGGACTTTTAGCGATGGAAGGCGGCGTCTATGAAGTGACAGACCTTGTGCTGCAGCATTCACTGCATTCCGCAAACGGCGTGATTCATCCGGCAGGCCTTGGCCCGAGCATCGCGAATGCTTTTGCAAAAGAGTACGGCGTTCCGGCCTTTGCCGTGAATCCCCCGGACGTTGACGAACTGCAGGATGTGGCGCGCATCACGGGCGTTAAGGGCGTTTACCGTAATGTGCACCTGCATGCGCTGAACCTGAAGGAAACAGCGATCCGGCATGCGGAAGCACAGGGAAAGCGTTATAAAGACTGCAACTTCATCGTCTGCCATATCGGCGGCGGCGTCTCGGTTTCGGCACACAAAAACGGCCGGATGATCGACGGCTATGACATCGTCGGCGGCGAAGGCCCGATGGCCCCGACCCGCTGCGGCGCGGTTCCGGTCGCGGAATTTATCGAATACATGGAAGGAAAGAGCTCGAAGGAGCTTCGGGCACTGACAACCCGCTCCGGCGGTTTTGTGAGCCATCTTGGCACTTCGGACGCGCTGGAGGTCCAGGACATGATCGCTGGCGGAAATGAATACGCAAAGCTGGTCTGGGAAGCCTTCATTTACCAGATTGAAAAAGGTATCGGCGCGATGGCAGCCGTGCTCAAGGGAAAAGTCGACGGCATTCTTCTCGGCGGCGGAATCGTTCATAATAAGGAACTCGTGCAGAAGATCACCGAAGACTGCGGCTTTATTGCCCCTGTTTCGGCCTACCCGGGTGAATTTGAGATGGAGGCCATGGCGAGCGGCGCAATCCGGGTGCTCCGGGGAGAAGAAAAGCCGAAGGTCTATACCGGTGTGAAGGTTTTCCAGGGATTTTGCTGACCCGCCTGGTACCTGTCCCCAAACGGGTCAATTCAACAGAAAGGACAACAGTATGTACACTTACGACCGCAAAGGCCCGAAGCGCGGCATCGCATTCTACAGCTATTCCGCGGAATTCGGCCTCACAAAGACCCTCGAGGATTGCTTCGAGGACACGCACGACATGGGCGCGCACGGGATTGAAATCCTCGCAAACACGCACATTGAAAACTACCCGTACCCTTCGGACGAATGGGTTGAAAACTGGTTCCGCCTCTGCGACAAGTACGAGGTCGTTCCGGTCGAATACGGCCATTGGATCGACAGCCATGTGATCCGAGGCCGCGAGCTTACGACAGAGGAAAGCATCGAGATGCTCGAGCGGGACATCCGGCTTGCGAACCGTCTTGGTTTCACGGTTATGCGGACGAAGATGCCGGTTATCAACGGCAAGCTCGAACCGGTCGAAAACTGGCGCGAGATCATCAAAGGCGCGCTGCCCCTCGCGGAACGGATGAACGTCCGCATGTGCCCCGAAATTCATACGCCTTCGAACCTGAATGATCAGATGGTGTAAGACTATGTTGATTTCATCAAAGAGACCGGCACGAAGAACTTCGGCCTGAATATCGATTTCTCTGTGTTCCGCACCAATTTTGATGGCGGCGGTCACCGGAACCCGGACTGGAAGCCGAATACGCCCGAAGACCTGATTCCGCTGATTCCCTACATTTACTGCTGCCACGCGAAGTTCATTCACATGAGCGACGATTTCGAGGAGACGACGATTCCATACCCGGAGATCGTGAAGGTACTGCAGGATTACGGCTGGGACGGATATCTTTTGTCGGAGTACGAAGGCGCGGACAAATACGAGGACGGCTACGAGGTCGGGCAGACACTCCGCAAGCAGCACATCATGCTGAAACGCCTCTTAGGCGACTGAAAAAGGGGGTATACAGGACATTATGGAAAAACAGGTAATTCAGTCCGTCGGATTCCGCAACACTGCGGAAAACGGCGAAATTACGGGCTTTCAGTTCAAAATCCGCCTGCCTTACTACCGGGGCGTCTACCTCTCGCAGCTGATGCCGGGCACGCTCTATGTGGACGGCGAGAAGTTTGAGAAAGAAGAGATCGTCTGGTACTTCAAGGGCCAGGAGTATACGGTCGATGACATGAAGGAGGATTTCAAAACCCACTGGAATCCTACCGAATGCGCGGTCTTAAAGGTGAAGAAGCCGGGCGGTCTTGCCCAGGGTTATCACAACCTCAAATACGGCTTCTGCTTTACCTCAAGCTATATGCCGCCGATCATGCAGGACCGGCTGAACCCGGATGAAGAAAGCTTCGTCTTCATGCCCGAGTTCGGCCATCATGTGAACGAGCGAAGGCTGCTGATCGTATGATATTGACCCATCCGGGGACAGGTACCTAATGGGTCAATTGCTCCAGTAATTGACCCATTAGGTACCTGTCCCCGGATGGGTCAATCCTGCAGAAGGAGATTTCGGATGCGGAAAATCATCATTTTCGATATGGACGGGACGCTTCTGGATACGGAGAAGTACTACCGGAAATACTGGCCGCAGGCATTAAGGGAATACGGATATGAGATGACGGACGAAATGGCGCTTCAGATGCGCAGTTTCGGACGACCGTTCGCGCTCAGAAAGCTGCATGAGTGGTACGGGGAGTTTCCGGAATACCAGGAGGTGCGGAAACGGCGGAATGAACTTCTGGAAGCAGACCTCCGAAAATACGGGATCGAACTGAAAAAGGGATGCATTGAACTGCTTTCCTGGCTTCGGAAACATAACTGGACGATCGCGCTTGCTACGTCCACAAACGAAGAGCGTACCGAAAAATACCTTCGGGAAGCGGGTATCCTGGAATTCTTTGACCGGATTGTCTGCACGAGTATGGTGGAGGAAGGGAAACCTTCGCCGCAGGTATACCTCTATGCCTGCGATGTGCTTCAGGCAGAGCCGGAGCAGGTTTTTGCAGTGGAGGACGCGCCGAACGGCGTACTGTCTGCATACCGCGCGGGACTGAAAGTGATCATGGTCCCGGACCAGGCACCGCCGGACGGGGAGATTTTCGGGCTTCTGTACCGGGAAGCAGCTGATCTTTCGGAGATTATTCCGATCCTCGAAAAAGCGGAAAAAGAGTCCGATTTCACCAGTCAATTCTGAGATTTTGCTTTACAAGAAGAAGCTTTTGTGCGATACTGAGAGCAGGATCAAAAGACGGTTCGGATGTGCCGGAATGCGGAAGAAAGCTGTATTCGCCGGCTTTGTATCTTAAGGACAGAAACATTATTATATTACAAAGGAGATGCCATATGAAACTTGGTTTTATCACCGCCATCCTCGACGGATGGACCTATGAGGAAATGATGGACGTCGCGAAAGACATGGGCTTCCAGTGCGCGGAAGTTGCCTGTTGGCCGGGCGGCGGCGAGTCGGAGAGAAGATATGCGGGCGTCTGCCATATCGACTGTGAGCGTGTGCTGGTGGATGACGAATACGCGAAGCATGTGCTGGATTACGCCGAAAAGAGCGGAATTCAGATTTCTTCGCTTGCATTCTATCCGAACCCCCTGGATCCGGATCCTGATAAGAAGGCTGCGAACCAGGAGCACCTGAAGAATGTCATCAGGGCCTCCGCAAAACTCGGCGTCGGCATGGTAACGACCTTTATCGGCCGTGACCAGAACCTCTGCCTCGAAGACAACCTTGCGATCATCCGTGAGAACTGGGTGCCGATCCTGGACCTTGCGAAAGAACTCGGCGTGAAGGTTGCGATCGAGAACTGCCCGATGCTCTTCGGCCGTGATCAGTGGCCGGGCGGACAGAATATTATGACGACGCCCAGTAACTGGCGCAAGATTTTCGAGCTGCTTCCGTACGACAACTTCGGCATCAACTACGATCCCTCGCATTTTGTCTGGCAGATGATCGATTACATCAAGCCTATTTATGAGTTTAAGGACAAGATTTTCCACGTCCATTACAAGGACATCAAGGTCTATCCCGATAAGCTCAACGATGTCGGCATCATGGCATATCCTTTGGATTTCATGAGCCCGAAGCTTCCGGGTCTCGGCGATGTGGACTGGGGCAAATATGTTTCCGCCCTCACCGATATCGGCTACGACGGCTGCACCGTACTGGAGATCGAGGACAAGGCATTTGAAAGCTCGAAGGAAAAGATTCTGGACTCCCTGAGACTCAGTAAACGCTATATGGAGCAGTTTGTCATCTGATGATTCCAGCGCCAAAAGTCTGACACCACGGAATGCTTGCATTCCGGCGGAGGAAAGACTTCTTGGCGTGCCCCACATGGAGCACGGAGTGGAGCATGTGCTCCGCGAGAGTGCGGAATGTGGGGGCGTTGTGAAAGCGCGGAGCGCGAAGCAACGCGGAATCCACTTTCGGAAGGGGGCTGTCGCAATAGCAGATGATATTTGAGGTATCATTGCTGGGGCGGCAGCCTCTTTTTCGGTTTTTTCAGCACTTTTCGGCCTGCATCTGTGGATAACTCCGTCCATTTCGACCGTCGATGTGTACTTTCCCAGGCGCTCTTTCGGGCGCCTTTGTTTATTTTTGACTTTTCAAAATCTATGCGCTTTTCAGTTCAAACAAATGCAGTCCTGTCCTCCCTGACTGGATCCTGAAATGCAGCTTATTGATGTTCCTCCCCATCGCAAGTATTATGCTCTGGGCCAGGGCGTTCTTCTTTCCCCGATAAAGATATCGCCGGAAGTTCATGTCTTCCTTTACATCTGCAAATGATCCCTCCGCCTGAATACTCCGGTTCACCCTCAGCTGCGTCCCGTATTCGCTCGTAATCCTTAAAAGATCTGCCTTCCGGTACTCCTGCATCTTCTTTGATACCTGCAGGATCTTGTTCCGTTTCTCCATCGGTGTTCTGCAGTTGTTCCCATGGATGCAGTCCGCTTTATAAGGACAGCCCCCGCAGTCTTTGCAGCCGTATATCGTAATCGTTCTCCTGTATCCGCTTTCATTCTTCGGGGTCCTCTCATACAGAACCGGCAGCTCTTTCCCTGCATGACAGATATAAAGGTCTCTCTTTTCATCATAGATCATGTTCTCTGCCCGGGAGATGTCTTTCCTGTACTTCCGCGTCTTTGAGATTTCATAATTCACCGGTTTGATGAAAGAGAGCTGTCCGTTCCCTTCCAGAAATGCGTAGTTCTCTTCGCTTTCATACCCCGCATCCGCCACGGCCTCTTTATACTTGAACGACAGATGCCTCTGCATATCTGTCATAAATGGAATCAGCGTCCTCGTGTCCGTGGGATGTGCACTGATATCCAGCCAGGCGATATACTCCGAATCTACTCCGTGCTGGATGTTATATGCCGGCTTTAACTGTCCGTTCAGCATCGCGTCTTCCTTCAGCCTCATGAATGTCGCATCCGGATCGGTTTTGGAATAGCTGTTTCTTGTCCCCAAAGTCTCCAGTTTCTCTTTGTAATCCATGAGCCGCCGCATGTATTCATCCAGTTCTTCTATGGATTTCTGAAGAGCGCTCTTCCGGCGGCCGGTCCCATGGACAAAGATGATTCCTTCTTCCGAGCAGACCTTTACCAGTTCTTTCCGGAGCCGCTTTAATGTCCCGATATCAATCCTGTCGTTGTATACGATCCGGATTCCGTAAAGGTCTTCACACTCAGCTGTGAAGCGTTCGATCTTCTCAATCAGTTTCGCCTGGTTCTTTGTGACCGCCTTCTTCCACACAAAGGTATACTTGTTCGCACAGGACTCGATCTTTGTTCCGTCGATAAAAATCGTCTTTCCCGACAGTTCCCCCATGGCATACAACTGTTCTGACATCTGTGCAAGGATCTTTTTGGAGCATTCGGAAAAATGAAGTGAGATGAAACGGGCTATGGTCGCATGGTCAGGCGCCGGCATCCCTTCAAGAAGATACATGAAGTTGATATCCCTCCTGCAGGCGCTTTCTATCTCCCGGCTGGAGTAGCGGCTGTTCATTCCCGCATAGAGAACGATCTTTAACATCTGACGCGGTGTCGCCTGGTTTTTCCTGATCCTGTCATAGGTCTGATACAGGTCGGAAAGGTCCATTCCCTCCACGAAGGCGCTTAAAAGGCGTACAGGGTCGGATGCCGGAACAGAAAGTTCTAAATTCAGCGGAAGTTTGATTTGATAATTCCGGTTAAATGTAGTATAATCAGTAACCGGTATTAGTATGTTTTGGAGCATAAAACTATTATACCACAGACGCCGGGCTGCAAAAACACCCGGCGTCCGTTTTTTT
>JAFYGJ010000006.1:0-1618 GCA_017543275.1 Lachnospiraceae bacterium | reverse complement strand
GTCCAGTGTCAGCGGCGCACGTATGCACACGATTCCGCTCTGGTTCCCGGATCATCCGTACTCTGTACAGTATTTCGCCTATGATGTTTGGTGTCCTGCGGGAATGCTTTCCGGCAAATCCCATGCCCGCGTCAACATCGACGGCGATATGTACGACGACCTTTATACGCAGTAAGCCGGAACCGGACTCCGAGGAGGTGATGACCCATGCAGGAGGAGGTTGAAAACAAGGTTGTCCTCGTCATTCAGGGTGCCTCCCGTCTGACGGCGGACGTGCTGAAACGCGCGATGGCAAAAGCTCTTGCGGAAATAAAGCAGAAGCACGATAAAAAGACCCTCCAGAAGGAGGCGAAAAAGGCGGAAGGTCCGCATGGAAAAATGACGGTGAAGGAGCTCGCGGCAAAGGACCGCGGGCTCCAGTCTGTCGAAGTGGAGGATCAGAAATCCTTTGAGAAGATCGCGCGTAAGTACGGGATCGATTACGCGCCGTACAAAGCGAAAGGACAGGACAAATTCCTTGTCTTTTTCAAAGCCCCGGATTCCGGCGCAATGGAAGCTGCATTTTCGGAATACACGAATAAACAGTTGAAAAAGGCGGAGCGTCCCTCCGTTCTGAGAGCACTGGCGCAAATCCGTGGAATGATCCGAACGCCTGTGAAGGACAAAACCAGGAAGAAGGTGCCTGAGCGTTGACGGCGAAGCAGAAAAAAGCGCTCCTTTTGCATCTTCCCTATGTTTTGTTCTTCCTTCTCGGGACGAAGCTGGGGCAGGGGTACCGGTTTTCACCAGGAGCAGACTTCCAGACAAAGAGCCGCTATCTGGTATATGGGCTGCGGTCGGCGTTCCAAACGATCCAGCCGGGCGTATATCCGCTTGATTTGATCCTCGGAGTTGCCATCGCGGGTGGGATATGGCTTGCCGTATATCTGAAAGGGAAGGACCGGAAGAAGTTCCGAAAGGATGAGGAATACGGCTCCGCCCGATGGGGAACAAGGGAGGACATTGAACCGTTCATCGATCCCGATCCCCAAAACAATGTGATCTTAACCGCCACAGAAAGCCTCACGATGAACAGCCGCCCGAAAGACCCGAAAACAGCGCGGAACAAGAATGTGCTTGTTATCGGCGGATCGGGTTCCGGTAAAACCCGGTATTTTTTGAAGCCCAACCTGATGCAGTGCGACTCGGAAAAGTACCCCTGTTCGTTCGTGGTAACGGACCCGAAAGGCACGGTCGCGGTCGAATGCGGCTCTCTGCTTCTGAAGAGAGGATACCGCATCAAAATCCTGAATACGATCAATTTCAGGAAATCCATGCGGTATAACCCATTTGTTTACATCCATGCGGAGAAAGATATTTTGAAACTCGTCACCTGCCTGATCGCCAATACCACGGGGAATGCGAAGGGTGGAGACGATTTTTGGGTGAAGGCTGAGACGTTGCTGTACACGGCGTTGATCGGTTACATCCACTATGAAGCCCCAGAAGAGGAGCGCAACTTCAACACGCTTGTCAGCATGATCAACTCGATGGAAGTCCGCGAGGATGATGAAGAGTTCCAAAATCCGGTGGATATTCTGTTTGAGCAGCTGAAGGAAAAGAGCCCCGATCACTTTGC
>JAFYGJ010000048.1:0-10424 GCA_017543275.1 Lachnospiraceae bacterium | reverse complement strand
CCTTCTTCGCGGATCTCCGAGAAATCAAAGAGGAGATAGCGGTACCGGAGGAACTTACCCCATTCATTCGGGATTCCTTCCATGACAACGGTTTCGCCTTTTGCGGTCATTTTGAAGATCTGTGCGCTGTATGTATTATCATCCCGTTCGTCGAGCTCGATCACGGCGACCTTCGGCTGATCCGGATGGTAGCCGACCTGGGAGATCTGAATCACCGGCTTGTAGAGCCAGTTCTCGTCGACGTTTGGCGTGATGCGCCAGATGATCGCGCTGTTGGTTTTTCCTGCGGGCACTTCCGAGGAGAGCACGAACCAGCCGTTGTTGTGGTTCAGCCGGCCGTCGTAGAGCTTGAGGTCTGCGGTTTCGGACTCGATCGTGAGGCGCATCAGCGGCTCTTCCGGGCAGATGGTAAAGCATCTTCCGACCGCGTAGGGCATTGCAATCTCGTCATCCGCGATGATGGGGTTGTACTCCCTGTGATCACCGGACAGTTCTTTCCGGTCCGCGCCGCCGTGGACTTCCGGAAGGTGGCCGGTGTGCTCGTAGTTACTGGGAAGCTTCAGGACGGGGCCGTTCGGCTGGCGCGGGAAGATCCCGCTCTGATCATCCATGATCCAGCTTTTGCCGAAGAGATAGCCCGGGAAGAACTCGAGGTTGAAGCAGCATTTTCCGAGAAATTCATCGGGCACCGGCGCATCAAGATCCGCCCGCACAACGAGGCTTCCGCCGTCACCGGTAACCGTGACACGGTAGGTGAGTTCGCAGTCCGGGTAGATCATCGGATTGAAGCCGCGAAGATGCCGGTCGATATCCGGGAAACGGAGGCTCGTCGTAATGCTGTTGTCTTCCGGAATCATTTTCCGGTCTTCTTTTTTCGGAACGGGCTGCCACTGGCCGGGACACTGCTCAAACCGCAGGTCTCCGTTGGAGGCAATTCGTTTTCCGTGCATGATCAGGGAGACGCCTGACTGGTGGCCTTCCGGATAGAAATCGTCAAAAGCCATGCAGTCCACGCCGCCTGCACTCAGGTATCCGGCCTCTTCCCGAAGGATAAAGCCCGGACGGTTTGCATCTTTTGTCATAAATTCAGGTTCCTTTCTGCAGATTTTTCACGAACAAATAAGTTATTCTTAGCATAACGCAAAGCGGCACGGATGGCAAGAAAAATCTTCTTGAAAAAAGTAAGCTTCGATAGTATGATAAGAACATCGTTTTTTTTATTTAATTCGGAGGGAAATGATGGGGAACACTTTTTATTTTGAATGGGAACCGCTTCTGATGGCCTGGATCCAGGGCGGGCTCGGGGATTTCGGTGTGAAGATCATGTCGTTTTTCTCCATGCTCGGCGAAGAGACGATCATGGTCGCGGTTTTTGCTTTTGTTTACTATATCTGGGACAAAAAAGCGGGCGTCTTTATCGGCATCAATCTGATGATGATCCAGACGGTCAATCCGCTCTTGAAGAACATTTTCCTGAGGCGGCGGCCGTATTTTGACCATGAGAATGTGAAATGTCTGAAGCCGGTGGATCCGGACGCGGACATTTACGATATCAGCGCGCAGGGCTACAGTTTCCCGAGCGGCCACAGCAACAATGCTGCGGGTTTCTACGGATCGATCGCGGCATATTTCAAAAAGAACTGGATGTGGATCGCGGCCTCGCTTCTTGCGGTGCTGGTCGGCATCTCGCGCTTCTCGGTCGGCGTACATTATCCGACGGACGTTTTAGCCGGATGGGCCTGCGGCATCCTGATCGTAATCGTGGTCAGCATTCTGGATAAGAAAATCCAGAAGAGATGGCTTCTGTTCCTGATCCTGACACTTCTTGCCGTGCCCGGCTGGTTCTACTGCAAATCCAACGACTATTACAGCGGCTTCGGCATGATGGCCGGTTTCTTCGTCGGCGTGCTGTTTGAGGAGAAATTTGTGCACTTCAAAGTTTCGCGGGTCTGGTACCGGGCGATCCTGAGGATTCTGATCGGCGGCGGACTGTATTTCGGGCTGAACAAGCTTCTGAAGCTGCCTTTCTCGAAGGAGCTTCTGGAGTCCGCAACCATGCCGCAGTACATCATCCGTGCCTGCCGCTATTTCATCATTGCATTCCTTCTCGCTGCAGTTTTCCCGATCTCGTTTAAAATTCTGGACCGCGTTGAGGAGAAGAAGAAAGCCGCGAAAGAGGCGAAGACCGAAGATGGCAGCGCCGAAGAAGAGCAGGAGTGATCCCGACGATGAAGGAACAGTTTTCGCGGACGGCGATGCTTCTTGGGGAAGAGGCTGTCCAAAAACTGCAGGAAAGCTGTGTCGCAGTATTCGGGCTCGGCGGCGTCGGGAGCTACTGCGTGGAAGCGCTCGCGCGTTCCGGCGTCGGGAAGCTGGTCCTTATTGATCACGACACGGTCGCCGAATCCAACCTGAACCGGCAGCTTTTCGCACTTCGCGATACGATCGGCCGGAAAAAGACCGAAGCCGCACGGGAGCGGATAGCACAGATTAATCCGGACTGCATCGTCGAAGTCCGCGACGTGTTCTTCCTGCCGGAAACGAAAGATTCCTTTGAATTTTCAGCGTACGACTATGTGGCCGACGCGATCGATACGGTTTCCGGGAAGCTGCAGCTCATTGAATGCGCGAAAGAAGCCGGCGTCCCGGTAATCTCTGCGATGGGCGCCGGGAACAAGCTGGATGCATCGAAATTCGAGGTCGCGGACATTTCGGAGACTTCTGTCTGCCCGCTTGCCAAAATCATGCGCCGAGAGCTTCGAAAAAGGGGCATTTCCGGCGTTAAGTGTGTGTATTCGAAAGAAGAGCCGCTGAAACCGGACGAGGCCTTAAACAGCGAAATTTCGCAAAGGAGAAGCACCCCGGGATCCGTCGCTTTTGTGCCTTCCGTGATGGGGCTTCTGATGGCGGGAGAGATTGTGAAGGATCTTATCGGGTGGAAAGAAGAGGTATAAGGAGACTTTATGCCGAAACAGATCAGACAGACGGTACTTCCTTTATTGGCAGCACTGATTTGGGGAACGGCTTTTGTCATGCAGAAAGGCAATACCGCAGGCGCGCTCACCTTTAATGCGGCGCGTTCGCTGATTGCGTTTCTGTTTCTCCTGCCGGTGATCCTGCTTTTTACAAAAGGGGATTTCCGGCATATCCTGTCGGAACAGACGCGGGAAAATACGCGCGCGCTCTGGCTCGGCGGGTTTTTGTGCGGTGTGATGCTCGCCGGCGCCACTTATCTCCAGCAGTACGGGCTGGATCACGGGACGGAAGCCGGGAAAGCAGGCTTTCTGACCGCGCTTTACATGGTGCTCGTGCCGGTTTTCGGGCTATTTTTCCGGAAAAAGGTCGGGCTATTCATCTGGGCTGCGGTCGCGGTTGCGGCAGTCGGGCTGTACCTCCTGTCGATCCGCGGGGACTTTTCCTTCCGCACATCCGATCTGATTATCGTGCCATGCGCCGTGCTTTTTGCAGTGCAGATCCTTTTGATTGACCATTTCAGCCTGAAATGCAGCTGCGTCAGGCTGTCCTGCATCCAGTTCCTGACCTGCTTCGTGCTGTCGGCAGTCTTTGCGCCGATCTTAGAGACCCCGAACCCGGCTGCGCTTACCCATAATATCTGGCAGGTGCTCTACCTTGGCATTCTGTCATCCGGAATCGCCTATACGCTGCAGATGGTTTCCCTGAAGGGAACGAACATGACGGTCGTCTCGATCCTGCTGTCGATGGAGTCCGTTTTCAGTGTGATCGCCGGGGCGCTGATCCTTGGGGAGCGCCTTACGGGCCGCGATTATCTGGGCTGCGCGCTGATGCTCTGTGCGGTCCTTCTGTCGCAGATTCCGGGAAAGGGCTTCGGAAGAAGAGCAGAAGAAAGCAAAATTCAGGCTTGAAGAAACCAGAATAAAATGGTAATATAGGCACTCAGACACAGTTTTTTTGGAGAATTGGACCGAAAAATCTGAGAAATCCGGCCTGAAAAACCGGAAAAAACAGGGAGAAATCGTTTGAGAATCGGAACAGGTTACGACGTACACCGGCTCGCAGAAGGGCGGGATCTTATCATCGGCGGCGTGAAAATTCCTTATGAGCGGGGGCTTTTAGGGCATTCGGACGCGGATGTCCTGCTGCATGCGATCGCGGATGCGCTTCTTGGTGCGGCAGCGCTTGGGGATATCGGGAAGCTGTTCCCGGACAGTGATCCGAAGTACAAGGGCGCTGACAGCCGGATGCTTCTTTCGGAGGTCGGCGCGCGCATATGGGCCGCCGGGTACCGGATTGAAAACGTGGATTCGACGATTATCGCGCAGGCGCCGAAGATGGCGCCCTACCATGACGAGATGGTGCAGAATATCGCAGCGGCGCTTCAGATTGATCCTTCGAGGGTCAGTGTGAAAGCCACGACAGAGGAGCATCTCGGTTTTACCGGAAGGGGAGAGGGCATCTCCGCGCAGGCGGTGTGCCTTCTGGCTGCTGTTGCCGGGGAAGTATGATGAAGTATATCCAGTTTGTCAAAGAGCAGATGGCTTTGATCGCGGACCGCGATCCGGCGATGCGCTCGAAATGGGAGGTGTTTCTGTACCCCTCGTTCCGGGCGATGCTGGCGTACCGGCGGAGCCACCGGCTTTACCTGAAAGGAAAATACCTGCGTGCGCGCCGGATATCGCAGCGCGCGGCGCATAAGACCGGGATCGAGATCCATCCGGGCGCGGAGATCGGCGAAGGCTTCTTCGTTGACCACGGGCACGGTGTCGTCATCGGCGAGACCACGATTATCGGGAAAAACGTAACCTTATACCAGGGCGTGACGCTCGGCGGCACCGGTAAGGAAAAAGGCAAGCGCCATCCGACGATCGGTGACAACGTCATGATTTCAGCCGGTGCGAAAATCCTCGGATCCTTTACGATCGGCGAGAACTCGAAGATCGGCGCGGGTTCCGTTGTCCTGAAAGAGGTCCCGCCGAATTCCACGGTCGTCGGCGTTCCGGGCCATGTCGTGAAGCGGAACAACATCCGCATTCCGTATGAAGAACTCAACCAGATCGATCTTCCGGATCCGGTCCAGAACGAGATGGATCAGATCCGCGAGAGACTGGATGCATTGAAGAAAGCAGAAGAGAACAGAAAATCCCCGGATCAGGAAATCTGGTCGGAGGAGTGAGTTTCTCAGGTCAGGAGGCATTTATGAAACTGTACAATACCATGACAAGACGCGTTTCGGACTTCGTTCCGAATGAGCCCGGAAAGGTCGCGATGTACACCTGCGGCCCAACCGTGTACCATTATGCGCATATCGGAAACCTGAGAAGCTATATCTGTGAAGACGTGCTGGAGAAGACGCTCCGGTATCTCGGCTATGATGTGAAGCGCGTCATGAATATCACCGACGTCGGTCACCTTTCGTCCGATGCGGATACCGGCGAGGACAAGATGCTTGCCGGCGCGAAGCGCGAGCACAAGACGGTAATGGAGATTGCGGAGTTTTACACGAAGGCTTTCTTCTCCGACATGGAAAAGCTCAATATCAAGATGCCCGATGTCGTGGAGCCCGCGACGAACTGCATTCCGGAGTTCATTCACATGATCGAAGTGCTTCTCAAGAAAGGCTATGCTTACAAGGCCGGCGAAAATGTTTACTTCGACACTTCGAAACTGGACAACTACTATGTGCTCGGGAACCAGAGTGAAGACGAGCTTTTAGTCGGCGTCCGCGACGACGTGGATGAGGATGAAAACAAGCGGAACAAGAACGATTTCGTGCTGTGGTTTACAAAGTCCAAGTTCGAGGATCAGGCCCTGAAATGGGACAGCCCCTGGGGCGTCGGATATCCCGGCTGGCATATCGAGTGTTCCTGCATCAGCATGAAGCATCTCGGCGAATACATGGACATCCACTGCGGCGGCGTTGACAACATTTTCCCGCATCACACGAATGAAATCGCGCAGTCCGAGTCCTATCTCGGCCACAAGTGGTGCAATTACTGGTATCACGTGCACCATCTGAACGACCGCGAAGGCAAGATGAGTAAGTCCAAGGGCAACATCCTGACCGTTACGGTGCTGGAGGAGAAGGGCTATGATCCTTTAGTGTATCGTTTCTTCTGCCTGCAGTCGCATTACAGGAAGCCGCTGGAATTCTCCTTTGACGCGCTGGACAATGCTGCGGCAGCCTTCTCGAAGCTTCTTCGGCGGACGCTTCAGATCGCGAAAGATGCCGAAAAAGAAAGCGGAGACGTGGATCAGGAGGTTTTCAACGAATACGACGCGCGCTTCAAAGAGGCGATCGGAAACGACACGAATACTTCGATGGCGCTGACCGTGCTGTACGATGTGCTGAAGGCGGATGCGAATGCGGCGACGAAGAAAGCGCTGATTGAATCCTTTGACAAAGTCCTTTCCCTGGACCTGTTCCGCGAACGCGAAGAAAAGGCAGCGGAAGAGGACAGCGAACTGGTTTCGTGGATCGAAGAGCAGATCGCGCTTCGGAAAGCTGCGAAGAAGGAAAAGAATTTTGCCGAAGCCGACCGGATCCGGGCGGAACTTCTTGAAAAAGGAATTGTGCTCAGGGATACGAGAGAAGGAACGACATGGGAGAGAGCCTGAGCCCTGAAAAAAGCACTGCAATAGAGGGAAATCTTACGGAGGACCGGCAGGAAGAACTGATTTCGGAGATTGTCCGGGCTTTTGACCTTCCGGACATCGATCCTTCGCAGTATTCGCCGCTTGCCTTGGCTTATATCGGCGACAATATTTACGAGCTTCTGAACCGGACGGAGATGCTGTACCGCGGGAACCGGCAGGCACAGAAGCTGCACCGGGACTGTTCTGAACGGGCGAATGCGCGCTTCCAGGCAGCGGCGGTTACCGCGATCCTTCCTATGCTGACGGCGGAGGAAGAAGCTGTCTACAGACGGGGCCGGAATGCGGAAGTCTATACAAAAGCGAAAAACGCGACGATCCTGCAGTATCACGAGGCGACGGGTTTTGAAGCCCTGATCGGGTATCTCTACCTTCAGAAACGCTATGCACGCCTCACGGAGCTTGTAAAGCTGGGCTTTGAAGCAGTTTCAAAACAGAAACAGGATCTGAAATAAACCGGAGATCATAAATTTGGCTATGGAACAGGAAAACCTGACAATTGAAGGCAGGAACGCGGTGATGGAGGCGCTCCGGGCGGGTATGCCGCTGGAGCGGCTTTTCGCGCAGGAGGGACTCAAGGACGGCGCCTTCCTTTCCGTCGTTTCGGAGGCGAAAAAAGCCGGCGTCCGGGTTGATACGGTGCCGAAAGAAAAGCTTTCGCGTCTGTCCCGGACAGGCAAGCACCAGGGGCTCATTGCGCTTCTTTCAGAATGGACCTATTACGAGCCGGAGGATCTTCTCAGGGAAGCGGAAGCGAAAAACGAAGCGCCCTTCCTGCTGCTTTTAGACGGAATCGAGGATCCGCACAACCTCGGTGCGATCATCCGGACCGCGAATCTTTCGGGGGCGCACGGCGTCATTATTCCGAAAAACCGGGCGGTTTCCGTCAACGCGACGGTTGTCCGCACCTCGGCCGGCGCCGCAAATTACACGAAAATCGCGCGGGTCACGAATCTTGCGCGCACGATTGACGAGCTGAAGGAACGGGGCATCTGGTTTGTCTGTGCGGATATGGACGGTGTGCTGATGTATGACCTCCCGCTTCGCGGGCCGATCGGTCTTGTGATCGGCGCGGAAGGAAAGGGCGTTTCGCGCCTGGTCCGCGAAAAGTGCGACATGACGGCGCGCATCCCGATGAAGGGCGATATTGATTCGCTGAATGCTTCGGTCGCGGCCGGCGTTTTAGCCTATGAAATTGTGCGGCAGCGAATGTCAGTATAAAAACAGGTTTTGCGTATGGAAGAGAAGAAGAATAAAATCCTGACAGTGCCGAATGCGCTGTCCCTGTTACGGATACTTTTGGTGCCGGTTTTTATGTATCTCTATATCGGCCGGCAGAATACACTCTGGACAGCGATCGTGCTGATCATATCCTGTGCATCGGATGTGATTGACGGGCCGATCGCGCGGAAATACAACCAGGTCAGTGACGTCGGAAAGGCGCTTGACCCGATCGGCGACAAACTGACGCAGATCGGACTCATGGTCTGCCTGATCACGAAATACCCGCTGATGTGGGTGCCGACGATCATCATTGTCGTGAAGGAAATCGTGAGCGGCATTCTCGGCCTTGTGACCATTAAAAAGGCGAACGTCGTGAAAGGCGCAGTCTGGCACGGGAAGCTGACGACAGTGCTTTTATTTCTGATGATGGGCCTGCATCTTCTGTGGCCCCCGCGGCTTCCGGACCTCATTTCCTGGATTTCAATCGGCATCTGCTGCGCGATGATGCTGTATTCTTTTACGATGTATACGATCCGGTATATCCGGACTTTAAAAGAGGCGCAGACGAAGGAGGAAACTTCCGATGGCGAATAAACTGATCATAGTCGAGTCGCCCGCCAAGGTGCATACAATCAAGAAATTCCTGGGAAGCGGGTACGATGTGATCGCTTCGGCGGGCCATATCCGGGACCTGCCGAAAAGCCGGCTCGGCGTCGACAAGGCGCATGATTTCGAGCCGGAGTACATTACGATCCGCGGCAAGGGCGAGATCATGGCCGACCTCAAGAAGGCTGTGAAGAAGGCCGACAAGATCTATCTCGCGACCGACCCGGACCGGGAAGGAGAGGCGATTTCCTGGCACCTGATGGAGGGACTGAAGCTTCGGGAGAGCGGTAAGGATATTTACCGGATCACCTTCAATGAGATCACGAAAAACGCCGTGAAGGATGCACTGAAGCACCCGTCATCCCTGAACGAAAACCTGGTGAATGCACAGCAGGCGCGCCGTGTGATGGACCGCGTGGTCGGCTACGAGCTTTCGCCGATTCTCTGGAAAAAGGTCAAGGGCAAGCTTTCCGCAGGCCGCGTGCAGAGCGCGGTTTTACGGATGATTGCGGACCGGGAAAATGAGATTGCGGCCTTTGTTCCGCAGGAATACTGGACCCTTTCCTGCACGGTTCGGGCCGGTTCGGGAACAAAGATTGAGACGGAATACTACGGCGAGGGCGGAAAGAAGACCGTGCTTTCATCCGAGCAGGAGACCGATGCGGTGGTGAATTCTCTTCAGGGGCAGGAGTTTACGTTTGCCGAGAAGAAGAATTCGACGCGGCACAAGGCGGCTCCGTTCCCCTTTACGACGTCAACCCTGCAGCAGGACGCTGCGAATCGGCTGAATTTCTCAACCAGTAAGACGATGCGCCTCGCGCAGCAGCTCTACGAAGGCGTGAAGCTTCCGGGACACGGAACGATCGGTCTCATAACCTATCTTCGTACCGATTCGACGCGTGTCGCGGCCGAAGCGGATGCCATGTGCAAGGCCTGGGTGCGGGAAAACTACGGCGCGCAGTATGTCGGTCCCGGTGCGGTCCGAAACTCCGACCGTGCGCAGGACGCGCATGAGGCGATCCGGCCGACCGATATGTCGATTACGCCTGAAAGCATCAAATCCGACCTGCAGCGGGACCTGTACCGCCTTTACAGCCTGATTTACCGGCGTTTTGCCGCAAGCCGCATGAAATCGGCGGTCTACGAGTCTGTCAGCGGACGCTTTGAATGCGCGGGACACTCCTTTACGGCTGTTTCCACGCACCTTGCGTTCCCGGGATTCCTGTTGGCATATGACTCGGACGAAGAGAAGCCGAAAAAGGACAAGGGCCTTGAAAGCCTGCAGGAGGGCGAAGTCCTTTCCCTTCTGGAATCGAAGAAGCAGCAGCATTTCACGCAGCCGCCGGCGCATTTCACGGAAGCGACGCTCGTGCGGGAGATGGAAGACCTGGGGCTCGGACGGCCTTCGACCTACGCCCCGACAATTGCGACGATCCTGGCGCGGCACTATATCACGAAGGAAGGCCGCAACCTCTTTGTGACAGAGCTTGGTGAAGTCGTCAACAGCCTGATGCTGAAGTCCTTCCCGGACATCGTCGATCTCGGCTTCACGGCTTCGATGGAGAAGCAGCTTGACGAGGTGGAGGAAGGAAAAGAGGACTGGCATGAACTGATGCGCGAGTTTTATCCGGGCTTCTCCGAAGAACTTTCGCACGCGGAGCAGGAGCTTGAGAAAGTGAAAGTAGAAGATGAAGTGACCGACATCATCTGCGAGAACTGCGGCCGCAACATGGTCATCAAATACGGGCGGAACGGGAAATTCCTGGCCTGCCCGGGCTTCCCGGAGTGCCGGAATACGAGGCCGCTTTTGGAGCGCACGGACCTCGTATGTCCGAAGTGCGGCAAAGCCCTTGTCGTACGCCGTACCAGGAAAGGCCGCCGCTATTACGGCTGCGAAGATGCGCCGAACTGCGACTATATGTCCTGGACCCGGCCGAAGAAATAAAGGTTACAGAATACTGTTG
>JAFYGJ010000047.1:0-54665 GCA_017543275.1 Lachnospiraceae bacterium | reverse complement strand
TCCGGCGAAATCGAGACAACTTCGGAAGAGATAAGTTTACGGGCTACTTTCTTGCGCCACTCATTGATACCTTAAGGACAGCCGACACCATATAAACATGCGGGGTTTGCCGCTATTCAGCCCCGCCACTCACCTCCCCGGGTTCTGTAGTGTGCTGAGCCTGTGGAAACAGTATAGCAAACAAATATAAAAAGCGGAAGGGCGATGGGTTTCATAACCCCATTGGTGCCTTTCGCAGAAAGGCGAATTATAAACATGATGGAAAAGACTATGGAGAAAATCGTCGCCCACTGCAAATCAAGAGGCTTTGTCTATCCCGGTTCCGAGATCTACGGCGGTCTCGCGAATTCCTGGGATTTCGGCCCGCTCGGTGTCGAGATGAAGAATAATGTCAAGAAGGCCTGGTGGAAGAAATTTGTCCAGGAATCCCCCTACAATGTCGGCCTGGATTCCGCGATCCTGATGAATCCGCGGACCTGGGTTGCATCCGGCCATCTCGGCGGCTTCTCGGATCCTCTGATGGACTGCAAAACCTGCCACGAGCGCTTCCGTGCGGACAAGCTGATCGAGGACTACATGGCAGAACAGGGTATTGTTCCGGAGAAAGCCATTGACGGCTGGACCAATGCGGAAATGAAGGCCTATATCGACGAGCACGAAATTGCCTGCCCCTCCTGCGGCGCGCGTGATTTCACGGATATCCGCCAGTTCAACCTGATGTTCAAAACCTTCATGGGCGTTACCGAAGACGCGAAGTCGACGGTTTACCTGCGTCCCGAAACCGCACAGGGTATTTTCGTGAATTTCAAGAATGTCCTGCGTACGACCCGCAAAAAAATCCCCTTCGGTATCGGCCAGATCGGCAAATCCTTCCGGAACGAGATCACGCCCGGCAACTTTATTTTCCGGATTCGTGAATTCGAGCAGATGGAACTGGAGTTTTTCTGCGAGCCCGGCACCGACCTGGAATGGTTCACATACTGGCGCTCTTTCTGCTACAATTTCCTGTTGTCTCTCGGCCTGAAAGAAGAGGAACTCCGCCTTCGTGACCATGATCCGGAGGAGCTGTCCTTCTATTCCAAGGGCACGACTGACATCGAGTTCCTGTTCCCCTTCGGCTGGGGCGAACTCTGGGGCATCGCCGACCGTACCGACTACGACCTCACGCAGCACATCAATGAAAGCTCCGAGGATCTGTCCTACTTCGACGAGACCAAGGGCGAGAAATATGTGCCCTACGTTGTCGAGCCGTCTCTCGGCGCCGACCGTGTCATGCTGGCCTTCCTCTGCGCATCCTATGACGAAGAGGAATTAGAAGGCGGTGATATCCGCACCGTCATGCGCCTGCATCCGCAGATCGCGCCTGTCAAGGTGGCTGTCCTTCCGCTCAGCAAGAAGCTGAATGAGAAGGCCGAGCAGATCTACTTTGATCTGTCGAAGGACATGAACTGCGAATTCGACGACCGCGGCTCCATCGGAAAGCGTTACCGCCGCGAGGACGAGATCGGCACCCCCTGGTGCATTACCTACGACTTCGACTCCGAAACCGATGGCTGCGTCACGGTCCGCGACCGCGATTCGATGGCCCAGGAGCGTGTTCCGATCGAAGGTCTCCGCGACTACTTCCGTAAGAAGATGGAGTGGTAATTCAGCGAGCAGCAATTACGAGACAAGGGTGATTCTGCTGCTTTCGAAGTGACTTGGAATCGTCACCGGGAGGGCAGCAGAATCCCGAAGACGAGTCAGGAAAAAAGCGCCCCGGCATTTGCCGGGGCGCCTGATACTTTTGGGCCTGTGGCCCTGAAAGATCAGTATTCGGGCTCGATGAGTCCGTAGTTTCCGTCCTTTCTCTTGTAGACTACGCTGACAAGATCGGTCTCGGAATTATAGAAAACGTAGAAACTGTGGTTGGACATATCCATCTGGAAGCAGGCTTCTTCGGGATCCATCGGCTTGATCGCGAAGCGTTTGGACTTGACGATCTTGATGGCCGGTTCTTCCTCTGCGTCCTCGTCGCTGGAATCCTCCATAAAATATGAAGAGAAGGAAGGTCTGTCCTGTTTCCTGTCAATCAGTTTCTTACGGTTCCGTCTGAGCTGGCGTTCAACAACGTCGTCGAGGAGGTCAATCGTGGTGTACATGTCGCTGGAGGATTCCTCCGCGCGGACCGTTGTACCCTTCATCGGGATGGTGACCTCCACTTTCTGCTCACCCCGCTGAACACTGAGCGTAACATGAATCTCCGTGTTGTCGTTAAAGTAATTACTGAGTTTGTTGAACTTTTTCTCGATGTAATTCCTTAAGTCATCAGTTACTTCCATATTTCTGCCCGTAATCAAATACTGCATACTGTACGCTCCCTTCTGCACTGTCCGACTCTTCCGGCAGTGCTTTTTTACAATGCTATTATAGTATAATTGCATGATAAAATCAATAAAAAAAATGTCGAAAAGGTGAATAAATTATGAATAATGCCCAAGAAGGGCTGAAAAACCTGCTTTTTCGGCTTCGGATCGCGAGAAAAGACTTGAAAAAAGAACGAATCAACGGTATCATTTTCATAAGATAAAAACAAGGGGCAGAAGAGTATGAAACGGCGGATACTCGCAGGTTGTCTTATAATTATATTGATCCTTTCAACGGTATGCTGCACGAAAAAGCCGGAGCCGGAAACCGGCTCTTCGGAAAGCGTTTATGAGAGTACGGTTCCTGAAAGCGAAACCGGAACTGCAGATACAGAGGCTGCGGCCGAATCCGCTTCCGATCTCGAAAACACGGAAGATACATCGCCGGCTGACTCCGAATCGAACAGCACAGAAACCGGCGCCGATGGTACGGATACTGGCACCGAAACCACGGAATCCGAAACAGAATCCGCTCCCGATACTTCCGGCGAATATTCCCGGGCGCTCGCAAAAAAGAACCAGGAATACCATGCGGAAGATGTGAAACTGACCGGTATTTCCATCGATTCGCAGCCGAAAAAGCGCTGGACGGTCATGGTGTATATGATCGGCTCAAACCTGGAGAGTTCTCTGGGAGCAGCCAGTAACGATATCGCGGAGATGGAAGATTCCGGAATTGATTTTTCGGAAAGCAATCTGATCCTGTACACCGGCGGCAGTACCCGCTGGCAGTCGGATATTCCCTGTGACAGGAACAGCATCCTGGACCTTTCCCGCGATCAGGACGACCGGATCATTGCATCCACCGAAAAAAACGCGGATATGGGCGCGAAAGAGACCCTGACTTCCTTTGTCAATTTCTGCACCGAATACTATCCGGCCGAACATGCTGCGCTGATCCTCTGGGACCACGGCGGCGGGCCTTTATGGGGCTACGGCGCGGACGAGCTGTTCGGCGGCGACGGGCTTCTTCTGTCGGAAATGCAGCTTGCAATGGACGCAACTGATTTTGCCGGAATTCGGGACCTCGACTTTGTCGGCTTTGACGCCTGCATGATGGGCTGCCTTGAAAATATGGCAGTCTGGTCGAGATACGCAGATTATTACGTCGGTTCCGAGGAGCTGGAGCCCGGTGACGGCTGGGATTACCATTTCCTCAGAGCCCTGAACGATTATGACGAGGCGCTCCCGGTCTGCACGGAAATTGTGGACTGCTTTGAAAAATACTATGATGCCAAACGTTCGGAGTACAGCAATCCGGACCTGACGCTGTCGGTCTGTGACCTTTCCGGGATCCAGCCGGTTGTTGCCGCAATTTCAGATGAATCGCTCCGGCTCTCCGAGATCATTCTTCGCGGCGGCTATCCCACGCTCACAGAAGTCCGCTACGGTTCGCAGAGCTACGGACAGATCGGATCACGCGAGGAAGGAGCCGGCTACGATTACGACCTTGTGGATATCGGAAGTTTCTTTACGCGTCTCTGTGAAGAAAACGGTGAGAGCCCGGATGAAAATGCGGTCCTTCATGCACTTTCGAAACTGGTCGTCAAAAGCTATTCCAACATGGACCAGTCTTACGGCGTCAGCCTGTATTATCCCCTGTGGAACCGGCAGCAGTATTTTGAAACAAGGGAGTTTTACAAGAACCTCTGGAACAGTACCGCTTACAGCGATTTTCTCCAGACAATCGGGAAAATCTGGCAGAGTGCCGCCCGGAAAGACTGGCAGATCGAATCCGAGGATACGGGCGAAGAATATACCGTACAGCTGAGCGAAGAGCAGCAGGAGGAGATGATTTCTGCAAACTACAGCATCTTCCTCTCAGAGCATCCCGGACAGTACCGGCCGATTCTTCTGGACTGTGAGATTGCGCCTGATCAGGACGGCGTGCTGCATCTGACGAAGGACCCTGCGCTGATTGCCCTGACAAGCGGGAACGACAGTGAAATCTGGCCTGTGACTCAGACGGAGAGCACGAAAAAGCGCCGCATTTATCAGACAAAAGGTACGGAGCTTTGTGCGAGCGGTATTTATTTCTACAGCCGCTACAATATCGACCGGGACCCGGTTTCGGTAATCTTAAAAGAGGATGTGAAATCCGACAGCCTGTCGGTAGTGACCGTCAATTCCGCCTCGGAGGATCTGGATTCCGACGGTCGGGAAACCGTCAATGTCGGCGTTTATGATGCAATCTGTTATGCCTATAACGAGCTGATTCCGAGTTTCCGGGAGGACGGGGAGCTGATGCCCGTATCTTCATGGGAAACGGGCGACTATACAGGAAAAACAAGCCTCACGCTTGGTGATTCCTTTGGCTTTACGAAGGTCCGGAGTTCAGAAGTTTCCGGAGACCTCTACTATGTTGTCAGCATCACGGATGTAAACGGCAGCGAATACCTGACGGAGCCTTTCCTGATCGAGCCCGAACGGGCTTATGAAACCGTGCGGACGGAGACGCCTGAAGGCGTTCTGACGGCGGCTGTTTATGCGGATCATGCGGTGCTTCTGTCCTATGAGGGAAATGACCTGGAACTCACGGTGAATGGTGAATTCGGCGGTGTTCCGCTGACCGCGATCGGCCCGAAAGCCTTTTTCAAACGGATCAACATGGACTATGTCGGTGTCGGCGAGCATTATCCGCTGCTGTCGCTGACGCTTCCGGATTCGGTCCGCGAAATCGGACACGCGGCATTTTACATGTGTGCGGACCTGCAGCACATTGTGCTTCCGAAAGGGCTGGAACTGATCGGGACGCAGGCTTTCTCGGTCTGTGTGGATCTTCAGGAAATCACGCTTCCGGACAGCCTGAGAAGCATCGGGGACTATGCCTTTTCGGACTGTGCGACGATTCAGACCGTAACACTTCCGGACCGGATCGAATCTGTCGGAAAGGGCATTTTTGCCTGCTGCGAAGCGCTTTCTGAAATCCGCCTTTCCGATGAGAATGAATATTATTGTGTAACGGACAGCGGCCTGTACACGAAAGACCACAAAACGATGATCGCCTTCCCGGCAGCGCTGACAGGATCGGCTTCGGTGCACGAGGATACCGAGGAGATTGGCGCGGACTGCTTCTCCTGGACGCACCTTGATTCTCTGAGCCTTCCGGAAGGACTTCTGACCATTCGAAACTACGCCTTCTATAAACCCCTGTACCTTGAGATGCCAAAGCTTCCGGAGAGTCTTCAGTCGGTCGGATACAACGCTTTCGGCCACGAACTGATGGACCTGACTTCGGAATATATTCATTCGGAGATGCAGCAGATCCATATCGGAAAGAACCTGACCGAGATCCAGCGCGGTGCGTTTATGGGCATCGTTCCGCGCTGCTTCACAGTCGATCCCGACAATCCGCGCTTTTCCGGGAAAGACGGCGCACTTCTTACGAAGAGCGGAGATTCGCTGACGGAGTTTTCTGTCCTGAAGGAGCGTGTTCTGGTAGTCCCGGAGGGAGTCCGCGATCTGGACCTCTCGATTCTGACGCAGGTCGGACAGTATGACATGTGGTCGGACAAGACGACTTCTGATATCTTCCTCCCGGACAGCATGATCCGGATGACGGGCATTTTCATCTACCGGGACAGCATGATTTTCCACTGCAGTCCCGGGACTTATGCGGACGATTTTGCCACCCGGTACGGAATCATGAAAAGCAATGATATCGAACCGCCGCAGTCCGAGACGGAGATTCCGACGGAAAACGGTTCTCTGGTATTCTATCTTACTGAAAACCACGCGGGTCTGCAGCTGATCAAGGGAACGGACGAACGAATTGAAATCCCGGCTGAAGTTGCAGGGCGCCCGGTCACGATCATCGGTACCGGGGAATACAGCCTTTACGGAAAATGGAACTATTTCACGGATGAAAGCGATGTTGCCCGGGAAATCATCCTGCCCGAAACCGTTGAGGTGATTGCAGACCAGGCATTCTTTAATGTAAAGCTTTCAGACATTAATCTCCCAAAGAATCTTCGGGTGGTCGGGTCGCAGGCCTTTTCCGTCTGCAGGGAACATTTCACAGCACTTCCGGCGCAGCTTGAAAAGCTTGGCCGAGAAGCATTTTCCGGCGTCTTTGAGGATTGCGGGGAGCTTCTGATCCCGAAAACACTCCGGGATATTGAATCAGGTGCGTTTGAGGGCATGACCATCGGGGCTTTTGTATTAGAGGATACGGAATCGCCGGATTTCTGTATTATAGATGGTATGATTTTCTCGGCGGACGGGAAGACGCTTCTTCACGGCGTCTGCCCGGACTATGAACTTGTGATTCCGGAAGGGACGGAGGAGATCGGCCCCTATGCGTTCTCCCACCAGCGGATCGCAAGCCTGACGATTCCGTCGTCCGTACGGCTGATCGGAGACTATGCCTTCAACGGAAGCTACAGTTTAGAGGAGATTCATTTCAGTGAGGGGCTGGAGGAACTCGGTGTCGGCAACTTTAATTCGGGCTATTTCACGGAAATCGACTTCCCTGAAAGCCTGCAGGTGATCGGAGACAACTGCTTTCAGGGTCACGGCTGGCTGGAACGGATCTCCCTGCATGCGGAAGTCATCGGAGAAGGGGCTTTCTCCTTCTGCTCCAAACTGAAAAAGATCGATTTCGGCGAGAACCTGGTCGAAATCAAAGAAGGCGCCTTTTCCGACATTTATCCGGAGCAGATCGTGCTTCCCGCAAGCCTCCGGAAGATCGGGAACCATGTGTTAGCAACCCGCTACGGCGACCGGAATGCGGAGCGTTACGAAGAGCTGGAAGCGCAGGTTCTTCTGATTCCGGAAAACCTGCGGGAAATCGGCGTGAACTGTTTTACCTGCCTCCGGATCGCCGCATATGAAGTGAATGAAAAGAATACTTCGTTCTCCGCTGTGGACGGAATGTTGATGGACGGCTCCGGACGGGTGCTGATTTCCTGCCCGGACGAGAAATCTGGCATTCTGGAGATCCCGGAAGGCGTTTTTGCGATCGGAAAGCTCGCTTTTGCGCTCTGCGACGGCCTTGAAGGCGTTGTGGTTCCGCAAAGCGTGACCGTAATCCGGTCTTACGCTTTTTCGGACCGGCTTTATCGGGATCTGCCGGAAGAACCGCTGACGCTGTATGTAGAAAAAGACAGTTCCGCTTACGAGTGGGCTTTTGAAAATAACTGGCCCTGGACCGAAACGGTTTCGGCAGAATAAACCCCGGCCATGAAGGAGGTTTTGTGATGAAGCGTGGTCTTTGTATGTTTTTGGCAGCAGTCCTGATCTTATCAGGTCTGTCTTCCTGCGGCATTTTCAAGGGCAGGGAAGAAGGCGCGGAGGTCATCCGGACAAGCCGTGAAACCGATGAGCAGACTTCCCCTGAGACAGAGACAACTCAGGAAGAGACGACCCCGGAGGAGACAGAAACAGAGCCTCTGACGGAGCGCTCCTCAGAAGAAAGCAGTACGGAAGAGACGACGGAAGCGGAAACGACCGAAGAAGAGACTTCCGAAGCACCGACCGAAGAAGAAAACGCCGATCCGGACGACAATTCCGAAAGCACTTCCGATGCGGGAGAATATTCCCGCGCGCTGGCTAAGAAAAACCAGGAATTCAACTCCGAAGACGCGGAAATCACGGACATTCAGATTGAGCCCGGCGAAGAAAAACCCTGGACAGTCATGGTCTATATGATTGGCTCGAACCTTGAGAGCGCGCTCGGCGCCGCCAGCAACGATATGGAGGAAATGGCGGCATCCGGACTGGACTTTTCGCGTACAAACCTGATTCTTTATACCGGCGGATCGACACGCTGGACAACCAATATTCCCTGTGACAAAAACTGTGTCATTGACATGAGTCTCGGGACTGATCAGCGCGTTGTCGCATCGACCGAGAAAAACGCGGATATGGGCGCAAAGGAAACGCTCACGGGTTTTGTCAATTTCTGCACGGAATATTTCCCTGCGGAACACTACATGCTTGTCATGTGGGATCACGGCGGCGGACCTTTATGGGGCTACGGCTCGGATGAACTCTATAACGGCGACGGGCTTCTGCTGTCGGAAATGGATCTTGCGATGAGCGAGACGAAATTCTCCGGTGCGGACAACCTGGACCTTGTGGGCTTTGACGCCTGTCTCATGGGCTGCCTCGAGAACATGACGATCTGGTCGAAATTCGCGGATTATTATGTGGGCTCGGAGGAAGTAGAACCCGGTGACGGCTGGGATTACCACTGGCTCAGTATCCTGAATGACAGCGATGATCCCGTGGAAATCGGCGGCGCGATCGTGGACTGCTACCGCGATTATTACGAAGCGAAGCGAAACGAATACTATGACCCGGACGTGACAATCAGCGTCGCGGACCTGTCCGCAATCAGTATGATGCAGCGTGCGCTCGGAAACGCCGCCTCCGCGATGCTGGAGAGCGTCAACAAGGGCGGTGTCGCAGGTCTTGCGGCGATCCGGAATGATTCGAAGAGCTTCGGCCTCACGGGAAAGGCGGAAGAAGGAACGCTCTACGCCTTTGATCTCGTGGACCTTGGGGATTTTACCGACAGGCTTTCGGAACTCGACGCGGACAAGAGCGAAGCGCTTCTTCGGCGGCTCGGGGAACTGATCGTCCATAACTATTCAAATGTGGAAAACGCCTGCGGCGTTACCCTGTACTACCCGTCGGGAAACCGCAGCCAGTTCTACGAAATGCAGAACACCTATAAGGAGCTCGGCCTGAACGGGGAGTATTATACCCTTCTGGAGCGCATCAGCAAGCTCTGGCAGAACGCGGAAAGAAGAGACTGGACAATCCCGGCGCCGGAAATCCGGGACGGCGAATATACGATCGAACTCACTGAAGAACAGCGGGAAAACATCGTCAAGGCGAGCTATACGATCCTCTGCAGAGTCGGGGACGGTGAATTCATTCCCGCTTTGGAGAACTGCACGGCGGATGTGGACAAGGAAGGCGTTATGCATTTCGCGCTGGACCCGGAGCTTGTCGTCCTGCAGTCCGGTGAGAACAGCCGTCTCTGGCCGATGGAGGAAGCCGAGCGCAGCAAACGCCGCGTGCTTTATCAGACCCGGAGAACGCGTCTTCTGTCGAGCGGCATTTCCTATTTTACGCGTCTCGTCTGCGAAGCCACCGATATCAGCATCGTGCTGCAGGAGGACAGGAAGAGCGGCACGCTGTCTATCCGGACGATCAACTCTGCTTCCGGAGATGCGGATTCGGGCGGCAAGGAGACCATAGACGTCTCGCATTATGATTCGATTTTTTACTATTTCCAGTGGCTGATCCCCACGTGGAATGCAGACGGGGAACTGCTGCCGCTGTCGGAATGGAGCGACGGAGAGCTGACAGGCTCCCAGATGGAAAATCTGGAGGATTCCTTCGGCTTCTCGATCGTGCATGCTTCCGAGCTTTCGGAGGATCTGTATTATCTTGTCACGATTGAGGACGAAAACGGAGAACGCTATGTTGCGGATCCGGTTAAGATCGAGCCGGAAGGCAAGTGCGGAACGGTGTCCGTCCGTACGGAAAAGGGTGAGATGGACTTCCTTTTGTACGACGATCACGCCGTTCTGGCAAATTACAGCGGTTCGGATGAAGAGGTTGAGGTGCCGGACAGCATAGAAGGGCTGCCGGTAACTGAGCTTGGGATCGGGGCTTTCGGCAAACTGATTATGTACAGTGAAAACAGCTATACGCCTGTGAAATCGGTCATTCTGCCGGACACCGTCGAAAAAATCGGTTCCACCGCTTTCTATGCCTGCAAGGACCTTGCGGAAATCCGGCTTCCCGCGAATCTGCAGCAGATCGGCTCCCGGGCATTCGGCGGATGCAAGGCGCTCACTCAGCTTCAGATTCCGGAAACTGTCACGGAGATCGGCGCCTATGCTTTCTCGGAAAGCGGGCTTCTCTCGATCAGCCTGCCAGCCGGCCTTACGTATCTCGGCCGCGGCACTTTTGCGTGCAGCAATGATCTTTTGGAGATCATTCTTCCGGAAGAAAACGAAGCTTATGCGATGAAAGACGGCGTTCTTTATTCTGCAGATTATACGCTGGCGCATTCCTGTCCGGCGGCAATGGAAGGAAGCGTCGAGCTCGCGCCGGAGTGCGTCAGGATTCTTTCGGACTGCTTCGCGTGTTCGCGCCTTTCGGAAGTAATCCTTCCGGAAGGCCTTGCGGAAATCGGCAACTACGCCTTCTATTTCACAAAGAACCTTGCAGTCCCGGCCTTCCCGGAGAGCCTTCATACAATCGGCAAATATGCTTTCAGTTCGGCCTGGGTTTCGAGCAACCTGTCGGAAGCCCCGAAAGAGCAGCAGATCATCCGGATCGGAAAAAACCTGCGTTATATCGGCCAGGAGGCCTTCACGGGCTTTACGCACCGCGCTTTCGAAGTCGATCCGGAGAATCCCTGGTACTCGTCCCAGGATGGGGCGCTCCTGTCGAAGGCCGGAGACTCCATGATCGAGTTTGCGGCGAATCCCCTGAAGGTCTACGTCATTCCGGACGGTGTAAAGGACTTTGACATTGCGATTATGGAGCAGATCGGTGAAAACAACCGGTTTGACAATGATTATCCTTATGAAATCTATCTGCCGGACAGCCTGATCCGGATCACCGGCAGCTCCATGTTCTCGGATGATATGATTTTCCACTGCAGTGAAGGAAGTTTTGCGGAAGAATATGCAACCCGCGAGGGCATTACGGTGTCTTATGATGTAGAGCCGGTGATCGGAGAGCGGGATGTGTCGACAGAACAGGGCACGATGCATTTCATCCTGACACCGACGCACGCGGCGCTGTATTCCTATGTGGGCGGAGATGAAATCGTGACGGTTCCCGCGGGGGTGGAAGGACTGCCGGTGACGGTCATCGGATCAGGTCTGGATTCCATCATCGATGTGTCGTCCGGTGCGTCCGTTCCGGAAATGGTACTCCCGGATACAGTGGAAGTACTTTCCGCACATGCCTTCGAGTTCTTCGGCATGTTCAATGTGAATCTTCCGGACAGCATCCGGGTCATCGGAGACCGGGCACTGTATTCCTGCTTCACGGAAATCACGGCACTCCCGAAAAACCTCGAGGAGCTGGGCGCGGAGTCTCTGGGCTACGGCTGTTCGTTCCCGGATGGCTGTGTACTTCCGGCGTCGATCCAGTGGATCAGGCCGGCGGCTTTCTCCGGCATCGCGGTCTCGGAATTCATTCTGGAAGACGAGAACTCGGAGAACTACCGTATTATTGACGGCAAGCTGTACAGCAGCGACGGTACCATTCTGGTCGCATCGAATATGCCGGACGAGGACGGCCATCTGACGATTCCGGAGGGTACGGTGTATATCGGAACCTCTGCGCTGATGGGCCTTCCGCTGACGAGCATCACGATACCGGGATCGGTGAAGCTGATATCGCAGTATGCCTTTGCATACTGTTCCACGCTGGAGGAAGTTGTTTTCGAGGAAGGAATCGAGAACATCGGATCGTATGCGTTCATGTATACCGGTATCCGGGAACTGAAGCTTCCGCAAAGTGTGGACCGGATCGGGATTGCGGCTTTTGCCCAGTGTTCCAACCTGACGGCGGCCGAAACAGACGCAGCCATGATCGAGACCTATGCGTTTGCCTACTGCACCAAACTTCGGGATCTGACACTTCTTTCGGGAGTTACGGAGATCGGCGAAGCAGCTTTTCTGGAGACAGGAATTACCACAGTCACGCTTCCGGAAAGCCTGTACATCCTCGGAACCAATGTCTTTGCGAACGCCGATTTCTCGGTGCGTGACGGAGAGACGACCGAAATTGCCATCGGAAAGAATCTGACTATGATCGGATACAACGCTTTCGGCGGTCTGCCGGTCACAGGGTTCACCGTGGATCCGGAAAATCCGGTCTATTCGGACCTCGACGGCATGATTACGGACAAGGCGCAGAAAGTCCTGGTGCAGGTTCCGGCCGGACGGGAAGGCGAAGTTATGGTTCCGGACGGGATTTATTCAATCGGAGCCTATGCTTTCTACAACTGTGAACGGATTACTGACATATGGATTCCGGACAGTGTCCTGGTGATCACGTCGTTGGCATTCAACAGCTACTCGGACGACGATCCCGAAAACGCCCGTGAGAAGATCACGATTCACTGCAGCAAAGGCTCGGCAGCAGAAAATTATGCCATTGAAAATAACTGGCCCTGTGTGATTGACGAATGAGGGAATAAATGCTATGATAGATGATGGTATTTTGCATACCTGATATCACAACATTTAGAAAATCCAAAAATGAAAGGAGAATGAAAGACTTGAAAGCAAGACGTCTGACAGCAGTTCTGGCGCTGGTTCTGGCACTTGTGCTGGCGGTTTCGGGATGCACACAGAAGCCTGCCGAAACGCAGGCACCGACAACCGAAGCGACAACAGAATCGGTCAAGGAAACTGAAAAAGAAACCACAACGGAGGCTCCGACTGAGAAGGAGACCACCACGGAGAAGGAAACCGAAGCTCCGACTGAAACAGAAACGGAACCCGAAGAGACTCCGCCGGATGAGAGCACGGTCAGTGACAACCTGAGCTCTGTGTTCCAGGATTTTGCGAAGGGTAACTTCGACGGCGACACGATCGAAACGGTTGATTTCATCCGTACCGGCGTGCTTCCGAAGATCGAAATGGTGAACCCGGAAATCATCGGCGAAGAAGAGATCGCTGAAATGGACCGTGCGATGCGTGCTTATGTCAAGGGCGTGGATGATCTTGTGATCAACGATGCACCGGGCTATTATTTCTATGATCATTTCACCGATGATCAGCGTGATATCTACGATGCGTTCCTGCTGCTTGCCGAGGATCCGACGACGACGGACAACATCGTTACCCTGAAGACAGACCGTGATGTTACTTCTGATGACTTCGCACTGGATTTCTATACCGCATGGCTCGGACTCGGCTATGACCACCCCGAACTCTGGTGGGTCAGTTACTGGAACGGCACGACCAATATTCAGGCATACTTCGGTGAGACCAATGATACCCTGTATTTCGCGTACGAGAATGCCTACGAGACCTGGGAAGAGGACTGTGACGCATTCAACGAGGTAACACAGGACATTATCGACAGCATCGATCCGACCCTTCCGGATGAAGAAATCCTTCGTATCGTCCATGATGAAATCATCAACATGGCGGTCTATGATTACGATCTTTTAGAGAGACAGGCGGCTGACTACGGCCACACCGCATTCGGATGCTTTGTTCACAACACCGCAGGAACCCCGCATTACTGTGTCTGTGACGGCTATTCGCAGGCTTACCTGTACATTCTGCAGCAGCTCGGCTTCTACGGCACCGTTGTTACCGGCAACGCCGGCGATGCGGGCGCGGACGGCGGCATGGGCGGCCATGCATGGTCCATCATTCAGTCAGACGGCATCTGGTATGAAATCGATACCACCTGGGACGACTATACCGAACTTCAGGACCAGGTTGCGGAACAGTACGGCACGGACAGCCTTGAGTACTCTGTCTTCTCTGAGCTGTACAACGATGAAGACTTCATGGATGTTCTTCAGCATCATATGTTTATGATTACGACGGACGAAATGAACGATTATGTTCCGACAGACGATCTGACCTATTACACCCAGGACGGTCAGTATCGGCTTACGCTTGTCGGAGCTTCCCAGCGTGTCCGCTACTGTGATGATTCGGAGATGAAGGACAGCATTCAGGGCGTTCTGACCGCACTTCTCCCGATCGCAGACGATGAGATGCATGACGATGCGTTCTTCCGTGATGTAGACGACGAACCCACGACCGAGGAAGACACCACTGAGGAAGATACCACCGAAGAGGATACGACTGAGGAAGATACTTCCGAAGAGGAAACCGAATCTGTCGAGGATACAACGGAAGAGGATACGACCGAGGAAGATACGACTGAGGAAGATACGACTGAGGAAGAGACCACGACCGAGAAGGAAACCGAGAAGGAAACCAAGCCTGCGAAGGAAGACTATTCCGCAATTGTCGGCATGTACTATGTTTCCTCGTTCGCCGGCTTCGACCAGACGAAACTGGAGAAGTTCTACGGCAAGGACTACTACAAGGGCCTGTCAATGTTCGAACTCAAGAAGAACGGAACCGGTGCGATCTATGAACTCGGCAACACCACGACTTTCCGTTACACCTTTGACGGTGAGACCCTCGTTCTCAAGGGAACAACCGGCGGAACGCTTGAACTCGAATACGAGGATGGCAACTTCATCATGGAAGACTTCTACGGCAACGAGTTCGTATTCTCGAAACTGGCGAAGTAATCTGAAAAAGTGAAGGCGGAAGCCATGCGCTTCCCGAAATAAAAAACATGCGAAGGAGCCCGACGACTGAAGCCGGGCTCCCTTGCAAATGAAAAGGCAGGGAATCAAGTTGAGCATACGTGAACTGATAGAGGAGCGGGAATACGAAATTCTGCGTCCCTGCGCGGCAAAAAGCCGCGAATCCCTCGGCCGGATGCTGTCCGAGGAACCCTGCGATATCCGGACCTGCTACCAGCGGGACCGGGACCGGATCCTGCACAGCAAATCCTTCCGGCGGCTCAAGAATAAAACGCAGGTTTTCCTGGAGCCGGAGGGGGACCATTACCGGACCCGCCTCACCCACACCCTGGAGGTTTCGCAGATTGCGCGGACGATTTCGAAAGCGCTGTATCTGAATGAGGACCTGACTGAGGCGATTGCGCTCGGGCACGATCTGGGGCACACGCCTTACGGACACTCGGGAGAAGCGGCGCTTGATGAGCTGCTGCGCACGTCCGGGATCGGCCGTTTCCGCCACAACGAGCAGAGCGTGCGGATTGTGGAAGTCCTGGAGAAGGACGGGATGGGCCTGAATCTGTGCCGGGAGACTGTGGACGGCATTCGGAACCACGGAACCGCCAATATGCCTGCAACGCTTGAAGGACAGGTGGTACGGCTCTCGGACAAGATTGCCTATATCAACCATGACATTGACGATGCGATCCGGGCCGGTGTGCTCACGGAAGAGGACCTTCCGCGGGAATACACCGACGTACTCGGACATTCGGTGAAAAGCCGGCTGAACCGGCTGATTCACGATATTATTACAGAGAGCAGCGGGAAAGAAGAGATCCTGCAGTCCGAAAAGATCGGAGAAGCGATGTTCGGGCTCAGATCCTTTATGCATCAGGCGGTCTACCGCAGTGAACGCGTAAAGGCAGAGGAGAAAAAAGCCCAGCAGATGCTGAAATCCCTCTACCACTATTATGAGGAACATTTGGAGCGGATTCCCCGGTCCTACACCCGCCTGATGGAACAGGGCGAGCGAAAGGAGATCGTGATCTGCGACTACATTTCCGGTATGACGGACCAGTTCGCGGTCCGCGAGTACCAGGAGCTCTTCATTCCGAAGGGCTGGACGGAATGACCACGCGAAGGAGCAGGGCGGAAGATGTATTATTCGGATGAACTGATAGAAGAAGTGCGTACAAGAAATCCGATCGTGGATGTGATCGGCTCCTATGTGCATCTTCAGAAAAAGGGCGCAAACTATTTCGGTCTGTGCCCTTTTCACAATGAAAAATCGCCTTCCTTCTCGGTTTCTCCGCAGAAGCAGATGTACCACTGTTTCGGCTGCGGTGTCGGCGGGAACGTCATTACCTTTGTGATGGAGTATGAGAATTACTCCTTCCAGGAGGCGATGAAAATGCTTGCGGACCGGGCCGGAATTACGCTTCCGCAGCAGGAATACACGAAAGAGATGCGCCGGGAACAGGATACCCGTTCGCAGCTTCTTGCTGTGCATAAGGACGCTGCGACCTTCTACTACAAGCTGCTTCGCTCTGAACAGGGAAAGACCGGCCTTTCGTATCTTCGGCGCCGCGGCGTGAGCGACGATATGATCCGGACCTTCGGTCTCGGTTATGCGGGAACGCACCCCTCGGCCCTGTACCAGTATCTGCACGAAAAAGACTATCCGGACTCCCTGCTTCGGGACAGTGGTCTGTTCCGCTTCAGCGAGAAAGGCGTGTCGGACCGTTTCTGGAACCGGGTCATGTTCCCGATTATGGACCAGAACAGCCGCGTCATCGCCTTCGGCGGACGCGTCATGGGTGACGGGGAGCCGAAGTACCTGAATTCGCCCGAAACGAAGATTTTTGACAAAAGCCGCAATCTCTACGGCCTGAATCTGGCGCGGAAAGCCCGGAAGGGGAATTTCCTCGTCTGTGAAGGCTACATGGATGTAATTGCGATGCACCAGGCCGGCTTCAACAATGCGGTCGCATCGCTCGGAACGGCTTTCACGGTACAGCACGGGATGATCATGAAGCGCTACTCAGATGAAGTGATCCTCTGCTACGATAATGACGGGGCCGGAAGAAAAGCCGCCCTTCGGGCAATTCCGATCCTGAAAGAGGCGGGGCTTCGGGTCAAGGTGCTGACGATGGAACCCTATAAGGATCCGGACGAATTCATCAAGAATCTGGGTGCGGAGGAATTCCAGAAACGTATTGACCAGGCGAAAAATGCCTTCCTGTTCGAAATCTCCGTGCTGCGCCAGGACTATGATTTCAACGACCCTGACGACAAGAGCCGCTTTTTCAATTCGGCGGCGGAGAGACTCGCGGAATTTACGGACGAAATCGAGCGGAATTCCTATACGGAGGCGATTGCAGGGACCTATGGGATCGATTACCAGGTGCTTCGCGGAAAGGTCAACCTGATCGGAAACAGCCGGACCGGAACGCCGCCGAGGGAAGCACCGAAGGATCCGGAACGCGCAAGCGGTCGGCGGGAGCGGGATTCAGGCATTCAAGCCGCAGAAAAGCTCGTCCTGACCGTTTTGTCGGAGAAACCGGAGTTTTCGGAAGGCATTTCGCTTCAGCCGGAGGACTTTTCCGACCCGTTGATGAAGGAGCTTTCGGAGATCCTGCTTTTTTCGGCCCGAAACGGGGCGGTGAACCCGGGCGCAATCCTGAACCGCTACATCGACAGCGAGAACTATTCGGAGGTGGCGGCGCTGATGAGCTCGCGCTACACGGATACGCTTCCCCGGGAGGAGCTTTCCCGTGCCTTTTCGGAAGCGGTCAGAAGAATCCGCCGCGAGAGTATTGACCGGCGGATGGCGGCAGCGACGAGTCCGCAGGAACTGATGGAACTGATGAAGGAGAAACAGAAGCTTTTATGAAGCTTTCAGACCGACTGGAAACAATAATTGAGATGGTCCGCCCCTGCAATACGGCAGCGGATATCGGCTGTGATCATGGTTTTACGGCGATCCGGCTTGTGGAGGACGGAAAAGCAGAACATGCAATCTGTTCGGATATCGGGTCGGGACCGCTTCAGCGGGCGGCAGCGCATATTCGGGAACAGGGATTAGCGGACCGGATCGAATGCCGCGAAGGAGACGGGCTTTCAACTGTAGCGCCTGAAGAGGCGGACTGTATCATCATTGCCGGGATGGGCGGAAAGCTGATGCGTCGGATTCTTCTTGACGGAGTTTCAGTCCTTTCGGGGGTGGAACAGCTGATCCTGTCGCCGCATACCGACATCCCGGAGGTCCGTCGTACGCTTCAGGAGCTGCATTTTCGAATTGATGCGGAACGGATGGTGCTGGATCTTGGCAAATATTATACGGTAATCCGCGCCGTTCCGGGAGAAATGCAGCTGAGCCCGGAAGAGGCGGAATACGGTCCCTGTCTTCTCCGGGATCGGAGTGATGTCTTTCTTTCCTGGCTTTCCTATGAGATCGGACTGCAGCAGGAGGTATTGTCGAATCTCAGGGACAGTGATTCTCAGTCCGCGGACAAAGTCCGCAGGGAACGGAAAAGGAAATTACAGGAATTAAAAACCTTGCTGGAGGCAAAAATGATACACGTCATCATCAATGAAGAACGCTATGAATACCCGGAAGGGACAAGCCTGCAGTATATCGCAGAAGATATGCAGAGCGATTATTCCGAGGATATTGTGCTGGCCTTTGTCAACGGGCGGCTCCGGGAACTTTTCCATCGGGTGCCGGATGGCGCACGGCTGGACTTTGTCACGACCGGCAACAAGATCGGCGCGGAAACCTATCAGCGCTCCGTGATTTTCCTGATGCTCTGTGCGTTCCGGGATGTCTACGGCCCGAAGATCGGCCGGCAGCTCTTTGTGGATTACCAGATCGGAAACGGCCTGTTTGTGCGTTTCTCCGGCGGAGAGTGCACCGACGAAATGCTGGATGCGGTGTCCGACCGGATGATGCAGCTCGTGCGTATGGACATTCCGTTCCGGAAGGAAAGTGTTCCGACCAAAGAAGCTGTAAGGCGTTTTCAGGAGCTCGGCCTCGAGAAAAAGTCGAAGCTCTTCAGCTACCGGCGCGCATCCGAGACAAACATTTACCATTTAGGCGAAATGCAGGATTATTATTTTGCCTACATGGTGCCGTCGACAGGGTATCTCAGGTATTTCCGGCTGCAGCGCTATGACGGATCAGCGGGTTTCATCCTGCAGACGCCTTCCTTCACGAGCCCGAAAGAAATCCGGCCTTATGAGCCGCACGAAAAGCTTTACCTCACCATGGAGTCCTCGACCGCCTGGTCCGAGCGGCTGAAGATCAGCTGTGCGGGCGATCTGAATGACTGGATCACGAATGCCGGCGCGAATGAACTCGTGCTGATCCAGGAGGCAATCATGGAAAAGCGTTTCGGGGATATCGCGGAGAAAATCGCGGAATCCGGCAAAAAAATCGTCCTGATCGCCGGACCGAGTTCTTCGGGGAAGACGACTTTCTCGCATCGGCTTTCGGTACAGCTCCGGGCACTCGGGCTCCGGCCGCATCCGATTGCCTGCGATAATTATTTCCTGGACCGCGACAGTTATCCGCTGGATGAGAACGGAAAGGCGGATTTCGAGGCGATCACCTGCATCGATATCGAACTTCTGAACCAAAACTTCTCAGATCTTTTAGCGGGAAAGACCGTCCTGATGCCAAGCTTCAATTTTGTCTCCGGAAAGCAGGAGTTTTTGGGCAACACGCTTCAGATTTCGGACGGCGATGTCATTATTCTTGAGGGCATCCACTGCCTCAATGATTCGCTGACTTATGCGCTTCCCGAGGATGAGAAATTCCGCATCTACATCAGCGCGCTGACGACGCTGAATATCGACGAACACAACTGCATCCCGCCGACCGATGTGCGGCTTCTTCGGCGGATTGTCCGGGATGCCCGTACCCGCGGCAATACCGCGCAGTCGACGATCGCGCGCTGGGACAGCGTTCGTGCCGGCGAGGAACGCAATATCTTCCCCTGGCAGGAGACTGCGGACGTGATGGTTAACTCGGCGCTGATTTACGAGCTTCCAGTTCTGAAAGCTTATGCGGAGCCGCTGCTTTTCTGCGTGCCCGAGGATTCGCCCGAGTATCTGGAGGCCAAGCGCCTGCTGAAATTCCTGGATTATTTCCTCCCGGTACCGACGGAGGAAATCCCCCGAAACTCCATCGTCCGCGAATTCATCGGCGGCGGCTGTTTCGGTGTCGGGTAAGGGCTTCGGAAGCAGCATAAAACAGGATGTCTTCACAATTTCACAGAGAAGGAGCATGAGATGAGACGGATATTTGTAAGACACGGAGAACCGGATTACGCACATGACTGCCTGACGGAAAACGGCGTGATCCAGGCAAAATGCACGGCGGAGAGACTCAAAGACGAGCCGATCAAAGCAATCTTCAGCTCGCCGATGGGACGGGCGCGCGAGACGGCTTCTTTTACCGCTGAAATGCACGGCCTTCCGATCGAAGTGCTGGACTTCATGCATGAAATCAACTGGGGAGAGGCGAGACCTGATAAGGTCGGAACTCCGGAAGAGGTACCCTACCGCGGCCATCCGTGGACGCTCGGCTATAAGCTTCTCACGGAGTATCCGGGTTATGTCGGATCCGAAGAATGGGACCGGCATCCTTTCTTTAAGGATAATCTCTGCATGGATTATTACCGGATGATTTCGGAGAAGTTCGACGAATTCCTCATGCGCTTCGGCCTTCTGAGAAAAGACGGGCTCTATCTCTGTGAGAAGCCCTGCGACGATACAATTGCGCTGTTTGCACACGGCGGATCAGGTGCCGTCATGTTCTCGCACATCCTGAGCCTGCCCTTCCCGTTCACGCTGACCGGACTTCCTTATGGCGTCTGTTCGGTGTCGATTGTTGAGTTTTCTGTGCAGGGGGGAAAAATGGTCGTCCCACGGCTTGAACTGTTCAATGATATGGCGCATGTGGATAAGGTCCGGCTTGAGAAGCTGCATTTTGAGAAATAAAGGTGGAAGCATAGACATTTATGCGGAAAGGTGATATAATAAAGCGCGAGCAGGACAAATGATCGCGGCTGTCCGGTTCTTTTTTTGAGGAAACGGCGCTGAGGAAAGTCCGGGCTTCACAGGGCAGGATGCCGGATAACGTCCGGCGGAGGCGACTCCAGGGAAAGTGCAGCAGAAATATACCGCCGGGTTTTCCCGGCAAGGGTGAAAAGGCAGTGTAAGAGACTACCGCGGTTCCGGCAACGGTTCCGGCCATGTAAACCCCATCCGAAGCAAGGCAAAAAAGGAGCGTAAGGCGGCCCGTCTGCTCCAAGGTATGCCGCTTGAGCCGTGTGGCAACATACGGCCACAGACAGATGATCATTCGCGACAGAACCCGGCTTATCGTCCTGCTCGAGTTTTTACATCAGGGGGAATTATGCTTAGAGAACTGTTACATATCGGTCCGGTTACAATTTACGGCTATGGCTTGATGATCGCCATCGGCGTCATCAGCTGTGTGCTTGTGGGCATGAACCGCGCGAAGAAACTCGGCGTGAATCCGGATATTCTTTTCAACGCGGCATTTATCGGCATCATTTTCGGAATTATCGGCGCCAAGCTCATGTACTGGATCACGATTTTTCCGGATATCATCAAGAATCCGAAACTGCTTCTTGATCTGACGGGCGGCTTCGTCGTATACGGCGGACTGGTTCTCGGCGTCGGGGCAGCAATCGTATACCTTCGGATAAAAAAGGAGCCGGCACTGAGCTATATCGACATCGCGGCTGCATCCATCGCGCTCGGCCAGGGCTTCGGCCGGATCGGATGCTTCTTGGCAGGCTGCTGCTACGGTAAAGTGGCACCGGACGGCGCCTGGTACGCGGTCACCTTCCCGACGGGGGGAGAAGCACCTGCCGGCATCGGCCTCTATCCGACGCAGCTTATGAGCTCAGCCTTCAATTTCCTGCTGTTCTTCTTCCTGTGCTATATGACGACCCGCGTCCGCTTCCGCGGCGCGATTGTCAGCCTGTACATGATGATCTACAGTGCGGCGCGTTTCCTGATCGAATTCATCCGGACAGAGCCTCAGACGGTCGGCCCCCTTACGACAGCCCAGTTCACCGCAATCTTTGTGTTTACAGCCGGCCTGATTCTCTTCATCATTATGAAGAAGAAAGCCCTTCCGCCGCTTCGTTTCGTGGAGGCCGGGGAAAAGCCTTTGGAGAGTCCGGAAGAAGAAAAAGCTTCCGAACCGGAACCCGCAGAGGAAGTTTCAGAAGAACCTGAAGAGACAGAGGAAGAACCGGACACTTCCGAGGAAGCTTCAGAGGAACTGTCTGAGACAGCGGAAGAACTGACAGAAGAAACTGCCGATACGGCAGAGGAAGTCTCGGAAGCAATTGCGGAGACAGAGGAAGCTGCAAAAGAAAGTATCGCGGAACCTGAAGATAATCAAGCGGAGGAATGACATGGCATATAAGCTGTTTGCTTATGATTCACTGCTGAACAATTACAAGGAAGATATTGAACTTCGGATGGATAATTTCGTCGGGAAGCTCGATGAACTGACAGACGGAAGCGGCAATCTTGCGGATTTCGCAAACGGCCATCACTTCTTTGGGCTGCACAAAACTGCAGACGGCGTTGTGTACCGTGAATGGGCACCCGGCGCGGACGAACTGCATGTGTTCGGCGATTTCAACGGCTGGAACGGCCTTTCCCATCCGATGACCCGGAAGGAAAACGGAGTCTACGAGATCGAGCTTAAGGGTGACGAGGCGATCCGAAACGGCCAGAAATACAAAGTTCTGGTAACAAAGGACGGCCATACCGAAGAGCACATCCCGACTTACGCAACCTATGTGGTGCAGGATCCGCAGACCTATATCTGGTCCGCGGAAGCCTGGCTTCCCGATGAGGAATTCACATGGCATGATCAGGGCTTCGTTCCGGACAGTCCGCCGGTGATCTATGAATGCCACATCGGCATGGCAACCGAGGAATACAAGGTCGGAACCTACCGTGAATTTGAGGAAAATGTGCTCCCGCGGATCATCGCGGACGGCTACAATACGATTCAGGTCATGGCGATCCAGGAACATCCGTATTACGCGTCTTTCGGCTACCAGGTCTCGAACTTCTTCGCTGCGTCTTCGCGCTACGGCTGCCCCGGCGATCTGAAGCACCTGATCGATACGGCACACCAGAACGGCATCCGTGTCCTTCTGGATGTGGTGCATTCGCATGCTTGCGCCAATGTCCGCGAAGGCCTGAATCATTTTGACGGAACGGATTACCAGTTCTTCCATGACGGCGCGGAAGGCAATCATCCGGCCTGGGGGACAAAGCTTTTCGACTACGGCAAGAATGAAGTGCTGCACTTCCTTCTGTCCAACCTGAAATTCTGGATGGAAGAGTATCACTTCGACGGTTTCCGTTTCGACGGCGTGACCTCGATGCTGTATCACGATCACGGTCTCGGGACAAGCTTTGACAACTACGACAAGTACTTCTCGATGAATACTGATACACAGGCGGTCACCTACCTGATGCTTGCGAACCATCTCGTACATCAGCTTGGCGAGAATGCGCTGACGATTGCCGAGGACATGTCCGGCATGCCCGGCATGTGCCTGCCGATCAAGGACGGCGGCATCGGCTTCGATTACCGGCTCAGCATGGGCGTTCCGGATCTGTGGATCAAGCTGTTGAAGGAAACACGTGACGAAGACTGGTCCCTGTGGCAGATCTGGTACGAACTGACGAGCCACCGTTCGCACGAAAAAGTCATCGGCTACTGCGAATCGCATGACCAGGCGCTTGTCGGCGACAAGACCATCATGTTCTGGCTCTGCGACCAGGAAATGTACTGGTCGATGGGCCGGGTCTGCAAGAACAACCTCGTGATCGACCGCGGCATGGCGCTGCACAAGATCATCCGCCTTCTGACTTATACGCTCGCGGGTTCCGGTTATCTCAACTTCATGGGCAATGAATTCGGCCATCCCGAATGGATCGATTTCCCAAGAGAAGGAAACGGCTGGTCCCATCACTACTGCAGACGGCAGTGGTCTCTTGCGGACCGGCAGGACCTGCGCTATTCCTTCCTCGGCGACTTCGACAAGGCGATGCTCGCACTCGGAAAGCGCGATGATCTTTTAGGCCATCACGCACACAACCTGTATGTACACGAAGGCGACAAGATCCTGATTTACGAGAAACGCGGCGACGTCTTTGCGTTCAACCTGAATCCGACCCAGTCCTTTACAGGCTACTTTGTTCCAACGCCGGAAGAAGGAGACTACGAAGTCGTGCTCTGCACCGACGACAAGGAATTCGGCGGATACGGACGCATCGATAAGGCGGTCAGTTATCATGCGGAGACGCTGTCGGATGACGATGACCGGAGCGGATTCCTGGCATATCTTCCAAGCCGCTGCGGCATCGTTTACCGCAAAAAGAAATAACAGCAAGGCATTTTCATAGGCCGGCGGTTCTTCCGCCGGAGAGAAGAAGAAGCGTGGTCCTGAAAATCCGGCCCGCTTCTTTTTCACGAAACAGGAAGAGACAGAGGAGGACGGACGTGGAAGAACGTGTATCAAGTTTTGTGCAGATTCTGCGGGAAATCTGTGAAAAGAACGAAATCGGCCTGCAGAGCTTTTCCGACAACTGGGCGCACAGGCTCAGCCGGGATGGAAAGCAGGGCTTTATTGTCGGCTATCAGTTCGGGCTGAATCCGGCCTCCGTTCAGGAAATCTGCCGCGACAAGGCGCTGACCTCGATGTTTCTTGCGGACCAGAGCGTCCCGGCTGCAGAGCACCGTTTCCTGACACTTGGGCAGCATTATTCGGAGGAGATGGAAGCGGAATACCTGGAAGAATGCGAGGAACTCCTTTCCCGGGACGGGAAACTCGTCTTAAAGGACAACTACGGGACCGGCGGCAACCGGGTCTTCCTGATCCGGAGCCTGAAGGAGGCAAAGGAAACTTTGTGGAAGATCCAGGGCTTTTCCTATGCGGCCGCGCTGTCGCCGTATTATCCGATTGATGCGGAATACCGTGTGGTCTGTCTCGACCGCGAACCGCTTCTCACAATCCGGAAAGAACGCGCGACGCACATCGAAAACGGACAGGAAGTGCTTTCCGACTGGCGGCACAACCTCGGCCAGGGCGCGAAGGGCATTGTCGAGACGGATGCGGAGCTTCTTTCTTTGCTCCATGCGCTTGCCGGAAAGGCGCTTTTCGCGATTCCGGCGCGCTTTGCCTCGGTGGATATCATCCGTGTCGGCGAAAAGCTCCTGATCCTCGAGATCAACGGCGGCGTCATGCTGGAGCATTTCTCCTCGCAGGATCCAGTGTGCCGTGCCCTTGCGTTTTCGGCTTACGAACGCGCTGTCCTGAAAATGCTTGCGTGAAAGATTGAAGCATGGTATAATATACTGTCACACTTTTTGATTGATCGCCGCAGTCTGCGGCAGAACAGGAGATCCGCATGATCGATTTTGAAGAAGAATTAAAGAAATTCAAACCGAGTCTTGAGATCGGCGACACTGAAAACGCGATTCTGTCCGATGACGACAAGGATATGGTCGACCTGATGGTCGAACTGATGGCTGAATACCGCGACCGTTAAGCCGGAGGACTTATGAACTGTTACAGATGCAACGGCGTACTCGATCTTCAGAAGAATATCTGCACCAAATGCGGCGCGGATATCCGGACATTCAAGAAGATCGTCTATGCCTCAAACCGCTATTACAATGAAGGCCTGATGAAAGCTCAGGTGCGCGACCTTTCGGGGGCGCGCGAAGCGCTGCGCGCAAGCCTGCACCTGTATAAGCGTAATATTCAGGCCCGGAACCTTCTTGGGCTGGTGCTGAATGCAATGGGTGAGTCCGCAGAAGGCCTGAAAGAGTGGGTTATCAGCAAAAACATGACCACAGGCCCGAACATTGCCGACCGCTTCATCAACAACATGCGCCGCAACATGCGCGAACTGGATTCCGAAGTGCACGGCATCAAGAAATACAACCAGGCGCTTCAGTATGCCAGAAACGGCGCAAAGGACCTTGCGACAATTCAGCTGAAAAAGGTTGTTTCCGTGCATTCCAACATGGTCAAGGCCTATGAACTTCTGGCGCTTTTATACATTGACGACGGCAAGTACGACCAGGCCAGGAAAATCCTGCAGCGCTGCCTTGAGGTAGACCGCGGGAATGTTTCGGCGCTGTATTACCTTCGGGAGCTTTCGAACCTGTCCGAGCGCGGAACGAAGAATGTCGGTGTCGTCGGTGAGGATGACCGCGAGCAGCTGATCATTCCGGTACGTTTCCGTGATTTCGGTTCGTATCTTGTGAATGCCTTCTATATACTTCTGGGTGCCGCGATCGGTCTTGCCATCGCCTGGTTTGTCATCGTGCCCGGAAAGGTAAAAAAGGAAATGGCCGGCATCGATTCGGAACGGCTGTCCTATGAGGCTGTCATTTCCGATCTGCAGGGTACGATCAGTGCGATGGAGAAGGCCAGCGAAAACGCTTCCGCCGAAGCTTCCGAGAGCGAGTCTGAATCCGAGTCTATTTCCGAGTCGGAGAGCGAATCCGAGAGCGAGTCCGAATCCGAAGCAGAGAAACCCTTCTATGTGCTGGAGCCCATCGAGTGGGAGCAGCAGTGGGTTGCGAACCAGGAGCTTGTGGGCGAAGCAGTCCGGCAGTATACCGAAGTCCACGACAATGTTGCAACCGTACAGACCTTCTTTACGATCAACCCGACAATGCTTTCCGCGGCCCGGAAGCAGAACTATATAGACCTTGCTATTATTGCGACCGACTACGGTATTTTCAACAGTGTGCTGGAGACCGGTGCGCAGCAGTATGCGGACGGGGATTATGATTCGGCGAAGCTGACCTATGATACGGCTTACCGGATGCAGCCCGACAATCCGGAATCTCTGTACCGGGCCGCCGTATCCTATGATTCGGCGGGCGATACGGAGGAAGCGGTTCACCGCTACTGGTGCCTGTTGAACCTCTTCCCGGATTATGAGAATCTTGCGGAAGCGGAAAGCCGGTATCTCGAGCTGAGCGGCGAAACCTCTGTTCCGGATCTCCCGGAAAATGCAGACCGGGAAGCGCTTCTTACGGTATGGACGGTCGAGGATTATCAGGCGCTCATGGAAGGCAGGGAGCCGGAGACCCGCGGTCGGGAGAATGCGGAAGAGAACCCGCAGGAAAATCCCGGCGAACAGCCACAGGAGAACCCGGAGGAGCAGCCCCAGGAGCAGCCGGCTCCGGAAGAACAGCCGCAGGAAAACCCCGAAGAGCAGCCCCAGGAAGGAAATCCGGAGGGCGAACAGCCGCAGGAATAAATTGGCCCGAAAAACCTGAAAAATCTCCTTGACGGCTCAGGTTTCCTGTGATATATTATTATGGCGTCTTTCTGTGGAAGGCGTGTGAATGATGCCTGTTCACAATAAAATATGGAGGTGGATCAAGTGCGCGTAAGAATTACTTTGGAATGTACAGAATGCCATCAGCGTAATTACAATCTGACCAAGGAAAAGAAAAACCATCCCGAGCGGCTGGAAACCAAGAAGTACTGCAGATTCTGTCAGAGACATACCTTGCACAAGGAAACGAAGTAAGAGGTGAATTATGGCTGATAAGAAAGCGGAGAAGGGCTTTTTCGACAAAATCAAAAGCTTCTTCAAAGGCCTGAAAGCGGAAGCCCGCAAGGTCAACTGGCCGAATGCGGAGACAACCTTCAAGCAGACACTTGTCGTGCTGGTGATTTCCGCGATTCTGTGCGGCTTTATTCGTTTGGTTGATGTGCTGGCGCAGTACCTGATCGGTACTGTCAGCAGTATTTTCTGAACGGGGTGAACCATGGAAGAGGCCAAATGGTATGTGGCTCATACGTATTCCGGGTATGAGAACAAAGTAAAGGCGGACATTGAGAAAACCATCGTGAACCGCAACCTTCAGGACCAGATTCTTGAGGTCTCCATTCCTGTCGAGCAGGTCGTCGAGGTGAAAAACGGAGTCAAGAAAGCCAGCGAGCATAAGCTTTTCCCGTGCTACGTCCTCATTCATATGATTATGAATGACGAGACCTGGTATGTGGTGAGAAATACCCGCGGCGTGACCGGCTTCGTCGGACCGGGATCGAAGCCCGTTCCCTTATCCGAAGACGAAATGCTCAGCATGGGCATCGGAGAGAAAAAGAATATCGTGGTGGATTACGACATCGGCGACGAAGTCGTGGCGATCAGCGGTGCATGGCGGGATACCGTCGGCACGATCAGTCAGATCAACCATCAGCGGCAGACGGTGACGATCATGGTGGATATGTTCGGCCGCGAGACTCCGGTAGAACTGGGGTTTACGGAAGTCAAAAAGAAGTAACACCGGCCCTGTATTTTACGGGGAACCGGCAGTGGGAGGGACATCCCGTTAGTTACCACATTTTCAGGAGGTGCCAAAATGGCAAAGAAAATTGACGGATTTATTAAGTTGCAGATTCCCGCCGGCAAAGCGACGCCGGCTCCGCCCGTAGGACCGGCTCTCGGCCAGAAGGGCGTCAACATTGTCCAGTTTACGAAGGAATTCAACGCGAAAACGGCTGACAAGGGTGACACAATCATCCCCGTTATCATTACCGTTTATGCGGATAAGAGCTTCAGCTTCGTTCTGAAGACTCCTCCGGCAGCCGTAATGATCAAGAAAGCCTGCAAGATCCAGTCCGGTTCCGGCGAACCCAACAGAAAGAAGGTTGCGGTCCTTTCGAAGGCTGACCTTCAGATGATTGCCGAGACCAAGATGCCCGATCTCAACGCGGCGAGTCTTGAAGCGGCCATGAGCATGATCGCAGGTACTGCGCGCTCGATGGGCGTTACGGTGGAAGAGTAAGTTTAGATACGATCGTGGGAGGGACAATCCCGAGAATACCACATGGAGGTTTTACATGAAGAGAGGAAAAAAGTATCAGGAGGCTGCAAAGCTTGTAGACCGTACAGTACTTTATGATGCAAATGATGCCATCGCGCTTGTAAAGAAGGCAGCATCTGCGAAATTTGATGAGACTGTTGAACTGCATATCCGCACGGGCTGTGACGGACGTCATGCAGAACAGCAGATGCGCGGCGCCGTCGTTCTTCCGAACGGCACCGGCAAATCCGTCCGCGTCCTTGTTTTCGCAAAGGGCGACCGCATTGACCAGGCTCTTGCGGCCGGTGCGGATTACGCGGGCGGCGAAGAACTCGTTCCGAAGATTCAGAACGAAGGCTGGCTTGATTTCGATGTAGTCGTTGCGACTCCCGACATGATGGGTATCGTCGGACGTCTGGGCCGTATCCTTGGACCGAAAGGCCTGATGCCGAACCCCAAGGCCGGTACCGTTACGATGGACGTTACAAACGCCGTTAAGGAAATCAAAGCCGGTAAGATTGAATACCGTCTTGACAAATCCAACATTATTCACGTTCCGATCGGCAAGGTCAGTTTCGATGAGGAAAAGCTTCAGGAGAATTTCCAGGCGATCATGGATGCGGTCATCAAGGCTCGTCCGGCAGCTGTTAAAGGACAGTTCATCCGTTCCGCGACCCTCAGCTCGACTCAGGGCCCCGGCGTGAAGCTGAATGTCGTCAAACTGCTTGCTTAACCGGCAGGACAGTCATTATTCGAGTGAACAGGCAAAAGGAAAAGGCTTCCGCAGATGCGGAAGCTTTTTTCACTGAAATTATCGGAAAACAGTAATAACAGCGCAACGCCCGGTATGAAAAATCCGCTGTAGACAGTGAAGGCCTCAAAGGAAACACTGAATAAATCAGTGTTTCCCTGAAAAAGTATGAAAGGAGGGGAAGGGTATGGATGATTCGGCTATCATAGATCTCTATCTGGCAAGAGACGAAACCGCCGTCTCAGAGACCGCCGAAAAGTATGGCACGCGTCTTCGGCGGATCGCGGAGAGCATTCTCCGGGACCCTTCATCCGCGGAAGAGTGCGAGAATGATACTTATCTTCAGACCTGGAACCGCATTCCGCCGAATGAGCCCAGAAACTACTTTTTTGCCTTCCTCGGCAAGATTACAAGGCATCTTGCGATCGACGAATGCCGGAAGCAGACGAGCCGGAAACGACAGGCGCTTTTTGTGGAACTGACTGATGAGATGACGGAGTGTCTCGCGGGACAGAGCGACGTGGAGAGCGAGATCGACGCACAGGAGCTTTCCCGCACGATCAGTTCCTTCCTTGATACTTATCCGCTGATGCAGCGGAACATTTTTGTCCGGCGCTACTGGTATTTCGACTCGATTCCCGAAATCAGCACACGATATGGATTCTCGCAGAGCAAAGTCAAATCCATCCTGTTCAGGATGAGAAACAGGCTTCGCGAATACCTTGTGAGGGAGGGATATTTCATATGAAAAGCGATGAACTTCTGGATGCGATCGGCGGAATCGATCCCAAACATGTCCGGGCTGCCGAGGTAATGAAGCCCTATTCGCGAAAAGGCCTGCTCACGGCAATTGCGGCAGCGGCGGTGCTTCTTCTTGTCGGTCTTGCAATCTGGAAAGGCCTGTTTGTTCCGCCCGAGAAGCCGCCGGAAACATATGCCGATACGTCTTTGGACCTGACAGAGGCGACAGTGGCCGAAACGGTGATCAGCAGCCAGTACCGCACGCAGATTCTGGACGATGCCTACGCAGACTATCATCCGGTGCGGATCTGTGATTCGGCTTATGTGGATCTGGAGCACGAACTCGCGGAGATTTTGGTAGAAGGCGGCTGGAAGGACGGAAACGGCGCCGCGATTGATACACCGGAAACGCTCCGGGCGCTTGTTTATCCGCTCAGAGAAATCGGCCAGGACCAGGCAATCTGCCTTTTCTTCCTCGACAAGGGCGATGCGCTGACCACTACACACTACTATGTTTACCTGAAGGAAGGCCTGAACGACACCGAGAAAGACCTGATTTACGAGAAACTGAACTGGAACGAGCCGAAACCTGTCCCGGGAACCGTGGAAGACGGCATCGTGATCTGCACGACTTCAAGTGAAGTGGAAGAGCAGCCGTAAAGGCTCAGGAAAGAGGTAAAACAGACGATGAGAAAAATATACAAAACCGGACTGCTTTGTGTTTTGGCGGCTTTATCGGTACTGGCGTCCTGTTTTGGAAAGAAATCAGACTATCTGGAGCTGATTGAGCCGGACAGAATCTATGCGTACCGGGCGGACCGGGAACAGGTCTTCCGAAGGGAAGACCGAGAATTCGGCGAAATCTATGAAATAGTGAAAGAGGATTGGGAGGCGGCCAGGGCGCAAGATACAAACCGCAGTCTTCCGATGATTCAGCTGCTTTGGCTGGAACAGGAATCATTGCCTAAAGATCAGTCCCGCATTGTCTTTGAGTATGACAAACCGATCCGATGGATGATTTCTCCGGGAAATGACGCCTCCGGAGAATCTGTGAACACTTATATTTTCTTTCTGAACCCGGAAGGCATTCCCGTCGTATTATGTCTGGATGAGGACTATGAGGACCATGCCTTCTTCCCGGTGGTACAGATCCGGACCGATCAGATCCGGAGGATTCTGGAGTCTGCCGATTGAATCAGACAAAGAAAAACCGCTGAAATCCACGGATTCCAGCGGTTTCTATATCAATATCGGAGCGACAAGAATCGAACTTGCGGCCTCCTGAACCCCATTGACAGCCCCCTCGGGGCTGCCCATCTCAGGCGCTCTATACGCTGAAAGTCTTATAATTCATATTCTAATCTGTTTTCACCAAACTCACCAAACAATAGTCACGGATGATTTGTATCGGTATGTTTATCATAGAACTGTATATATGAAATGTCAAGAAGAAATGGCGTTTCATTCAGACTATCTTAGCCTAACTTGGGCTTGTCCGATGTTATTGACTTTTGTTTGATCTTATCCAACAACTTTTGAATTCTTTCATAAATCTCCCCTAAAAAACTTTTTTGTTTTGAATTACGACATAGAATAAATATGGTACAGGTTTTGATAGTGGCTGTGCTATACTTATATCAGAAAAAGGGAACAACAATAAAACTTCCCAAAACAAAAAAACAAAAAATATAAAACGAAGGAGGTTCACTATGAACAACAAGATTATGTACGTCAATGACACGAAGGCTATGGTAACCAAGGCATTTGCAAAGAAGGCAGTTATCTTTGGAACAGAGGAGTATAAACTGTGGAAAGCTTACAGAGAAGACTTCCCGAACGCGAAGATGATTACTAAAAACATCAAGAAGAATCCTGATAAACGCACCAACAAGAATCTGACTTATGAGAACATGGCAGCTTACATTAAAGTCAGCGGAAATGCTGAGCAGCTTATGGAACTGAAGAGACAGATTGAAATGTCCAAAATTCAGGTAAATCCTTATCGAGCAGTACTTGCATGGTTCCTGAAGACTTTTGAGGGATATGACAGTTATAAGAAATACTTCGAAGAGCTTGCGCAGATGCAGGCCTCTGAGAAGGATGACAATAGCGTAGCAGCTTGATTAACCAGTAGAAAAAAGAAAGAGAGGTTTTCATCATGAAAAGAAATGTGGGTTACGAGATTAGTTTTACAAATAACACTATTACCATGAATTTTAAGTTTGCGGCGGCTGCTTCAGTATATGGATCAGAAGAATATAAGACACTTCTTGCGATCAAGAATGATTTTCCTCAATTGAAGGAAGTCGTAAAGGCGGGAAGAGATGTAAAGAAGCCAAATAAAAACAAGAATTTGAAATATGACAAAATGCGTTGCTACATTATGTCGACATCCAAGGATTTGCTTGATGTTTTTGAAAAGGTAAAAGAAGTTTCCAAGGTTCAGAAAAATCCATATAAATATGTGGTTGATTGGTTTGAAAAACAGTTTCCTGATTATCGTCGATCAAGTATGTTTGTTGTTACAACGGATGAAACAAAAAAGAAGAATGTCTATGCTGACAATCACAACACGACGAAAAATGAAGACGAACAGGACTTAGCTGCTTAATCGAAAAATATGGAGAGCGTTTATGATGACAAAAGATGAGAAAATAGCGAAGTGCGAAAGAGATAAGATGTTTTATGTATGTGTTAGACATTATGTAAAGAGAGGTCTACCGATAGAGACCGCCGTAAGAATAATAGAGCTTAATGAAAGCGAAGGAAGTTTGGATCGTACATATAACATTATACTTGACGAGATAAAAAATGGATCGTTTATCTATGAAAATCAAAAATGAAGAACTGCAAGTTTTTTTGAACTATCGTTTTCCTTCCTTTTCTTTACATTATAAAAAATGTTTCAAAGAAATTTGCAGTTTTCTCTACTTTGGACAAGATTAGATCATCGATCCAAAAACAAATACATATATAATGTAAAATAATGGAGGTAATTAATTATGGACAAGTACAAATGGGAAGTTGGAACAACTTATTCAACTTCAGAAATGTGGAAACGCATGGGAATCTGCGAAAGCACATGGGGACATAATCGGGATAAATATCTTGATAACTTTTCTCTGTATTATGAATACGAGGTACTTTATGAAGGTAACAAGATCAACTACCACATTATCAAACAACTTGGCGATTATAGAAAACCACCGAACAAACGGGACAAGGAAATTCGTGACAAAACCTATTCGAATGAGATTATTCAAGTAGTCAAAGAAGATCAGCTTCAGACAGCGCGAAATGTATCGCGAATTATTAAGGACCATAAGCCGATTATCGCATTTGAGCATACAGACGGTACAGTTTATGAATATACAAGAGTCAGAATGAAAGAAATGTTTGGAACTATGGTTGGCGTCGGAGGAACTACGGGCGGAATTATCGAAAAAAGATGGTGCCATCTTGATCATAGTCATAACTGTTATATTCCTATGAGTGAACTGATGGAAAAAAAGTTTTTCTCTTATATTGCGAAGGAGAAGAAGGATTTTTCTGAATGTGAAGCTGAGTTGTATAACGATTATGAAATTGGTTTGATAACCAGCGCCGAAATGTGCAAAGAACTCGGCAAATTAGGCTTTGCCGCTTTCCTATCAGCTAAAATAAGATTCAAAAAAGATTTTGGGTATACTCCCGTGAAAGTCCCTTTCTATGGTTTCTATGATATTGACATTTACGATTTTGAGAAAGCAAAATTGGTAGCATAGGAGATCTGTGAGCATGATTGATGAAGCAAAAGTAATAAACCAAAAGATGATAGAGTTTTACCATGATGGATGTCTAATTCCAGATTGGGCTTACTATCAGCTGAACGGTAAGAATGCCATGGAAAACTACATTGATCAAAAGAATCAAATGTCGGATAATCTTAACATCCGAAGAATGACTCTTTAGAAACTTCACATCACGAGTGAGGTAAAGATCAAGCAATGAGGATCAGCAATACCAGAGATGGTGATAAAAAGAAAAAGAAAAAAGATCGAAGATAGTCGGATCTTGAAATAATGATATTTTCGATTATGCAAAAGAGCATGAAAGCAGCCATGGATGCGGCTCTTAACGAAATCTTTAAGGATTGGAAAATTAAATAATATTACGGCGATTCCCGAATTCCGTTATGGAATGAAGGAATCGCCGTTTTTTTCGTTTGTGACCGTTGCACGGAAATAATATAAACTGTGACGAAAGTGACCGCGGAACCCGTGATCTGATAATAAATCTGCTCAGTGACGGAGCGCGGGCGGCGCATTTTTCTTAATCGGACAAAAATATGCGGCTACCCGAATCTATTCCCCCTCATGTTCTGGGTCAACCGCTGCATGATCGGGAACATATTCTATCACATCCGAAGGCTGGCACTCCAGAAGACGGCAGAGTGTTTCAAGGTTTTCCCAAGCTACCCCTTGCCCTTTACGAAACTTCTGTAGCGTCGATTGACTGAGTAAGCCTTCTGTTCGGATTCTGTTGGTGTTATAGCCTTTTTTCTTGAGTGCGGCGAGCACATCGATTTTATACTGTAACGGCATAATGAAAGACCTCCTCCATGATACATATATTCTAACACATGAGTTGCACGAAATCAAGTGCAAAAGTGCACAAAAACATGCACTCAAGTTCGTGCAATCTGCCAATTGAAATGCACGCGTACTCGTGCTATAATGATTACAACAAAAACAAAAACACCTCACAGAGGAAAGGAGAAACTACAATGACGAAGAACGAAATGATTAAGAAGATCGAGGAGCTTATGGAGTGGGAGCAGCTGCTGGAAGAAGCGAAGCAGCAGGCAGAAACCATCAGAGACGAAATCAAGCAGACAATGCTTGATCGTGACACCGAAGAGCTTGAGGTTGGCGCTTACATCGTCCGCTGGACTTCAGTTCTCTCCAATCGCTTCGACACCACCGCATTCAAGAAGACCTACGCAGATCTGTACAAGACCTACACGAAGCAGGTCAGTAGCAAGCGCTTCTGCATCAGCTGCTAATTATCGGATAAAGCTCTTGGCTCCACTACTGGAGCCAAGAGATCCAGTAGAAGAAAGAAAAGGAATGTGCGGCCGCCGCACACAGCGACAGAGGCGAAAAGTTCGTATAATGTATGTATTACGAACACCAGAATCAAGCAAAATCAACACTTGCGTGCGGCGACGGCATTTATACGAACTATCCCTCTGCCGAAATACGAACTTTATGGAGGAAGGACTGCAGATTTTTTTGAAGTTTTATATATTTTCTATAATGTCAAAAATTTTTGCATGGTAGAAGATAAAGAGGTTGGATCATGAACAAAAAGACGAAAGCGCTTACCACAGAACAGTACAAGGAGATTATACAGACCATGCGAGAAGGAACAGTCGGCTGTAGACCGAATGAACGTGTTGCAACAGCGCTTGTCTTGGAAGGCAACCTGGGGCTGCGCATCTCGGATATTCTGCGACTGCGGCTGTGTGATATTGTGAGGGATGGAGACAGATACCGCTTAGAGATAACGGAACAGAAGACTGGAAAACAGCGAATATTCACAGTTCCGCTGGTCATACAGCAATATATAGAGAATTATTGCTTGCGACAGGGGATTGCGCCAAAACAGCGTATTTTCGCGCTTACAGAGCGTGCTGTGCAGAAGCAACTTGCACTTGTCTGTGATGCTCTTGGTTATGAAGGGATCGGAACGCACTCTTTCCGCAAATGGTATGCAACGGAGATTTATAAGAATAACGGATATGATATCGCACTTGTCCAGCGGCTTTTACAACATAGTAGTGCAGCGATTACACAGAGATATATTGGAGTTGAGGAAAAGCGGATTGAAGAGGCAATTCAGAAGCATGTTCTGATCAACTAAAAGGAGAGGGTGCTAATCCCTCTCCTTCAAATCTGGCTTTTACCAATAAACATGTACCTTATCTTCCCAGATCATACATATCACTATACTATTGAGTTTCTTTACGGTATATTGAACGTCAAAAGTGCATTTGTCTATCAAACTGTCATATTTATCGTAAGCATAGAAGCTACCATATATGATCATTATTTTTTGCTCATCATAATTAAAAATCGAATCGCGATCGCACTCGATTGTAGAAATATCCCAATTTTTGATTTTCGCTGTATTATGAGGAGCTTTAGCCATTATTGCATCCGTCATTTCTTCTGCACCATGCGAAGAGGTTTGCAAGAAAACAAGTAATTCTGCCAGAGCATCAGCTTCGGTTAATTCATCTGATTGTTCTTTAGTCGTTTCTTCAATAGTTGTTTCAGGAGCCTCTGTAGTTGTTGGCTCTGTCTTAGTTCTGCATGCGACTAACGGCACGATCAATGAAAGTGTAAGGATCAAAACGGCAACTTTTTTCATTTTCATGTTTCCCCCTGTAATAATCTGATATCGGCTAAACGTTTAAATTCATCAAATGCTCTTGTAGCACTTTCTCTATCAATTTCAGTGGCTGTTTTACGATCTAAGAATTCACATATGGATGATAGTTCAACATAATCATCTTTGTCAGAATACAATACTGAGATGATTTGAATCATAGCATCGGCAAATCCACCATTGCAAATTTCATCTGCTGAAATAGATGTATTGCCGAATGTTTTTTTGCCGTAGTACTCAAGTGGTAGAGCGACTTGGTATCGAAATGACCATTGTTCATTCATTGTTCCCCCTCCTATATCTGTGATATCATAATAAACTACTAAATGATATCGTATTGTAACATATCAATACCTTCGTTGTCAATCTATACTCATTACAAAATAATAGGAGGATTGACAATGAGTAATGAGCCGTTGATTATCAGAAAACGTGGCGAGGATGGAACAAAAGTAATCACTGTGCGTATTCGAGAAGAGACTCTTACCGCACTTGATAAAATAGCATCAGACTGTAATTATTCCAGAAACGAAATTATCAATATCATGCTGAGCTACGGTGTAGAGAATGTTCAAATAAAGTAACGGGGATTTAAAATGCCAAAATCAGAAAAGCAGAAATTGAAGATTTTCTATATAGCAAAGTATTTCTATGAAAGGACGGATGAAAATACACCTGCAACGATCGCTGATATCGAAGACTATTTGTTGACGGAGTGGGGTATAGAAGCTGAACGCCGCTCCATTGGCAGAGATATTGCATTATTACGTAATGCATATGGTATGGACATCGATTACGTCAAAGGCGGAAAGTATTACCGTCTGTTATCAAGAGAATTCGAATTTGATGATCTGCGGCTTTTGGCGGAATGTGTTCATGCCACGAAATTCATATCTGCAAGCAAGGCCAAGGAACTCGTGGAGTCAATCGGGAAATTTGCAAGCATATATGAAGCAGAGAAGTTACAGGAAGAAGTATTTCTTTGCGATAGAGTGAAAACAACAAGAACAGATTTGCTTCGCGTAATTGACTTGATAAACCATGCAATGGCGAAGAAAGAGTACGGGAAAAGGCGCACACCTACAAAAATCCGTTTTCAATACATGCATTACGAAATCGGCAATGTTCATACACAGGTCGAACGTCGCAAAGGAGCGAAATATATTGTAAGCCCTTATAAGCTTCTGATAAATGACGGAAATTACTATCTGCTTGCTTATAGTGATGAGGCAGAGGATATGAGAACCTTTCGAGTTGACCGAATGAAAAAAGTTGAGGTACTTGAAGAAACACCCAGAGACGGAGAAGAGGTATTTTCAAAAATAGATATGACCACATACACACAACGGGTTTTCGGTATGTATAGTGGAAAAGAAGTTCGAGTACGTATGAGGTTCACCAATTCTCTTCTGGATACAGTAATAGAGCGGTTTGGAACGGGTCATGATGTATATTATTTGGGGGATGACGCGCACCACTTTACGGTCTCGGCAAATGTACAGGTCAGCGATCAATTCTTTGCGTGGTTATGCGGTTTTCGTAAAAGGGCTTCTATTGTTGCTCCAAATGAAATAGTTGAGGATATGAAGGCTTTTATCAAAGACATTAGTTCAAGATATGAATAATGAATCCGCCAGAAAGATGTGATTTCTGGCGGATATTTTTTTGATTGTTGATAATAGTTTATAATAGTTGATACCTAAGATCAAATAATACTGTATTATGCAGCTTTGCTATTTCTGCTTCTTCGGCATCTTTATTCTTTCTGAATCCCGAGTTTTCATCTGCGCGAGCGGTGAAAAATGGTCGTAGTTTTTAACAATATCGGCATCAAAGATAGCACAATAATGTTTTGTCATATCCAGCGTAGAATGCCCCAACAGCCGCTGTAAAGCGAATGCATTACCTCCGCAGTCTACCAGATACTTTTTTGCGAAGGTGTGTCTGAACAGATGGATGCTTGTTTTCTCGACCCCACGCGATCTGTTATATCGCATAATCGTACATCGAAGACCGTTTTCCGTTAACTGCTCCCCGCAGGCATTCGGAAAAAGATAGTCTTCACTTTTGCCTCTTCGGATGTTCATGTACTCTATCAGTGTTAAACACAAATCTTCACAGAGTGGAATCACCTGAGTTCGCTTGTTTTTTGTGTGGCGTAAGTAGATTACGTGATTGTTGATGTCAACATCACTGATTCGAATGTTTCTGATTGTAGCAGCCCGACAGCCGTTGTTTATCAGTAAATTGATTGTTACCCAGTTTCTGTATTCTGTGAAACTGCATTTTCTGAGATTTGGTTTTTTCAGCAGCCGCAGAAGTTCTTCATCTGTATAAGTTTCCTTGATTGTCTCCTCTGCTTTGTACAGAGGAATATTCAATTGTGTGATGCCTTCTTCATTGCACCATGAGAAAAAAGACTTCAATGTCCTTGTATAACTCCTGATTGTATTTGGCGCGAGCGCCTGATCCCGCATTTTCGCAATCATCTTATCAAGGTCATTTTTCATCAACTGCTCTACTGGTTTCTGCGTGTCGAGGCACTTCCTGACAGCAGCAAAGTGACTGCGATAAGTCAACAAGGTCTTATCACTCAGCCCTTTTCCCTTCTTGCTCAGTAGAAATTCTTCAAATGTTATTTCTGTCGAACAGCCGCTCTCAAACATCTTAATTCTTCGCTTCATATTGCACTCCTGAATCTTATTATTCCGATGAAAAATCAAGCGTGCATTATTCAGTGAATCAGACAAAGAAAAACCGCTGAAATCCTCGGATTCCAGCGGTTTCTATATCAATATCGGAGCGACAAGAATCGAACTTGCGGCCTCCTGAACCCCATTCAGGCGCTCTACCAAACTGAGCCACGCCCCGACAGCAAAGTGTATTATAGCAGACTTTCCTACCGAATGCAAGCACTTTCTCTCTATTGCTCGGATTTTGACGCATCATAGGGCGGACGCGCGGTTTCGGATTCGCTGCAGAGGATCGCCGCTTTGAATCATTGGAAGGCGCCGGAGAAAAAAGGTCTCTCAACGATATGCGCTCTGACCGCCGCCGGGAAACCGAGACGTGACAGAAGACGCGAAGCCGAGCGAGACTGATTGAAATGAAGTCCGCGACTATGAAAAGGCTTGCCTTTTTAAGGAGCGGACGAATGAGTTAGAGCGAGGCTTCATAGCGGATTCGTCGTCACGGCAAAGGTTTCGGCGGAACAAGGCCAGCTGCGCGTTGAGTGAGAGACCTTTTTCGACGGTGCCAGGCGAAATAACACGAGGCGGCGATCCCCGCAAAAAGAAAGCACTTGCCAAACGAGAGGGCTTGTGCTATTATGTAATCGTGAAAAGTTCGCTGTTAATCGTAAAAAGCGGTTGACAGCGAATTTTGTTTGTGTTATAGTGATATGTGCGCAATTTCGCGGGAATGGGCATACTATGCCCTGAAAACAGAACAGGAGTGAACGTCTATGGAAAAAATTGGCATCCATCAAATCAAATCCGGTAAAAATTCCCGAATGAGCTTTTCACATCAGACAGACGTGCTGGATATCCCCAACCTGATCGAAGTGCAGCGGGCTTCCTACGAGTGGTTCCTTACGGACGGACTCAGGGAGGTCTTCGAAGACATTTCTCCGATCGGGGAGAATTTCAGCCAGCTGGCACTGGAATTCGGCGCTTACCGGCTTTGTAAAGATGAGATCAAATACACGATCGAGGAGTGCAAGGAGCGCGACGCGACCTATGCGGCTCCGCTGAAGGTGACCGTACGTCTTCATAATAAGGTGAACGGCGAAATCAAGGACCACGAGATTTTCATGGGCGATCTGCCGCTGATGACCGATACCGGTTCCTTCGTTATTAACGGGGCGGAGCGTGTTATCGTCAGTCAGATTGTGCGTTCACCCGGTATCTATTTTGATATTGACCATGACAAGCTCGGAAAAGAGCTGTACACGAGCCAGATTATCCCTAACCGCGGTGCCTGGCTGGAGTATGAGACGGATTCCAACGATATCTTCTTTGTGCGTGTCGACCGGATCGGCAAAGTTCCGGTTACGGTGCTCGTGCGCGCTCTCGGCTACGGCTCGGACCAGGAGATTCTGGACCTCTTCGGCGAAGAGCCGAAGATTCTGTCGACGCTGCAGCGCGATAAGGCCAAGAGTTATCAGGAAGGCATGCTGGAACTGTATAAGAAGATCCGTCCGGGCGAGCCGCTGTCTCTGGACAGCGCCGAAACCCTGATCAACGGGATGCTTTTCGACGGCAGAAGGTATGACCTTGCCCATGTCGGCCGCTATAAATTCAACAAGAAGCTGAACCTCAGATACCGGCTGTCCGGCCAGACTCTTGCCGATGATGTCGTCGATCCTACGACCGGTGAGATTATTGCAGCGGCAGGAACCGTTCCGGACCGTGATCTTGCTTCGAAGATCCAGAACACCGGTATCGAGTACGTTTATGTCCAGGCGGAAGACCGCAAGGTCAAGATGATCTCCTCCCGGATGGTCGATGCGGCGGAATATCTGCCCTTCGATCCCGAAGAAGCAGGCATCCATGAGCTCGTATTCTACCCGGTGCTCATGGAGATTCTGGAAAAGGGTCTCGAAGGCGAGGAACTCAAGGCGGAAGTGCGCCGGCGCATCAAGGACCTTGTGCCTGTACATATCCTTCGGGAAGAAATCATTGCTTCCATTAACTATCTTCTGGGCCTCGAATACGGCATCGGCAAGAAGGATGACATCGATCACCTCGGAAACCGCCGGATCCGTGCGGTCGGCGAGCTTCTGCAGAACCAGTACCGGATCGGCATGTCCCGTATGGAGCGTGTTGTCCGCGAGCGCATGGCGACGCAGGACATGGAAGGCGTGACGCCGCAGAGCCTGATCAACATCAAGCCCGTTACGGCTGCCGTGAAGGAATTCTTCGGATCCTCCCAGCTGTCGCAGTTCATGGACCAGAACAACCCGCTGTCCGAAGTGACACACAAGCGGAGGCTTTCCGCTCTGGGTCCCGGCGGTCTCTCAAGAGAACGCGCCGGATTCGAAGTGCGTGACGTTCACTATACGCATTACGGCCGGATGTGCCCGATTGAGACCCCTGAAGGTCCGAACATCGGTCTGATCACCTCCCTCGCAAGCTATGCGCGGGTCAACAAATACGGCTTCATCGAAGCACCCTACCGCCTCGTAGACAAGTCGGATCCCAAGAATCCGGTCGTTACGAACGATGTTGTGTACCTGACCGCGGACGAAGAGGACGATTACGTCGTTGCACAGGCGAATGAGCCGCTGGATGAGCAGGGCCATTTCATGAAGGAAATGGTATCCGGACGTTTCCGCGAAGAGACTTCCGAATACGACCGCACTTCGATCGACATGATGGACGTCTCGCCGAAGATGGTCTTCTCGATCGCAACCTCCATGATTCCCTTCCTGGAGAACGACGACGCGAACCGCGCCCTGATGGGCTCGAACATGCAGCGTCAGGCAGTTCCGCTGATGCTGACGGAAGCCCCTGTTGTGGACACGGGTCTTGCAGACAAGGTCGCGATCGACTCGGGCGTCTGCCAGGTTGCGCGTGAATCGGGTATCGTCGAGCGTTCCGCTTCCGACGAAATCATTATCCGGAAGGATGACGGCAACCGGGATGTATACCGGCTGACGAAGTTCTCCCGCTCGAACCAGTCCAACAGCTACAACCAGAAGCCAATCGTCGTCAAGGGCGAGCGTGTGGAAAAAGGCCAGGTCATTGCGGACGGTCCCTCGACACACAACGGTGAAATTGCACTCGGCAAGAACCCGCTGATCGGATTCATGAACTGGGAAGGCTATAACTTCGAGGACGCGGTACTCCTTTCGGAGCGCCTCGTGCAGGAAGATGTTTACACCTCGATCCACATCGAGGAATATGAAATCGAAGCGCGTGATACAAAGCTCGGGCCGGAAGAAATCACGAGAGACGTTCCCGGTGTCGGCGACGATGCCCTGAAGGATCTCGATGAGAACGGCATCATCCGCATCGGTGCGGAAGTCCGTGCGGGCGACATCCTGGTCGGCAAAGTTACCCCCAAGGGCGAGACCGAGCTGAACGCGGAGGAGCGGCTTCTTCGTGCGATCTTCGGTGAGAAGGCGAGAGAAGTCCGTGATACATCCCTGAAGGTGCCGCACGGCGCTTACGGAATCGTCGTGGATGCGAAGGTGTTCACACGTGAGAACAATGAAGAGCTGGCGCCCGGCGTTTCAAAGAGCGTCCGCATCTACATCGCGCAGAAGAGAAAGATCTCTGTCGGCGACAAGATGGCAGGCCGTCACGGCAATAAGGGCGTTGTGTCCCGCGTGCTTCCGGTTGAGGATATGCCTTTCCTTCCGAACGGCCGTCCTCTCGACATCGTGCTGAATCCGCTGGGCGTTCCGTCCCGTATGAATATCGGCCAGGTGCTGGAGATCCACCTTTCGCTTGCGGCGAAGGCACTGGGCTTCGACATCGCAACACCGGTCTTCGACGGCGCGACCGAGCGCGACATCCAGGATATGCTGGAAGTTGCAAACGATTACGTTAACAGCGATTTTGATGATTTCAAGAAGAAATACAAAGAAGTGCTTCCGAAGGAAGTCATGAACTACCTCGGGTCGAATCTTGAGCACCGGGAACTCTGGAAGGGTGTCCCGATCAGAAGAGACGGCAAGGTACAGCTCCGCGACGGCCGGACAGGCGAATTCTTCGACGCTCCGGTCACGATCGGACACATGCACTACCTGAAGCTGCACCACCTGGTTGACGACAAGATCCATGCGCGTTCGACAGGCCCCTACTCGCTCGTAACGCAGCAGCCTCTGGGCGGCAAGGCGCAGTTCGGCGGACAGCGTTTCGGTGAAATGGAAGTCTGGGCTCTTGAGGCATACGGCGCATCCTACACGCTGCAGGAGATCCTGACCGTCAAGTCTGACGATGTCGTCGGCCGTGTCAAGACCTACGAAGCCATCATCAAGGGCGACAACATCCCGAAGGCCGGCGTACCGGAATCCTTCAAGGTGCTGATCAAGGAACTGCAGTCTCTGGCGCTCGATGTTCGCGTCCTTCGCGACGACAACACCAAAGTCGAGATTGCTGAGGATGTCGAATACGGCAGCACAGACTTCAATTCTGTGCTGAATGAGGACAGCGGCCGTCATTACAACCGTGAGGAACTTCGGAACTACGGCTACCAGGAGCAGGAGTTCCGTGACGGAGAACTGCAGGAAGTGCAGGACGAACCCTCCGGTGAATACGACGACTACAACGATTAAGGAAAAGGAGAAGCAGGAATGGCAGAAAATATGAATGAAACCTATGTACCGCTTTCGTTTGATGCGATCAGGATCGGCCTTGCTTCACCTGATAAGATCAGAGAGTGGTCACACGGCGTTGTAACAAAGCCGGAGACCATCAACTACAGAACCCTGAAGCCGGAAAAGGACGGCCTTTTCTGCGAGCGTATTTTCGGGCCCTCGAAGGACTGGGAATGCCACTGCGGAAAGTATAAGAAGATCCGCTATAAGGGCGTTATCTGCGACCGCTGCGGCGTCGAAGTGACAAAGGCCAGCGTCCGCCGTGACCGTATGGGCCATATCGAGCTCGCGTCCCCGGTTTCGCACATCTGGTATTTCAAGGGCATTCCGTCCCGTCTCGGCCTTGTGCTGGACGTAACGGCGCGTGTCCTCGATAAGGTGCTGTATTTTGCTTCCTACATCGTACTGGATCCCGGTACGACAAACCTGAGCTACAAGCAGTGCCTGTCTGAAAAGGAATACCGCGACGCGATCGCGGAGTTCGGTGAGAAGTCTTTCCGTGCCGCGATGGGCGCGGAGGCGATCAAGGAGCTTCTGCAGGCGATCGACGTTGAAAAGGAAGCAAAGGAGCTTCGCGAGGAGCTTCTGGCATCCGCAGGACAGAAGCGAAGCAAGCTCTCTAAGCGCGTGGAAGTCATGGAAGCCTTCCTTCAGTCCGGCAACAAGCCGGAGTGGATGATCATGGACGTGATCCCGGTCATTCCTCCGGATCTTCGCCCGATGGTACAGCTGGACGGCGGCCGTTTTGCAACCTCCGATCTGAATGACCTGTACCGCAGAATCATCAACCGGAACAACCGTCTCGCGCGTCTTCTGGAGCTGAATGCACCGGAGATCATCGTGAGAAACGAGAAGCGCATGCTGCAGGAAGCAGTCGATGCCCTGATCGACAACGGCCGCCGCGGCCGTCCCGTGACGGGTGCCGGAAACCGTGCCTTAAAGTCCCTTTCCGATATGCTGAAGGGCAAACAGGGCCGTTTCCGTCAGAACCTTCTTGGAAAGCGTGTCGACTATTCAGGCCGTTCCGTTATCGTTGTCGGACCGGAACTCAAGATTTACCAGTGCGGTCTGCCGAAGGAAATGGCGATCGAACTCTTCAAGCCCTTTGTCATGAAGGAGCTTGTTGCGCGGAACCTTGCGCACAACATCAAGGCCGCGAAGAAGATGGTGGAGCGTTTGGAGGATGCCGTCTGGGATATCCTTGAGGACGTCATTCACGAGCATCCGGTTATGCTGAACCGTGCGCCAACCCTGCACAGACTCGGCATCCAGGCTTTCGAGCCGATCCTTGTCGAGGGCAAGGCGATCAAGCTTCATCCGCTGGTATGTACGGCTTTCAACGCCGACTTCGACGGCGACCAGATGGCAGTACACCTTCCGCTTTCCGAGGAAGCACAGGCTGAGTGCCGCTTCCTGCTGCTGTCTCCGAACAACCTCTTAAAGCCCAGTGACGGCGGCCCCGTGGCCGTTCCCTACCAGGACATGGTTCTCGGAATCTATTACCTGACCCAGGAACGCAAGGGCGCAAAGGGCGAAGGCAATGCCTATATCGACATCAGCGAAGCAATTCTCGCGCAGGAGAACGGATATCTCGATCTGCATGCGCGGATCAAGGTCCGTGTGAAGCGTCAGCTCAAGACCAAGGCTGTTTACGGCACGATTGAGACAACGCTCGGCCGCCTGATCTTCAACGAAATTATTCCGCAGGATCTGGGCTTCGTCGACCGCTCGAAGAAGGCGAATCAGTTCACCCCCGAGATTGATTTCCTCGTGGACAAGAAACAGATCCGCCGCATTCTGGAGAAGGTTATCGACGTACACGGCGCAACCCGTACGGCGGAAGTGCTGGATTCGATCAAGTCGCTTGGCTATAAGTACTCCACAAAGGCTGCCATGACCGTTTCGATTGACGACATGGTCATCCCGGCCGAGAAGGACGAACTGATCCAGAAGGCCCAGCAGACTGTGTCGAAGATCACCCGGAACTACCGCAGAGGTCTCATCAGCGAAGACGAGCGCTACCGTGAAGTTATTTCCGCATGGAAGAACGTTGACGATGAACTGACCGACGTGGTCATGAAGAACCTCGGCGAATACAACAACATTTACATGATGGCGAACTCCGGCGCCCGCGGATCGAATTCCCAGATCAAGCAGCTCGTCGGATGGCGCGGACTGATGGCGGATACCACCGGTCATACGATTGAACTTCCGATTACCTCGAACTTCCGCGAGGGCCTGAACGTACTGGAGTACTTCATGTCCGCACACGGATCCCGGAAAGGTATGTCGGATACGGCGCTTCGTACCGCAGACTCGGGTTACCTGACGCGCCGTCTCGTGGACGTTTCGCAGGACATCATCATCCGTGAGGAAGACTGTGCACAGGGCGGAGAAATCCCCTACATGGAAGTTTCCGCATTGATGGACGGCGGCGAAGTCGTCGAATCCTTCCGTGAGCGTCTTGTCGGCCGTTTTGTAGCGGAGGACGTTGTAGATCCCAAGACCGGCGAACTGGTCATTGAAAAGAACAACATGATTACCCCGCGGCTTGCGGACAGGATCCTGCAGGTGCTTTCCGCACAGGGCAGAGATTCCCTGAAGATCCGGAACAACCTCGCCTGCAAGTCCCATATGGGCGTCTGCGCGAAGTGCTACGGCGCGAACATGGCAACCGGCGAACCCGTTCAGGTCGGCGAAGCGGTCGGCATCATTGCCGCCCAGTCGATCGGCGAGCCCGGTACGCAGCTCACGATGAGAACCTTCCATACCGGCGGCGTCGCGGGCGGCGATATCACACAGGGTCTTCCCCGTGTCGAGGAGCTTTTCGAAGCGCGTACCCCCAAGGGCATGGCGACGATCAGCGAGATCGACGGCGAAGTGACCGTGCGCGATACCAAGAAGAAGCGCGAAGTCGTGGTGACGAATCCCGAGACCGGCGATTCCAGAACCTACCTGATCACGTTCGGCTCGAACCTTGCAAAGCACGGTACGACAGAACTTCAGACCGGTGACATGATCAAGGCCGGCGACAAGATCACCGAAGGTTCGATCAACCCGCATGATATCTTACGGATCAAGGGCCTCCGGGCGGTTCAGGACTATATGCTTCATGAAGTACAGCGTCCCTACCGTCTGCAGGGTGTTGAGATCAACGACAAGCACATTGAAATCATTGTCCGGCAGATGCTGAAGAAGGTCCGCGTCGAAGACTGCGGCGATTCCGATGTCCTGCCCGGCGTGACCATGGATGTGCTGAATTTCAACGAGATGAATGAACAGCTTGTCGCAGAGGGGAAGGAACCCGCTGTCGGCACGCAGATCATGCTCGGTATTACAAAGGCTTCTCTGGCAACCGAATCCTTCCTGTCTGCGGCTTCCTTCCAGGAGACCACGAAGGTATTGACCGAGGCCGCAATCAACGGCAAGGTAGACCACCTGATCGGCCTGAAGGAGAACGTCCTCATCGGCAACCTGATTCCTGCAGGTACCGGCATGAAGTGCTACCGTGACATCCGTCTGGATTCCGACGAGCGCTTCGAGGAGGAAATGGAAGAGAAGGCGATCCGCTACCGTCAGGCTATGGAAGAGGCGGCGAGAGCCAATGCCGAACAGAAGGCCCAGAAGGCGGCTCAGCTTCGGGAAGAAGAGGCTTCCGACGACGATAACACCGCGGAATCCGCAGAATATGAGGAGAACGCAGGATATTTCGAAGAGGCGCCCTCGGCGTATACGGAAGACGTGGCTTATGACGAGGATTCGGATTATTCCGATTCGGAATACACGGATGACGGCTACGGCGACGAAAGCTATGACGATGAGAATTAATTCAGTGCTCCATGCGGTTTGACTGTGCGGGGCGATCAGACCGCCGCAGGAGAAACTGTTCTTTTGCGGCGGTTTTTAAGGAGTAAATGCATGAAGAGTTTTATGGGCAGAAATTTCCTGCTGATGAATGACACCGCGAAGGAACTGTACCACGAAGTGGCGGCAGATCTGCCGATTATCGATTATCACTGCCATATCAGCGCACAGGAAATCTGGGAGGATAAGAAGTTCCGGAACCTGACCGAAGTCTGGCTCGGCGGCGATCACTACAAGTGGCGGATCATGCGCGCAAACGGTGTCGAAGAGCAGTACATCACAGGAGATGCGCCTGATTATGAAAAGTTCAAAAAGTTCGCGGAAACGCTTCCTTATGCTGTCGGAAATCCGCTGTACCACTGGAGCCATTTAGAGCTTCGGCGCTATTTCGGCTACGAAGGCGTGCTCTCGGCGGAGACCGCGGATACGGTCTGGGAGCTTGCAAATGAACGTCTGAAGAGCGATATGATGTCGGCAAGGAACATCATCCGCCGTTCGAATGTCGAAGTGGTCTGCACGACGGACGATCCGGCAGATTCTCTGGAATACCATGAGCAGATCGCAAAAGACCGGACCGTGGATTTCAGAGTCCTTCCGGCCTGGCGTCCCGACAAGGCAATGAATATCGAGCTTCCGGGCTTTTCGGACTACATGGACCGACTCGGGGATGCTGCCCGTGTCAATATCAATGACTGGAAATCCCTGATGAAGGCGCTTGAAAAACGGCTTGCCTTTTTCGTCTCACTCGGCTGCTTTGCGACTGATCACGGCATTGACTATGTGCCCTATGAACCGGCTGACGAGAAGACGGTTGACCAGATCCTGAAAAAAGTTCTTGCCGGATCTGCACCGGATGCCCGGGAAGTCCGGATCTACAAAACAGCGCTGCTTCTTGCGCTGGGCCGGATGTATGCAAAGCAGGGCCTTGTCATGCAGCTTCATTTCGGTGCGAAACGGAACAACAGCAGCGTCATGTTTGAAAAGCTCGGCCCCGACACCGGCTACGATTCGATCGGCAGCGCGGTTCCCTATGCGGAGCTTGCGGATTTTCTGAATGCGCTGGATCAGACTTCGGAGCTTCCGAAGACGATTGTCTATTCCCTGCATCCGGGTGACAATGCGGAGATTGAGACAATCCTCGGCTGCTTCCAGGGCGGCGGTGTTGTCGGAAAAATGCAGCACGGCTCGGCCTGGTGGTTCAATGACCACAAGAACGGCATGCGCGCCCAGCTTGAAAGCTTTGCGGCAGAGGGCGTGCTCGGAACCTTCATCGGCATGCTCACAGACTCGCGCAGCTTCCTTTCCTATACGCGCCACGAATACTTCCGCCGGATTCTCTGCAACTATATCGGCGAACTTGTCGAGAACGGCGAGTATCCCTACGACGAGCGCATGCTGGAAAAACTCGTGGAGAACATCTGCTATTACAACGCGAAACGATATTTCGGACTATAAACAACAACTCAGGAGGACTTGATTTATGGACATGCAGGAACTGATCAGAAAGACCGGTATTGTACCGGTTGTAGTGCTAGACGACGCGAAGGATGCGGAGCCTCTTGCGGAAGCGCTGATCCGCGGCGGACTTCCCTGTGCGGAAGTGACTTTCCGGACAGCGGCGGCAGAGGAATCGATCCGCCGGATGACGGAGAAATTCCCGGAAATGCTCGTCGGTGCAGGAACCGTACTCACGACGGAACAGGTGGACCGTGCGGTTGCAGCCGGTGCGAAATTCATCGTCGCTCCGGGCCTGAACCCGGTCACCGTGAAATACTGCCTCGAAAAAGGCATTCCGGTATTCCCGGGCGTTCTGACTCCGTCTGAAATCGAGCAGGCGCTTTCCCTGGGACTTCAGGTTGTGAAATTCTTCCCGGCGGAGCCATCGGGCGGCCTCAAGATGATCCAGGCGATCGCAGCGGCCTATGTCGGCCTGAAGTTCATGCCGACCGGCGGTATCAATGCGAAAAACGTCGGCGAATATCTTGCGGATGAGAAGCACATCCTGGCCTGCGGCGGCAGCTGGATGGTGAAAAAGGACCTGATCGCAGCCGGCGAATTTGGAAAGATCGAGGAAATGGCCCGCGAGGCAGCAGCTCTCGTAAAAGAGTACAGAGGATAAGGAGACGGAACAGAATGGCACTTGAACTGAATTTACGGCAGGATGCGATGTGGGATGCAGCTTCTTTAGGGGAGATCATGCTGCGGCTCGATCCGGGCGATGAAAGAATCCGTGTCGCGCGCTCCTTCCGCGTCTGGGAAGGCGGCGGCGAATACAATGTTGTCCGGGGACTCCGGAAATGCTTCGGCATGAAGACTACAGTGCTGACGGCCTTTGCAGACAACGAGGTCGGAAGGCTTTTGGAGGACTTCATCTGCCAGGGCGGCGTGGATATTTCGCACATTTACTGGAAGAAGACGGACGGTATCGGCCGGATCTGCCGGAACGGCCTGAATTTTACAGAGCGGGGTTTCGGCGTTCGCGGCGCTTTAGGTGTTTCGGACCGCGCGAATACCGCAATCTCACAGGCGAAGGCTTCGGATTTCGATTTGGAGAAGCTTTTTTCGGATGAAGGCGTCCGGTGGCTGCATACGGGCGGTATCTATGCGGCGCTTTCCGAGCAGTCTTCCGAGACTGTGATCGAGGTGATCAAGACCGCGAAAAAGTACGGCGCAGTCGTGAGCTACGACCTGAACTACCGGCCTTCGATGTGGTCCGCGATCGGCGGCCAGGCAAAGGCGCAGGAAGTCAATAAGGAGATCGCGAAATACGTTGATGTCATGATCGGAAACGAAGAAGACTTCACGGCTTGTCTCGGTTTTGAGATCGAAGGCAACGAAGGCCTCTCGAAGCTCTCGATCGACGGCTATAAGAAGATGATGCGCGAAGCCGCAGAAGCCTATCCGAACTTCAAGGTGATCGCAACGACACTCCGTACCGTGAAGTCTGCGACCGTCAACGACTGGTCCGCAATCTGCTATGCGGACGGCGAGATATACCAGTCGAAAGAGTATCAGGGACTTGAGATCTTCGACCGTGTCGGCGGCGGCGACTCCTTTGCCTCCGGCCTTGTCTACGGACTCATGACGACCGGCGATCCGGAGCTTGCGGTGAACTACGGCGCGGCACACGGCGCGCTCGCAATGACCACGCCCGGCGACACGTCGATGGCCAGCAAGAAGGAAGTCGAAGCCCTGATGGGCGGTGCGGGCGCAAGAGTGGTAAGATAAAAAAACACTTGACATTTGACAGATTTCATGTATAATAACAGGGTGCGCGCTTATGCGCACCCTGTTTTTCATGCGCTCGCGCGAAAAAGCCGACAACCGGGCCGTGCGTGTCATAAAAAGCAGGCAAGAGACAATAACAGGAGGAAAAGAAATGCCTACATTTAACCAGTTAGTCAGAAAGGGCAGGGAAACTTCCGTGAAGAAGTCGACGGCTCCGGCTCTGCAGAGAGGCTTCAACTCTCTCAAGAAGCGCGCGATCGACACCTCTTCTCCGCAGAAGCGCGGCGTCTGCACCGCAGTCAAGACCGCAACCCCGAAAAAGCCGAACTCAGCGCTGAGAAAAATCGCCAGAGTACGTCTTTCTAACGGCATCGAAGTGACGAGCTATATCCCGGGCGAAGGCCACAACCTTCAGGAGCACAGCGTCGTTCTCGTCAGAGGCGGACGTGTCAAGGATCTTCCCGGTACGCGTTATCACATCGTCAGAGGCACGCTGGATACAGCCGGCGTCCAGAACCGTCGTCAGGCCCGCAGTAAGTACGGCGCCAAGAGACCGAAAGTCAAGAAGTAATCAATAATATATCATACGGACAATTGTGCGGCATTTTATCCTCTTTTAATGGTTGTAGATTGACGGAACAGGAAATGAACGCGCGAACACTTCTTAAATCAAGAGGCGAGTACCGATGATATAACTGCATTCCGGATACGGAATGCGATAGTTAAGGAGGGAAGTAACGTGCCAAGAAAAGGACATGCTCAGAAAAGAGACGTGCTGGCCGACCCGCTTTACAACAACAAGGTTGTGACCCGGCTGATCAACAACATCATGCTGGACGGGAAGAAGGGCGTAGCACAGAAAATCGTTTACGGCGCATTTGCAAAGGCTGAGAAGAAGACCGGAAAGCCCGCGCTCGAAGTTTTCGAAGCGGCGATGAACAACATTATGCCGGTTCTCGAAGTTAAGGCAAAACGTGTCGGCGGCGCCACCTACCAGGTTCCGATGGAAGTCAAGCCTGACAGAAGACAGACCCTGGCGCTCCGCTGGATCACAAACTTTGCGAGAAAACGCGGCGAGAAGACGATGGAAGACCGGCTTGCAGGCGAACTGATGGACGCCATGAACAACACCGGCGGTGCAGTCAAGAGAAAAGAAGACATGCACAAGATGGCAGAAGCAAACAAGGCATTTGCACACTATCGTTTCTAATCTGAACGAAAGAGCAGATACCGAAAAAACCTGTACTTCTGCCGGGAGGAGACAGTAAAAACATGAGTGAAAGGCAGTATCCGTTAGAGCGAACAAGAAACATAGGCATCATGGCACACATTGATGCCGGTAAAACCACGCTCACGGAGCGGATCCTTTACTATACCGGCATCAATTACAAAATCGGCGATACGCATGAAGGCACGGCGACCATGGACTGGATGGAGCAGGAGCAGGAACGCGGCATTACGATCACGTCCGCTGCGACCACCTGTCACTGGACGCTGGAGAAGGAAACCAAGCCGGCTCCGGGCGCTCTGGAGCACCGTATCAATATCATTGATACCCCCGGCCACGTGGACTTCACCGTTGAGGTTGAACGGTCCCTTCGCGTACTCGACGGCGCTGTCGGCGTATTCTGCGCAAAGGGCGGCGTAGAACCGCAGTCCGAGAATGTCTGGCGTCAGGCGGACACCTATAATGTTCCGCGTATCGCCTTCATCAACAAGATGGACATCATGGGCGCGAATTTCTACGGTGCGGTCGACCAGATCCGCACGCGCCTCGGCAAGAATGCGATTATCCTGCAGCTGCCGATCGGGAAAGAGGACAGCTTCCGGGGAGTCATCGATCTCTTTGAAATGAAGGCCTATTATTACAATGATAATAAGGGCGACGACATTACGGTGACGGAAGTTCCGGAAGATATGATGGATGACGCCCAGCTTTACCGGGATGAACTCATTGAGAAGATCTGTGAGCTCGATGACGACCTCACGATGATGTATCTTGAGGGGGAAATGCCGGAAGTGGAAGACCTGAAGCGCGTTCTCAGAAAAGCAACCTGTGAATGTACGGCGGTTCCGGTTCTCTGCGGCTCCGCGTACCGCAATAAAGCCGTTCAGAAGCTTCTGGACGCGGTGGTGGAATACATGCCGTCCCCGGTGGACATTCCGTCCATCAAGGGCGTCGATCTGGACGGAAACGAAGTCGAGCGTCATTCCTCGGACGAAGAGCCATTCTCGGCGCTTGCGTTCAAGGTCATGACAGATCCCTTCGTCGGCAAACTGGTATTCTTCCGGGTTTACTCGGGCACGATGGACAGCGGTTCCTATGTGCTGAACGCCACCAAGGACAAAAAGGAGCGCGTCGGCCGGATTCTGCAGATGCACGCGAACAAGCGGCAGGAACTGCAGAAGGTTTATTCGGGTGATATCGCAGCAGCGGTAGGTCTCCGGAATACAACGACGGGAGATACGATCTGCACGGACAGCGCACCGGTCATTCTCGAGTCGATGGAGTTCCCGGAGCCCGTAATCGAGCTTGCAATCGAACCCACCAGCAAGGCCGGCCAGCAGAAGCTCGGCGAGTCTCTTGCGAAACTTTCCGAAGAAGACCCGACCTTCAAGGCGCATACGGACGAACAGACCGGACAGACGATTATTGCCGGAATGGGCGAACTGCATCTGGAGATTATTGTCGACCGTCTGCTTCGCGAATTCAACGTGGAAGCAAACGTCGGCACACCGCAGGTGGCCTACAAGGAAGCAATTTCGAAGACAGTCGAAGTCGATTCCAAGTATGTGCGCCAGTCCGGCGGCCGCGGCCAGTACGGACATGCGAAGGTCCGCTTCGAACCGATGGACGCGAACGGTGAGGAACTTTACAAATTCGATTCCGAAGTCATCGGCGGCGTGATTCCGAAGGAATACATCCCCGCGATCGGCGAAGGTATCGAGGAAGCAATGAAGAGCGGCGTTTTGGGCGGCTATCCGGTCGTTGGCGTACATGCCTTCGTCACGGACGGTTCCTATCACGAAGTCGACTCTTCGGAGCAGGCGTTCCATATCGCCGGTTCCATGGCTTTCAAGCAGGCAATGCAGAAGGCGGATCCGGTGCTCCTGGAGCCGATTATGAAGGTCGAAGTCACGATGCCCGAGGAATACCTCGGCGACGTCATCGGAGACCTGAACTCCCGCCGCGGGCGGATTGAGGGAATGGACGACGTCGGGTCCGGCAGGATGGTCCGCGCCTTTGTCCCGCTCTCCGAGATGTTCGGTTATGCGACGGATCTGAGATCCAAAACCCAGGGCCGGGGCAATTATTCGATGTTCTTCGAAAAGTACGAGCCGGTTCCGAAGAATCTTCAGGAAAAAATGCTCAACCGCTGATCGTCCTGAAGAGTTAAATTAGTCAAAATAACAGTTGAAAAAACTGGGAAAATGCCATATAATACTTCTATATGGCCTATAAGCCTACGGGCGCATTTTTAAGGAGGAATTTCTAAAATGGCAAAAGCTAAATTTGAAAGAACAAAGCCGCATTGCAATATCGGCACCATCGGCCACATCGACCATGGCAAAACCACTCTGACCGCTGCGATCACCAAGGTTCTTGCTCAGAGAGTTGCCGGTAATAAGGTTACTGCGTTCGATCAGATCGACAAGGCTCCGGAAGAGAAGGAAAGAGGTATCACCATCAATTCCGCTCACGTCGAGTATGAAACCGAGAAGAGACACTATGCACACGTTGACTG
>JAFYGJ010000046.1:0-24332 GCA_017543275.1 Lachnospiraceae bacterium | reverse complement strand
TCAGCGTGGAGCGTATGGCTGAGGAATTCTTTCTCAGCCGCCCTTATCTCTCTGCAAAATTCAAACGGGAAACCGGACAGACCCTGACTGACTATATTCTCAGTGAAAAAACGGAGGAAGCAAAACGCCTCCTCCGTTATTCTGATAAACCGCTTTCGGCAATCAGCGCCTACCTCGGTTTTTCCTCTCATGGTCACTTTTCCAGGGTATTCAGAAAATACACCGGACTTACTCCCCGCGAATACCGGGAAACATGATTTTTCATCCGCTTACCTTTACATTTTCCTGATACGCAGGATCGCCCGGATCAGGTCCTTCGGGGTGGCATCCCGGTCCCGCTCCATACGCGGAACCAAGAGAAGCACTGCCGAAAGACGCAGCGTCGTCGCAATCAGGAAGAGCATCTTGTAGCGGTCCAGCCAGCCGGTAAATAATTGTGAGGCATCCAGCACTTTCAGCAGTCCGCCGGCTGAAAGAGAGCCCAGCGTGACGCCAAGAAGCGCCGTCACACAGGAAAATACCGCGATATAGGACGGCCGCGTTTCCGGCGCGCTGATTGAAAGCTGCATGTTGTTTGCGGAGAGGTTCGCGCCGCACCAGAACATGGCGCCGAAAAAGTTGTGCAGCAGCGTCGGCCAGATATTCCCGGGGCTCGAAAACAGGTAGAAAGCCGGCGTTACGGCCGCTCCGATACAGGACACCAGCATGACATTCCGCGAGCCGAAATGGTACATGGCCTTGCCCCAGCGCTGCACCGTGAAAATCGCGGCAATACAGGAGGCAACCGTACCGAAAATCATGATCTGCGTGAAATTCAGGCCCATGACATTCATCGAATAAGGGCTCATATAGGTACCAGACATGTTGGCCGTAAAGCACCAGACGGTCCAGAAGATCATAAAGTGCATGAACGGCTTGTTCTTCAGGATCCCGCCGATCACCTGTCCGAATTTCAGTTTCTGCGGCGGAGCTGTGAAAACCTCCTTGCAGAAAGCAAAGGAAATCATATCGAGCATTCCGACGGTTCCGCCGAGGATGAAAATTATCACATACTTCGTCTCAGGCGGCAGATGGTCCAGAAGGAATGCGATGCCGAGACCCGCTAAAATATTGATGATCGACATGATGACATCCCGCACCGAAAGCCAGCGTGAGCGGATCCGGTCCGGCGAGAGGTCCGAAAGCCAGGGGAACCAGCAGGGATTGATGACGGCGCCGCAGCAGGAAGAAATTCCCAGCAAAAACAGCAGCGTGAAAAGCTGGTAGTTCACCGTTGTGCCCCTCGGAATGATGAACGGAATCAGACCGAACAGAAGCCACAGCGCACGTGAAAAGAGTCCGATCGTCAGCATATATTTTTTCCGTTTATGGGTGCGGTTGACGAGCATGGAGAACGGGATCTGCAAAAGAGCCGCCGCCTGCGGAATTGCAGTCAGAAACGCGAAAGTCAGGTCGTCCGCACCCATGGAGGTTGCAAGACCGACCATGGCCGTCGTGCCGCCGCCGCAGATAATGCCGCATAAAGCGCCGCAGATATTGCCGATCAGGATGAAGTTCAGGCTTCTCCGGATGGCCTGCGGAAGCTCCGCCTCCTCGTATAGCTCGCGAAGCGGATTATGAATCTTTAATTTTCCAGTCATGAAAAATGATTGCCTTTCAGAAATCGTCCGTATCGTTTTTTGCCTGCCGGAACCTATTTTTCCCGTGCCTTCCGACAGTGCTTCTATGACCGATATTATCAGAAAAAAGAAATAAGTCAATCCCCGAATAAGTACCAGTTTTCGTCTGCGGACATTTGCCGTGATTATGCACATTTTCAGCTCTCAGGTTGATTTCACGCCGGAAATCTGCTAAAATAGGCGCATACGAATCTTTTCGGAAAGGATTTTACTTTTTATGAATGTGAACGACAGAATCCACGGCTTTCTCGTAAAGGAAGTCCGCGAAGAACCGGAGCTTCGGGCTACCATGGTCCGCATGGAATATGAGAAAAACGGCGCAGATCTTCTGTGGCTCGACCGGCCGGATGACAACAAGACCTTTTCCATTGCCTTTAAGACGATCCCTTCGGATGACACCGGCGTTTTCCATATCCTGGAGCATTCGGTGCTGAACGGTTCCGAAAAGTATCCGGTGAAAGAGCCTTTCGTCGAACTTTTGAAAAGTTCGCTGCAGACCTTCCTCAATGCGATGACATTCCCGGACAAGACCATGTATCCGGTGAGTTCCAGAAATGACCGGGACTTCCTGAACCTGATGGATGTATATCTCGACGCGGTGCTTCATCCGCTGTCCGTCAAAGACCCGCATGCCTTTCTGCAGGAGGGCTGGCATTTTGAGCTGGACGGCCCTGAAGATACGCCCCGCTTCAACGGTGTTGTTTTCAATGAGATGAAAGGTGCCTATGCTTCTCCCGATTCGGTCCAGGAGGAAAAGCTGACTGCGCTCCTCTTCCCGGACACCTGCTACGGTCATGATTCAGGCGGCAATCCGGAGTATATCACAGATCTCACCTATGAAAACTATCTTCGGAACCATGCGCGCTTCTATCATCCTTCGAATGCACGGATTTTCCTCGACGGCAGTATCGATCCGGATGCGGTACTTGGTAAGCTTGATGAATTCCTCCGGGATTTTGACCGGATTGAAGTGGACGCGGAGATTCCGTACCAGGCGCCTGTGACACCGGAGGAACAGACCGTTCCCTATGAAATCGGCGAAGACGACCCCGAAGAGAACAAGGTGCTTCTTGCGGAAGGGTATGTGTATGGGACCTATGAAGATACGCTGAAAAATATGGCTTTTTCGGTGATCAGCGCTGTTCTCACGGGTTCCAACGAAGCGCCGCTGAAAAAGGCAATTCTGGAGCGGGATCTCGCGGAGGATATCTCTCTTCGTCCCTTTGACGAAAGCATGCAGCAGCCCTTCCTCGCGGTCACGGTGGACAATACCTCCCTTGAAAAGAAAGACGCGGTATTTGCCGCAGTCCGTGAAGTTTTTACGGAAGCTGCAGAGAAAGGTCTCGACCGGACCCGCGTCAATGCCGTGCTCAACAACCTCGAATTCACAACCCGTGAGAAGGATTTCGGCGGCATGCCGAAGGGCCTGATCTATGCGATTACCTCTCTTGATTCCTGGCTCTACGGCGGCGATCCGATGCAGAACCTGCTGTATGATGAGCTGTTCAGAACACTCCGGGAGAAGGTGGAAAACGGATATCTGGAAGACCTGATCCGCACCGACATTCTCGAAAGCCGCCATCATGCGCGTCTTGTCATGGTGCCTTCCCGTACACTCGGGCAGGAAAAAGCGGAGGCGGAAGCCGCACGGGCAAAGGATGCGGCGAAGGACTGGGATGACGCAAAAAAGCAGGAAGTTATTGACACCTTCAAGAAGCTTCGCGCGCGCCAGAACACACCGGATACACCGGAACAGCTTGCCACGCTTCCGATGCTGTCACTTTCGGATATTCCGTCGTCGGTTCCGATGCTTAACGAGAAGGTTTCGAGCCTTTCGGGCGTAACAGTCCTTGATCACCCGAATGATACCGACGGCATCACCTACCTTGACCTGTACTTCTCGCTTTCGGACATTCCGCAGGACGAGCTTTCGGAGATCGCATTCTATTCGGCGCTTCTCGGGCAGCTTCCGACCGAACATTTTGATGTGCTCGCCCTTCGTTCCGAGATCGAAGCGAATCTCGGCGTTTTTGCCGCAGCACCGGTTGTCTTCCCGCTCAAGTCACAGATCGGCCTTTCAAAGGATTTCCTTTCTGTCCGCCTCTCCTTCCTTCGGGACAAGGCCGATGCCGCTGTGCGCATCCTGAAAGAAGTACTTGGAAGCTCTGATTTTTCGGACCGGCAGTATATCGGAAACATACTTCGGCAGATGAAATTCGGCATGGAGCAGTCTGTAATCGGTGCCGGAAACAGTTTCGGCTTCCGTCACGCACTCTCCTGCTTCACGCCGGCAGGCGCTGTCCAGGAATGCTTCTCAGGCCTGCGTTATCTTCGTACCCTGCAGGCACTTGATCAGAACTTCTCCGAAAATGCCGGACCGATCCTTGAGAAACTGCAGACGCTCGGAACGAAACTGTTTACAAGGTCACGCCTCACCATTTCCGTGACCGGAGCCTATGCAGACAGTCTCCTTCCGGATGTTCTTCGGATCCTGCCGGAAGGCAAAAAGCCCGAAGTGTCCGAACGAACTGCTTTCCCGAAGGAAAATCTTGCCGTTGTGATCCCGGCAGAAGTCGGTTTTGCAGCAGAAGGCGTTCATATGGCAGCAGTCGGACTTCCGTCAGACGGCAGAGCGGAGGTCGCTTCGCAGTACCTGACATTCAACCACCTATGGAATACGATTCGTGTCAAAGGCGGTGCTTACGGCGCAGGGCTTCGTGCAGATGATGAAGGCAGCACCGCCTTCTACAGCTACCGCGACCCGAATCCTTCGGGAAGCCTTGCCGCTTTTTCGGACTGCGGAAAAGAACTTCGCGCTTTCTGCGCAAATGATATCGAAGAGATCGACAAATACATCATCAGCACGATCTCCAACACCGATCCGCTTCTCACGCCCCGGACAGCCGGCCGGCTTTCTGCGAGCCTGTATTTCCGCGGCATGACACACGCGGACAGAGAAAAAGAACGTGCCGAGATCCTGAAGACCGACAAAGCTTCTCTCGAAGCATACAGTGCTTCACTGGATCAGGCACTTGAGCAGGCTGTTATCTGTGTGATTGCGGGAAAAACAGTGATTGATTCGATGCCGGATCGTTTCGACCGGATTGAAAACCTGATGCAGTAAAAGCCTGATTGACCCGGAAACCACGGGCTTAACCGCAAAAACAGGCATCCCCCGAAGAGACAGCGTCTCTTCGGGGGATGCCTGTTCGTATCATTACCTGTTCAGTGGCAGACGCCGCCGAGCTGCTCCATGACGTATAGATCGGAGATCGCTTCGAGGTTATTGCAGAAGATGATGTCCGGATGGTCGTAATTTTCCGCAAGCTCAACGAGGCTGTCGGTGTTGTAGCGGTAGTCGATCACAATCAGGGTCTGGTAGTGGTCAATCAGGAAGGGGGCAAAACAGTTGCCGAAACTTTCCTTGACCACAATACAGCAGGAACCGTCTGAAAGATTCGGGTTATGGGCTTCGGAGTAGGCAGTGTCACCGTAAATGAAGCCCTGATATTTCAGTGTGATGTCAAACTCGCTCATGTTGCGGACCAGCTTGCCGTTCCGCATGGTCTTGGCATCCCGGTCATAGAAGGAAAACTCGTTCGTCGCAATGGGCTCATAGCCGTAGCAGTTGTCCGGATTGTCCGCAAGCTGCGCATAACCGTTGGTTTTGTAGTAGCTGCCGAGGAAAGGACCTGAATCCACTTCCTTGTAATCCGTGAGTGCATGCGGCGTGATGCCTGCCTCTTCGCAGAAGCGCACATAGGCGTAGTACGCGCCGAGCTGGGTCCAGTGATGGTCCGTCTTGAAATAGAGATACTCGTCCTTGTGCTCTGTCAGGATATCATAGATATTGACGTATTTCACAAGCTGACTCTGCTGCCAGGTCATCGCTGTAAAATACTTGATGACCTTCTTCTCATCAAGAAGTCTCCACTCAGCCTTCGTCTCATCGTCCAGAAGAATCCCGGAATTATTGGGAATCAGCAGTTCAAATACCCGTGCCTGATCCTGAAGCGCGTTGGCAACATTTCCGACATGGATCGCATACTGATCCGCCGCCTTCTTGTTGAAGCCGTAAACACAGTAGCCTACAAGATCCTTGACATTCACTTCGCCGGCTTCCTGCGGGTTCAGTTTGTACATGGCCTCGCCGTCGATCGATTCCGGGACTGTCTCAACCACTTCCGTCGTCGATTCCTCGGTCTCGGTCGGTTCAGCGGATTCCGTTGGGGGCTCAGTTTCCGAACTCGTTGCTTCCTGGGAAGTCTCTTCTTCCATCGAAGAAAGAAGATCCTCGATATCCGGCACTTCATCGCCGTCGCGGACTGCCGAAATCGAATCTTTCCGGAAACCGTAGCATTTCTGGATGCCCCACTCCGCTTTGACCATGCCTTCCCGGAACGGGAAAGTATCCGCATACCAGGTCGAAATCCCGGAAGTGTAGTCACCGGAAAGGAAACTCTCGGCCGTAAATTTAGGAAATTCCGTGAGATCCCGGTTTTCAAGTTCCGACTTCTCGGGCCGCAGGCTGTACAGCACACAGCCCAGGATGAAACCTGCAAGCAGTGTAAGCGCGAACAGCATAATGCTGAGTGTGCGGAAAAAGAGCGTCAGCTTTTTCTGTTTTCTGGTTACTTCATTATCCATCTAAAAACCTGCTCAGAACTGGAAATACAGGAAAGGATTATAACTGTTTCCGACCAAAGCCAGCACTGACAAAAGCATCAGTGCCGCCGGCGTCACAGCATCAATCACATTCATTGCATTAAAGAGAACATACTTCTTCGAGCGCCAGGTCTCCTGCCGAAGGAGTGTCCGAAGCTTCTTCCCCAGAGGGAACACCGCGATAACCGCAATGATCAGGAAGAAAATATTGTTGATGAACGTGGAACCGACATCAGGCGAGAAGAATTTGTACTCTGCGCCGAACATGCCTTTGAGTGTTGCAAACAGGGCAGCCGTATCCGTATAGCGGAACAGCACCCAGCCGAAGAACACCACCAAAAGCGTGTAGACATGGCCCAGGACTTTCGTAATTGTATTCTTTTTCAGAAGATCGCCCAGAATCAGGCGTTCCAATGCGAGGAACACAAAATAGTACAGGCCCCAGAAAATGTAATTCCAGCTCGCACCGTGCCACATACCGGTCAGCGCCCATACAATCAGCAGATTCAGGTAGGTCCTGCCCTGCCCCTTACGGCTGCCTCCGAGCGGAATATACACATAATCGCGGAAGAACGTCGACAGGGAAATATGCCAGCGGCGCCAGAAATCCTGCACTGTTCCGGCCGTATAGGGATAGTCGAAGTTTTCGAGATAGTGGAAGCCCACCATGCGCCCCATGCCGATTGCCATGTCAGAATAGGCAGAAAAGTCCAGGTAGATCTGCAGCATATAGGCGAACATGCCGAACCAGAGTCCTGCACCGTGTACCGAACCCATATCTGCAAGTGCCGTCGGCGCCAGCTTATCTGCGATCGCCGCACAGCCGTTTGCCAGAATCGCCTTTTTGGCGAGGCCGACCGCAAAGCGCCGTACACCTTCCGCGATATCCTTCGTATTGACTTCTCGGCCGTCAATCTCGGAAGCGACGGTCTTGTAGCGGACGATCGGGCCGGCGATACACTGATGGAACAGGCTCGCATACAGCAGTACCTTATAGAAGCGCGGCTGCGCCTCCACTTCGCCGCGGTAAACATCAACCACATAGGAAATCAGCTGGAATGTGTAGAAGGAAATGCCGATCGGCAGAATGATCTCCGGAAGCACTTCGGGCCATCCGAAAATCTTCTGCAGGTTCCAGGCAAAGAAGCCGAAATACTTGAAGATAAAGATCAGGCCGATCATGACCACGCATTCAAGGATCAGCCAGGCCTTTTTCATCTTCGGGAAAGAAGTCTTTTCAATTTCGCGCGCAGTAAGCCAGCTCACGGCACATTCAATCACCAGGAGCAGCAGATACATCGGCCCGCCCCAGGCATAGAATATCAGCGAAAAGACAAGAAGCACAATGTTTCTTGCCTTGATATCCCTGATCAGATAATAGATCAGAAGCTGCGGCGCCAGAAAGGCGAAAATAAAAAGAAGACTGGAAAAAACCATAAAACTGATATTCCTCTACTGCAGTCTGCGGATCGTAATAATCGGCAGCATATATAAACTGTCATAGGAACAGTACCGGCCGGGCGCCGGTTCGTTCACACAGAGACCGCCTCCGTAATAAATAGCCACATGGCCGTTGTAGCACACCAGATCACCCGGCTGAATCTCCGAAAGGCTCACTGCACGGCCGACCGATCTGAGTGCGGTCGAATCATAGGCATGGATATTCGCAGAGCCCTGATCCAGAAGGCCGAAGTGTGCATAAATCTGTGCGGCAAACCCCGAACAGTCTGCACCGTTCTTCAGGGAAGCACCGCCCCAGACATAACGCAGCGTGCCGACAAAGCTTGCGGCAAAATCCGCAATCGATTCGCCGAGGGAAAGCTGCTGCTTGGCCTTGCGTTCCGCCTGTGCATCCAGAATCTGCTGCTGCAGGAGTTCCTCGTCCACACCGCTCTCATCCACCAGGTTCTCACGGGTCAGGACGACGCTGTACATATCCCTGCTGATCCGGGCAAGGGTTTCATTGAGTTCGTACTCTTCCGCAATGGTGCGGGCATTCTGGTACAGCTCGATCAGATAGGACAGCACCGCGTAGCGGTTCATATAGGAGCTCTCGCCGGGATTCGGATTATAGTCGTTTTTCAGAGAATAATTGATCAGGCGAAGCGGATCATCAAGCTTTTTGAGCGCTTCTTCCGATGCATTGTCGTACTGACTGACGGTGAGGGTGTCCGGCATCTCGGCTACGCTCTTTTCCTGTTCATGAAGCTCGGCATAATATGCCTCCGCTTCCGCACCGACCTTGACATAATCTGCCAGCACATAACCGGTCTGAAGTTCCTCGCCTTCATAGATACCGATCTTATACCAGGTCCGGCCGGTGACGACCGCCTCTCCCAGAATCAGGACTTCATATTCACGGAAAACCTGCCCCACAACTGCCGAAAGAACAGAGGTGGAGGCGCGCATATTCAATGCGCCGGGAACACAGACGACGCCGGTCACTGCCTCGCTGTAGGCAAACTCCTTGACATCCTCGATCGGTCCCTCCGTACCCGCCATCTCACGCTCAATAGCTTCACGCTCGATCAGCGGCTGAAGCGCGTTCAGGATCTTCTCAGCCGCCTCCGGATCATCCATACAGTAGGAGGACAGCGCTTTACTGGCGCCGGCATCCGCAGAGCCCGCGTCCAGATCGTCATATGTAAATGAGGCAGCGGGAACGGCCGCAAGCAGAATCACTGCTGCAAGTATTCCCGCTGTCACAAATCTCAGTTTCTGTCTCATGTTTCATCCTTGAGCAGACTGCCGGATCACGGCAATCCGCTGAAATGATCAGTAAAGCCGGCGTACTGCCTGGACAGGCGCTACATACAGGCTTCCGATCTCGATTCTGCGTCCCGGTGCCGGTGCGTGCACGATCATTCCGTTGCCGTAATAAATCGCCACATGACCGTCGTAACACACCAGATCTCCCGGCTGAATGTTTTCGAGTGCAACCGCAGTTCCCCATCCACGCTGGCCCCAGGAAGTGGTATATCCGCCGACCAGTCCGTACTGCAGGTAAACATGGTAGGTGAAGTGCGAGCAGTCTACGCCGCCGCCCTCGTAGAAGGCGTCGCCGCCGTATACATAATTGATCCGGCCGACCCAGGATGCCGCAAAGTCCGCAATCTGACGTCCGACAGCGTTCTGGGCTTCTTCCGCCGCGGCCGCAGCCTGCGCCGCTTCCGCTTCCGCCTGCTGACGGGCCGCTTCTTCTTCCTGTGCACGCGCATCCGCTTCCGCCTGTTCCGCAATCTGTTGCTGCGCCGCAGCGTCCGCTTCCGCCTGTTCTGCAGCCGCTGCCTGGGCTTCCACATCCGCAGCCGCCTGGTCTGCGGCGGCCTGAGCAGCCAGAAGTTCTTCCTCAGCCTTCCTGCGGGCTTCTTCGTCAGCAGCCTGCTGGGCTGCCAGTTCCGCCTGCTGGCGGGCGAGTTCCGCTTCGTAAGCACGCTGCTGTGCCGCAATTTCCGCTGCACGCGCCGCGTCCGCTTCCTGCTGCGCACGGATATACGCCTGACGCTCTTCTTCCGCTTTTGCCTTCGAATCAGCGATCATCTCTTCGAAATCCTGATCCGAATAACCGGTCATTTCACTGAGTTTCTGACGGTTGAATTCGACAACGCCGATCAGCTTGTCCACACGCGTATACAGGTCATTCATGCCCTGCTCATTCGCAATATCACTGATCTGCGTCAGCAGTTCAATGAGGTAAATCAGGATCGAATACGTATTGGCGAATTCTTCTTCTTCAAGGTTCTGCGGGTAGTCAACGCGAAGCACGTAACTAATATCCTTCGCTAGCCGGTCAACGCGTTCCTGCAGATCCTCGTCGAGAGAGGAAAGATCCTCAACAATCTCAAAGTTTTCGGGCATCACACCGCTCTCATCCTCGACGATCTGCTGCATCTTCTCTGCATCCTCGCCGAATACCACGAGGTTGCCTGCAACATAACCTTCAGCCTCGTTAACGCGGACCTTGTACCATCTGACATGGTTGGAAACCATCTCACCGAGAACCGTAATCTCCGCACCGCGGACAGCGTATTCCACGATATCTGAAAGCGTGGTCGGATCTTTACGTACGTTCAGCACACTCATGACATTCGCAACGCCGACGACGGGCTCTGCGTACAGAATTTCTCCCAGATCCTCTTCTTCGACTGCCACAGCCTCCACCGCGATTGTTTCGGGCATGGTAACATCCGCTTCTGTCTCCTGCGTCGGTGCCTCATAGGCTGCACGGACACGCGTCAGCGCTGCCGCAATGTCTTCGGCGGAACCTTCCCCGTCCGACAGGTAATTTCGCAGGGTGACCGATGCGCCGGCCACAGCCGTATTGGAGTCCACGGAGTCAAAACGGGCGGCCCCGGTCGGAAGGACCACGGCTGATAACAGGATGATGCCGGAAAGTGCGGCTGCTGCAAAACGAATAAATTTCTTCATATCCTCTGTCTGTTGCAGTGCCAAAAAAGGCACTTCGGTTAATTCTGGCCGACAAAAATGCCAATATACTGCTGACAGCGTATACAGGTATCCATAGTTTCAGACAGTATAGCATTTTTATCAGCATTTGTCAATGATTATGAAGAAAATGTTACGTCTCAGAATCACTTTTTAACATTTTCGTCACATCTGTCCCCTGACATTTTCTGCCTTCACCTGTATGGACAACAAATTTGACACTGAGGTTCATCCGGTTATCTGTTTTTCTTTACAATTTTCCGCTTCACCAGTATAATGTGGTATCATCAGGCTGTATATATCAGGAGGTTCTCCGTAAAATGTCTGCAAATATCATTATTACCGGCGCTTCCGGCGGAATCGGTTCCGCAATTGCGCGTGCCTTTTCAGCGGAAGGACGCCTCTTTCTTGTCGGGAACCGCCGGGAAGAGGCGCTTCGAAGCCTTACAGAGGAACTGAAGAAAAACGGCTGCGAAGCCCGGTATTTCTGTGCCGATCTCTCGACTGCCGAAGGCTGCGCCGCCGTTTTTCAAGAATATGATCAGTTTTTCGGAGCGCCGGATCTTTTAGTGAATAACGCCGGCATTGCCCATGTTTCCCAGATTCAGGATACGACGGAAACGGAGCTTCAGGCTGTCCTTCAGACCAATCTCAGCTCCTGCATCCGCATGAGCCGGGAAGCAGCAAAGCGTATGATCCCCGGGAAAACCGGCCGTATCATCAATATTTCCTCGATTTTCGGCAGCATCGGCGCTTCCTGCGAAGCCGAATATGCCGCAACCAAAGGAGCCGTCAACGCCTTTACAAAATCCCTTGCGAAAGAACTTGCCCCTTCCGGAATCAGCGTGAACGCCATCGCGCCCGGCGCAATCGATACTGCCATGAACCACAATCTCAGCGCCGAAGAACGCTTCGCTCTTGAGCAGGAGATCCCGGCCGGCCGCTTCGGAACACCCGAAGAAGTTGCAGCCTGCGTCCGTCTCCTCTTCCACGCCCCGTCTTATCTCACCGGCCAGATCATCGGTGTTGACGGAGGCTGGGGCTGATTGCTTATTTCTCCTTCCCGAGGAAGAACAGCGCCAGAGTCCCGGGGCCGGAATGCGCGCCGATGACAGCACCGGTATAAACGATTTTGTCAACCGGAACGTTGTGGCGCTCCATGAGAAGCTTCGAGAGGTATTCGGCGTCTTCCATGCAGTCGCCCTGGCAGATGAAGATCGGGCCTTTCTCCGGGTGCAGCGCAAGTTCATCATATTTATCGGCAAGGGCCTTAATCGAAGGTCTGCGCTTCCGTACCTTGAACATATTGATCAGGTGCCCTTCGTTGTCGACATGCAGCACCGGCTTAATATCCAGAACACCCGCAACAAAGGCCGCCGCTGCGCTGATCCGGCCGCCTCGCTTCAGGTACACAAGATCGTCTACCGTAAACCAGTGGCACAGATGTTCTCTTGTCTCCGTCACATAAGCTGCAAGTTCCTGAAGCGAAAGGCCTTCCTTTTTTTTCTGGACCGCAAGGTATACTAAAAGCCCGTATCCGGCTGACGCCGCAAAAGAATCAATCGGCACACAGGTCCGCTCCGGGTATTTCTTCTTCAGCTGTTCCGCCGCGGCACAGCCCGAGTTGTAGCTTGTGCTCAGCCCGGTCGAGAAGCCGATATAGAGCACATCCTTTCCCTGCTCATACAGTTCCGTAAACAGGTCCAGATACTGCTGCGTGTTGCTCGCGGAGGTCTTGGCCACCCGTCCGTCACGCATCATTTTGTAAAAGGACTTCATTTCCACTTCATAGTCTTCATGAAGCTCCTCTGTATCCGTAAAAATATAGGACAGCTTTACGACCGGAACGCCCCACTCCCGAAGCACTTCTTCTTCAATATCACAGGCGGAATCCGCGACAATTACATATTCACTCATTTTCCCTCCACAGGCAGCACTGTAACAGCTGCTGACGGTATTGATCTAATTTACTGTATTAGATTACACCATTCTTCCGTTTATGTCAAGAAGAGTTTATTATCAGTACAGCTTGTAACTGTGAAATATCTGTGAATGCCCCTCCTGCATCAGCCTGTAAAAAAGAAACCGGCCTATTTCCGGTCGGTTTCCTTGACTGCATTGTGCTGCTTGACTTTGAGATTGTTGAATGCCCTTGCAAAGGCGAGCTGTGATACCATGTAATCCTTTCGTCCCTGTTTTTCAGAAAGCTCCAGCATCGCTTCCTGCATCGCAAGCCGTTCTGCTTCCTCATCGATTTCTTCGGGAGCGACGGCGGATTCGGAAAGGATCCGCGCGACATCCCGTGAGATATCGAGCATGCCCCGCGTTACCGCACAGGACCGCCGCGTACCGTCCGGCAGGGTAAAAATCACCTCGCCGTCTTTGAGTGCCGCCGTCAAAGGCGCGCGTCCTGCCATGATGCCGAGCATGCCGTCGCTGATCGGCACCACCAAAGACACACAGTCTCCATCGTAAAACGCCCGTTCCGGCGCCAGGATCTGCAGATGGAAGGGGGTCATTTCGCATTCTCCTCCGCCAGGATTTTTGCCGCTTTTTTCCGGACATCCTCAACAGTTCCGACGTTGAAAAAGGCCGCTTCCGGACAGTCGTCCAGCTCTCCCGTTACAATTGCCTTAAAGCCGCGGATTGTCTCCGAAAGCGGCACATAGACACCGGGGACACCGGTGAATTTCTCCGCAACCGTAAAAGGCTGGGACAGGAAACGCTGGATTTTACGGGCGCGGTAAACCGTGTCCTTGTCCTCCTGCGACAGTTCGTCCATGCCGAGGATCGCAATGATATCCTGAAGTTCCCGGTAATGCTGCAGCATTTCCTGCACTTTCCGCGCAACCTGGTAATGCTCTTCACCGACGACATCCGGTTCCAGTGCACGGGAAGAAGACTCCAGCGGATCCACCGCGGGATAGATGCCGAGTTCCGCAATACTTCTGGAGAGCACCGTTGTTGCATCGAGGTGGGAGAAGGTCGTCGCGGGGGCCGGGTCCGTCAGATCGTCCGCCGGTACATAAACCGCCTGGACAGAGGTAACCGAGCCGGAACCAGTCGATGCGATCCGCTCCTGCAGTTCGCCGAGCTCATTGGCCAGAGTCGGCTGGTAGCCGACCGCGGAAGGCATGCGTCCTAAAAGCGTACTGACCTCGGAACCCGCCTGGATAAAACGGAAAATGTTGTCGATGAATAAAAGTACGTCCTTGTGGTTCTCGTCCCGGAAGTACTCCGCCATCCGAAGGCCCGTCAGCGCGACGCGCATACGAACGCCGGGCGCTTCGTTCATCTGTCCGAATACAAGCGCAGTCTTTTCAATGACGCCGCTCTCCTTCATTTCATAAAACAGGTCGTTGCCTTCCCGTGACCGTTCGCCGACGCCGGTGAAGACCGAATAGCCGCCGTGTTCTGTCGCGATATTGTGGATCAGTTCCTGGATCAGCACCGTTTTTCCGACACCGGCGCCGCCGAACAGGCCGATCTTGCCGCCCTTCTGGTAAGGCGCAAGAAGATCGATGACCTTAATGCCGGTCTCAAGGATTTCCTCGGTATTTTTCCGCTCCGAATATGCCGGCGCCGGCCGGTAAATGCTCTCGTGCGGCACATCATCCGGAATAGGTTCCTCGCCGTCGATCGTGTTCCCCAAAGCGTCAAAGAGCCGCCCGAGAACTGCTTCGCCGACCGGTACCCGGATCGGGGCACCGGAAGCATATACTGTCATATCGCGATGCAGGCCCTCGGATGCGCCAAGCATGATGCAGCGGACCATCCCGTCCGACAGGTGCTGCGCAACCTCCATAATCCGCTTCTCTTCACCCCGGAAGACAAAGAGCTCTTCGCGGATTTTCGGCAGTTCGCCTTTTTTGAAGGCAACGTCGACGACCGGCCCGCTGATGCCGGCGATCAGTCCCTGATGAAGATTCTGATACGATTCGTGCTTATCCATTTTCCTATCCTTCATTTCTCCGCTGCCGGAGTGCTTCGTTTCTTCTTCAATGCCTTTGTGCCGGAGGTGATCTCGATCATCTCGTTTGTGATCGCCGCCTGCCGGATGCTGTTGTACTGAATGCGGAGTTTTTTCAGCATCTCCTCCGCATTCTTCCCGGCCGTATTCATGGCCGTCATCCGCGCCTCCTGTTCGCTGACGTAGCTTTCGACAAGCGCACTGTAAACAAATCCGGTGAGATAACTCGGAACAATTCCCTGAAGCACGGATTCGGGGCTCGGATAGTATTCCTTCCCGACATTCATTTCCGGCTTATCGGAACCGTAGAACTCGGAATACTCCAGCGGCAGCAGGATTTTTCTCCGGACAACACCCGCGCCGAATGTCGGCGAATGCGTGTAAATGATCTCGATCTGGTCCACCAGGTCGCTGTCGTAATATTCTAAAAGATCTGCACAGATCCGCTGCGCTTCCCGGATAGTCGGAAAGGCCATCGCATAGCTGAAATCTTCCTGGTAGGGAATCTTTTTGCCGGCGAAATACTGTCTGCCGAATTCGCCGACGACAAAAGGCGTAATGTCAGAACGCTCTTTCAGCCGCTCCTCTGCCGCCCGCAGAACCGTCTGGTTGTAAGCCCCGGAAAGTCCCCGATCCGAAGTAATCACGAGCATTGCAATGCCGCGGATGCCGTCGGGATCCAGATTCTGGAAATAGCGGCTGTTGTTCTGCGGGATGTTCTCTAAAAGCTCGCCGATCTCCTGCCGGAGCGCATTGAAATACGGCTCCGTCTTTTTGTTCTCGCGCTTCGCCCGCTGCATTTTCACGGAGGAGATCATATACATGGCGTCCGTGACTTTTTTGGTCTCGGAGATACTGTTGATGCGGATTTTGATCTCGGCAGCACTCGCCATTACGCTCCTCCTTTCCTCATGTAATCACTTCCCGTTACCTGATCCGGGAAGCAGTCCGCCCGGTTCCCAGGCGGATCTCAGCTTTATGAAGCCTGATAGTTCTTAAAGAACAGTTCCGCCGCTTCCAGAATTCTTGCCTTCAGCTCCTCCGACCAGACCGGATCGTGATCGATCTGCAGGCACAGGGAAGTATGGCTCTCATTAAAATATGCGAGCAGTTCTTTTGCACATTTCGGAATTGTCTCCTTCGGTACCGGCACAAACAGCCGGCTCTGCGCAGTCACAAGAAGAATCACCTGCTCATGCAGCGAATACGGCGACTGGTTCTGCTGTCTCAGAAGCTGCATCAGTCCGGCTCCGTAGGTAAGCTGCCTCGTTGTCGTCTCATCCAGATCCGACCCGAACTGTGAGAAAACCTGCATTTCCCGGTACTGTGCGAGATCGAGGCGCACGGAACCGACAGACTTTTTCATCACGCTTGTCTGTGCCGAACCGCCGACACGGGAAACAGAGAGGCCGACGTTGACTGCCGGGCGCTGGCCCGCATAGAACAGCTCGCTGTCGAGGAAAATCTGGCCGTCTGTAATGGAAATGATGTTGGTCGGGATATAGGCTGAGACATCGCCGGCCTGGGTCTCGACAATCGGAAGCGCGGTCATGCTGCCGCCGCCGAGATCGTCGGAAAGCTGAGCCGAACGTTCCAGCAGTCTTGAATGCAGGTAGAACACGTCGCCGGGGTAGGCTTCCCGTCCGGGTGCGCGCTCCAGCAAAAGACTGATCGTCCGGTAGGCAACCGCATGCTTCGAAAGGTCATCGTAAATGATCAGCGTATCACGTCCGCGGTACATGAAATACTCCGCTACTGCACATCCCGCATACGGCGCAATATACTGCAGAGAAGCTGAATCCGATGCCGGGGAACTGACGATGACCGTATAATCCATCGCCCCGGCTTTTTTGAGAATGTTGACAACCTTTGCGACGGAACTGGCCTTCTGGCTGATCGCAACATAAACACAGACGACATTCTTGCCCTTCTGGTTCAGAATCGTGTCGATCGCAATCGAGGTCTTGCCGGTCTGCCGGTCGCCGATCAGAAGCTCACGTTGTCCGCGGCCGATCGGGAACATCGAATCGATTGCAAGAAGTCCGGTCTCCATCGGTTTCGAGACGGATTTCCGTTCGATAATGCCGGGCGCCGGACGCTCGATCGGGAAATATTCCTTCGCACCGATATCCTCGCCGCCGTCAATCGGCTTTCCAAGGGGGTCGATCATGCGTCCAAGAATCCGGTTTGAGATCGGGATGCCTGCGGTACGTCTTGTCCGCACAACACGCGATCCCGCAATGATTTCCGTCGGATCGCCGAACAGCACAATACCCGTCGTTCCGTCCGGCCTCAGATCCTGCACCATTCCCTTGATGCCGCAGTCAAAAAGGACAATTTCACCGTATTCTACTTCGCGAAGGCCTGATATCACGGCGATTCCGTCTCCGACTGTCAGCACTTCGCCGACCTGCTGGTAGCCTGATGTCAGTTCAAAATCCCGGATATCCTCCCTGAGAAGCGAAATGATGTTGTCAACTTTCTGCTCCTTCGGAAGTGCCTGAATCGATGCACGGAGCTGGCGGATACGGCCGAGTGTACTCCAGTCGTAGTTGTCATCGCCGACGAAAATGTTGAAGCCGCCCACAACCGACGGATCTTTCCGGATGACAATCTCCACTTCGTCCGCGCCGTATTTTTTTCGCATAAAAGCGGAGATCTTCATCTGCTGCTCCTCGGTTGGCGGCACCAGACACCGGATCTCCACACGAAGAGGCTCGTTCTGGAGGTCTTCGCTGTTATCAAAAGACTGTTCAAAATCCATATGCTTCACCTTCAAAAAGGGGCGTTTTCAGGTCCTTTCGGAGCGTCAGCTGTCTTCCTGTGCAACGCGGATGAATTCGTCGTAGAGCGCACGGTTCTCGGCCTCGCCGGCTGATTCCTTCATCAGCTTCTGCGTTGCCTCAATCACAAGCTCGCCGATCTCGGTCTGGGCAGATTCCAGGATATGATCCTTCCGTTCCTCTGCCTCCCGCTCTGCTTCGGCGATGATTTCCTGCGATCTGTCTTTCGCCGCATCCAGATACTGCTTCGCAGCGTCTGCAGCATCCTGTTCCGCAGTAAGGCGAAGCTGCTGAATTTCCTGTTCGGCATCCCGGAGCTTTGTTTCATACTCTGCTTTCAAGGCAGCGTTTTCCTCGGCCGCTATTTCGTTCTCTTCTTTCGCCTTTTTGAAGCGTTCCTCACGCTCCTTCATAAATTTCTGCACCGGCTTAAAGAGGATGAGCGAAAGCCCGCCTGCCAGGATCACGAAATTCAGCATATGCAGCAGAATCTGCACAAAATCAATATTCAGTGGCATTTTCAGTACCTCACATAAGTGGCAGTATGAGGTGTTCCCTCTTACAGTACGAAAATAATCAGGATCGCGACGATCAGCGCGTAGATAATCGCAGTCTCGATGAAGACCATGCCAAGCATCATCGAAGAATTGATCTGTCCGGCTGTCTCAGGCTGTCTCGCCATCGATTCCGTAGATTTCGAAACCGCGAGTCCCATCGCAAGAGCACCTGCCGCTGCCGCGATGCCGACAACAGCTGCCGCTGCAATTGCCTTGGTGCCGGTTGTATGATCTGCGCTTTCCGCCGGGTTCTCCGCAATCAGCATCGGGCCGTCTTCTCCGTCCGCATGCGCCGGAACCCTACCCGCGAAAAACATCACCGCCGCGATAAGCACTGCAAAAACTGCCGCCAGAATTCTTGTCTTTTTCATGATCCTTTATCCTTTCTTTTTCTTCTTATCTTTCTTTTTCGCAGGCTCCACCGCTTCGCCGTAGAAGACGGAAGCGAGTGTCGTCAGCACGTAAGTCTGAATAATAGCGTGCAGCAGGGTAAACAGCACGCCCACGATGACCGGAAGCACAAAGCTCAATGACACCGTATAATACACAAGCTCGGTCACCAAAAGTCCCGACAGAAGTGCACCGAACAGACGGAAGCTCATCGAAATCGGAAGCGAGAAGTCCTTCAGAACCTTCAGTCCGCCTTTCGGGCCGTTTGCAACGATCCCGGAGACCAGAATCATACTGAACGTCGTGACACCCATCGCAATCGCGGCGTTGATATCCGCAATCGGCGCCGGAAGCGCCATCGTGTGTCCTGCCGTTGTCGTCCACTGTACACCGAATAACTCGAAAATCGTACTGAAGAAAATGTAGACGCCTGCGCTGAAAATGTATGCCCCGATGAAGCCGGTACGATGCGAGGAGTTGGCCTTTGCCATATCCGCGAAAAACTCCACAAGCTTCTCGATTGCCGACTGGAATTTCCCCGGAACGTCTTTAAATCGCGGAATTGCGAAGATGCGGATCAGTACGGCCGCAAGTAAGAGCGCCGCCGACACGAGATACGCGGAAATCACAGCCGGGTTCACCGAAAGCCCGAAGAAGTTCATCTTGTTTTTATCATGCAGCACGCCGTCCTTCATGACTTCCTTGATGCTCTCCGACTCGCCGGGCGGAAGCCCGAGTATGAAGATCAGCGCCAGGATCAGGAAGATCAGCGCAGCCCAGACTATGAGAAAGATCTTCTTTCCTTTCGACATTTTCTCTTTCATCTGATTTGTTTCCTTTTTGCGTATTACTGCAGGTTCGCAGTGTGATTTTTTGCAGAGTCAAACAATGATATCCGGAGCGTTTTGCGCTCCTTCCACAGCAGCGCTGCTGCTGTTGCGGATCATTAACCCTTTCTCCCACCGACAGGCAAGCTTGTCGTGGAAGAAGGCTTCTGACCCCGATATCATATTATACACGAAGTGATAGTGATTTGCAAGAAAGAACCCGTTTTTTATTTCAGTCCCGCCGGGTAAAACCGCAGACCGTGCTGATGATTCCGGATGAAACAGCTTTAAGGGGCTGCCGCACTGCGAAATGATGCTTCAGACATCATTCACTCTAATCAACTTACGCCGGTGTGTATCTATTTATTACTCATTGCAGGTTGAAAAAACAGACGCCGCATCTCAAATGCGGCGCCTGCAGAAAGATAATCAGCTTATCTCACATAATCAACAATCTTGTCCGTCTGCTCCCCGCAGATCAGTGTCCCGTCTGTATCGAAAGTATAGCGGTAAACCGAGCACTCACCCCGTATGGAGGATGAGTTGAGAATCAACGTCGTCATCGCCCACGAGAAGCTTTCCGTGTTCCATTCCATCTGGCCGTAGGCATTGATCGACAGGGATCCGCCGAGAACGCCCGGCACTTCATAGAAACTCTGAGGCTCCCCCTTTTCGGGGTCACAGACAATGAGGATGCCACGGTAATACTCATGAAGATACGGCGTCAGTTCGTCTTTGATGCTGTCAAATTCCTCCTGTGTCATGTCTCCGTTATCCAGAGCGATGTGATCTGCGATATCAACAGCCGAAATCTCCCCGTCCCAGACTTTCTGCAGGATCGGCTGCACTTCATAATGCCCTGTATCAAAAGGCGCACCTGCGTTTTTCGGAACCAGGTAAGCCGAGATATACACCTTGTCTGAAAAAGAAATTGTATCGCAGATGACGCAGTTCATATCGCCCGCATCATAATTCATGTCTCCCCAAATGCCGCCCTCATGATCCACCCGGATCATCCGGGCGTATTCGCTGTTTGTAAAGCTCCCGATGACCGCGCGATAACCGTCCTCACAGATGGCCGCGTTCGAGACCCAATAAGTGCCGCTGCCGAGGCTGCTGTTTGTAACAGAAAGCTCTTCTCCCTCCGGAGAAAAGCGGCTGATCGTCAGCATTCTGGAATCGCCGACGCTGAAAACCGCCAGGTTTCCGTCCGCATCCTCCAGCACCGCATAGATGCGTTCCGTGTGGTAATGATGATCCAGCATCCGGGTCCACCTGATGTTTCCGTCCGCATCGGCTTTCATCATCCAGGCCGGTGATTCCTGCTCGCTGTCCCAGGTATAGGTATTGCCCCGGACAATAACGCCGTCGGAAATCTCCGTAAAGCCATTTGCCCAGAAGTCCGAAAATACAGTTGTATGTGCGAGTTCTCCCCATTCATAAATCTCGAGAATGCTGCAGTCAAAGATTTCGAAACCAAGTTCCGGATCGGTTTTGAATTGCTCGCTCAGGCGGTAAGATTTCGGCGTCTCTGTGCCCTTTTCAGCCGATTCCCTGAGCCGGACGCGGTATTTCCAGACTTTCTTCAGTTCTTCGGGCGTTTCCGCTTTCTGCTCAATCATATAGCCCTTCAGGAGTTCCCCGGTCTTCTCCGCCGTAAATGAATCTGTCGTAATGTCACGGTAAATTTCCTTCATTTCCCCGCGTGTCAGTCCTTCTGTCGGGAGGTCATTGTCCTGAAAGAACTGCACTGCGGCCTGGTATTCCTTCGCTTCCGCGCGGATCGCGAAGATTCCTGCGCCGACTCCTGCAACAAGCACCGCTGCCGCTGCGAGAAGCAGGATTCTTTGGAGACGGCTTCCCGTTCTTCTGTCTGAAGAGCCATTGCTTTTTATATGCTCTTCGTTCCGGTCAAGACCTGCCTTTTCAAGCGTCAGCGACAGGATCCTGTCCTCCTGCTCCTTTCCTATTTCCGTATCTATATCCTCCGAAAGCAGCTTTTGCAGCTCTTCCGGACTCAGTTCATCCATGATATCCGTAAGATTTTTCATGATCCGCTCCTCCCCTTAAGCCTTTCGCGAAGCCTTTCGACCGCCCGGTGCGTCCTCGTATCCATATTGGAAACCGAGAGGCCGAGGGCTTCTGCGATCTCCTTTGAGGACTGCTGAAGGTAAAACTTCCAGATGATGATCTCCCGGTCCGGGGATTCCAGCGCCCGGACCGCGAGCAGCAGTTCCGCACGCTGCTCCCGGGTCTCGAAATCTCCTTCGAGAGAGAAATCATCCGCCGGCTCCTGCGCCGAATCGTCATCGATCGAAACCGTGATTGCTTCATTTTTCCGCTTCCGGCAGAAATCGCGGGCATTGTTTGCGGCGATCTTTGAAAGCCAGGCCCTGATGCTGCCCTTCGACAGGTCGAAACGCTCCAGTGATTCCCAGAATTCGCAGAAAGAATCCGCTACACAGTCCTCCACGTCCTCCTCGGAAAACGCTGTTCCCTGAAGCCGTCCGCGCACAACATAGTACAGAAGGCCGCTGTACCGGCGCACAAGTTCCTCCATCCCCCGGTTCGGACTGTTCCGGAGAAGGCTCAGAAGCTCGCTGTCCGGTATTTGAGTTTTTCCGCTCATTCTCCCTCTCCTTTCTGCATCATTGAAAAGCTTCCGGAACTCTCTTCTGTACTCTTATGCGCATGGGATTTGAAAATCTTACAAGTCTTATAACTTTTTTCGCCGTGCACGGAATCACGCTTCTTTCCGTGCACGGAGGAACACTCAGATAAATGCTCAGACGATTCCGAACATATCTCTCAGAATCTTCTTCCCGGCTTCGGTTCGGAAAATCCGTTCCCCCGCATTCCGGATGTTTTCCGCAGGATACCGACTTTCCTCCGCATTGACAAGATAATCCGCCTCCAGGAGAATCTGATGGTCGACGCCGAGAATCGGATCGTAGGTGTGATGGTGTGAGACAAGAAGCGCCGAGCGGTCGATCAGTTCTTCGCTGCATCCGCAGCCCGAGAGGAATTCCCGCGCCAAAGGATCACTCTCCCGTTCCTGCAGCTTCCCGTCCGCGCTGCCGTATTTTCCGCGGCAGAAGGGCACCGCGATGTCATGGATGATCGCGGTGATTTCCACCAGGCGCTGCATTTCCGGATCCAGCCCCTCCAGCTCGCCGATCGTCTTCGCGTAAGCCCAGACCTTCACAAAATGCGCAATATCATGCAGATTTCCGCCTGCACGGGTAATCATTTTTTGCAAAATTTCCGAAACAGTCATGTTGTCCTCCTCTGATGTCTGAAAACTGCGCCGAAAATCACTCTTCGCTTCCTTCCGGCTCAAACAGGATCACTTCCGACCCGGTCAGCGGAACCATGTAGAAAAAGCCTTTCTCTTCGGCAAACCTGAGCTGCGGATTGTAACCGTAAAAGGCATCCGCGTCTGAGATGCAGATGTTCGGGTAGGGCGACCCCGGCTCATCTTCCGTGACGGTCACGCGGTCGGGATCGAAAGCGAACGCATGCAGCTCCTGCCCGTAGAGGTCGTATATATGCAGCCTCACGGAATCCCCTGAATCCGATGCCGCGCTGTAGGAGTTCTCGATTCCGATGAGATAGCCGTTTGCGAACCGGATGCTGCCCGATCCGATCGAAAGGAGCTTTCGAAGCGAAGCAAATTCCTCGTCCACCTCAAACAGCGCCGTTTCGGAATAAAATGCCTCAGAATTCCCTGCTGTGTCCCGGACGCTCATGAGAAGGAGCGCACGTCCGTCCTTCACAAAGAGACTTGGATAAGCATTCGGATCCGAGCCCTGATACAGAAGCTTCGCGCGGGGAAGCCCGAGTCCCATACGGTACACTGAAAGCCGCGGCGGTAAAACCCGGTAATCTACACGGCCGGTTTCCTCATCCGCGTATTGCTCCCAGACGGCGAGCACCGCCTCTTCCTCATCAAAACACAGTTCTGTCGTGCAGAAATAGTACTCCTCAAACTCCCCGGAAAAGAGCTCGTGACTTTCATGAAAATCCTGAAGCGATACGGCATAGACCGACAGTTTCAGAGTATTGACATTCATGCCGCCCGCGAACCGGTCTTCCCTGAAATGCAGGATCTTTGTGACAATATACAGATATCCGCGGTGAAAATAGATGTCCGGGAACTCCCAGCGGTTTTCCATGGTCCATTCCGACGTGAACATGTCCTCCGAAAAACCGAAGGCATACATCGGAACCGCGCCTAAAAAAGCTCTCCCGGTTCCGTCCTTTCGCATCCGGTAGACCCCGATCCCGTCCTCGTGATCCTTGCCGGTTTCCAAAACCGCCCAGTAAAATTCTCCGTCATACAGAGAGAGGCCCAGAATCCCGTCCGCATAGAAGGCGGCGTCGCAGTCCTTATCCTTGTGTGTACAGCCTTCCTTCTGACAGATCGGCGCCGATTCTCCCGTCGCCTTGTCACCGCGCCAGATAAAGACCGGAGAAGTCTGACTGACCGTCAGCCTGCCCTCGGAAACACTCCAGTACTGATTATTCGCCTTCTCCGAATCCGAAAGGTAATACACCGCCTGCGAATCCTGCGCAAGCACACGATACCGCTCGAGGGCTTCCCGGGATATGCCCTGATCACAGTCTAAAGAGTGCTCGGGATCCTCCTGCTTCGGACCGCTTTCCGTCGTTCCTGAATTACTTTCCGAAACCGTTTCCGATTCTTTCGGATCTCCCGTCGTTTTCGTCTCCTCTTGTGAAGCTGTTTCGCCCTCGTCGCTGCTCTTTGATAACAAATCGCTGTCATCCGCCAGAAGCTCCTCGTCGCTTTCCTTCCGGCAGGAAACAAGCACCGCCGTCCCAAGAAATGCAAGACATAGCAGAATCCATAAAAAGCGTTTCATTTTGCTTTCCTCCCTTTGATTCCTTCTGTCTGATATACCGTCAATATGCGTCGGAAGGTTTCAGCGGGGACTGATCCATTCGGGGACAGGTACCAGGTGGCTCAATTGCTTCGACAATTGAGCCCCCTGGTA
>JAFYGJ010000045.1:0-46049 GCA_017543275.1 Lachnospiraceae bacterium | reverse complement strand
TTTCGAGAGAAACGACCGGATCTCCCGCAGACTTCTTCCTTCACAGTTATCTATCACCCGCCTGTACAGCTGATGCTCTCTTGAACTGTAATTCAAAGGGCAGGGTGACTTCTCCATGATATCCAGAATTACCCGCTTCGGAAGCTTCATTGAGAATAGCGCCGCAAGAAGTGTCCCGGTATTCCTGCTTTCGCCATTGAAAACCCTCCTGAGCTGTCTGTCGCTGATGCCGATTTCTTCCGCTATATCATCCATCTTCTTCCTGGACCACTTCCGCGAAAGAATCATCGCCAAATGAAAGTCATTCGGCAGTTTATCATATAACTCCTGCTCCGCCTGAAGACACTTTTCAAGGCTTTCCCGGCTTTCATCCCGGTCTTTCTCTTTTATATTGTTTTGTGATCTGCTGCATGAATGCCTGTCAGTCATCTTTACAGCCCTCCTTCCGCCTGTATTGGTTTCTGATATTTTACCATTTTGCGTAATCATAAAGGATAACAAGAGCCTGCCACGAATCAGTTGTGTATTGATCTTATGACAGGCTCAATTACTTTATTGTGTGTTCAGTTACTGTGTATTGTTATCAGAAAGCGTTTCTCGCCTTCATCGCTTCCCAGGTTGTCTGGACAAGTTCGTATCTTCGGAGCTGTACTCTCGCGGCTGATTTCGATACCCGGAACTTGTGGGCCATATAGGCATACAGGCTGTCCGCTACTTCATCATAGTCCGTTTCCCGAAGCGTCGGGAGTTCGTAAAAGTCTTCGTCGCATCCCATCCTGATCAGGGCATCCAGCGCGACTTCCGTAAACAGCTTCTTCGGCATCGCAATCGCAGCTGCAAATACATTCGCCTGATGCTCCCGGAAATCCTCCTGCGTCTGAAGCGCGTGTCTCTCTTCTCCGATTCCGCTCTTCCTGCAGCAGATCGCCCTGAACGGTATTCCGGACTCTGTGTGGTTCGTCCTGCGGTTGCAGTTTTGAAAAACTGAAGGATGCAGGCAGAAGTGTCCGTCTTCATGGAGTATTGTAAACCTGGCAAAGGCTTCATGTCCTTCTTCCATGGTCTCGTTATCGATCAGGATCGTTCCGCCTTCAAAGGTCTCCATCCTTGTACACAGGTTCTCCCGGTCGAAGATCCGGACCTTCTCTTCCTGAAAGACGGTTGCGCCGGCGATCTTTTCTTCGTTTTCTTCGTAATAAAGATCGACAAACTGAAGATTGGCTTTCAGGTAATGCTCTGTAAATCTCAGCGGATCCAGTTCCCAGGGACGTTCCAGATATTTCGGGTTGTAATCCTGAACAAGTTTCCCGGCGTATGCCGCGATCACTTCGTCCCTGACAACCGGTGTACCGTCACTGGCGAATCTGTCCCACTGAAACTGCAGCATCTTCAGGTCTCCTTCTTCTTTTTCTCCAGCCGCCGGATGAAGTCTCTCCAGTCCTCTTCATCCGCCAGTCCTTCATTGGTCATCCGGATTGCGCGGCGCATCATCTTTCCGGATTCGGAATACATCAGCGTATCCTCAAAATCCGACGGAATCTCTGATTTCTCGCGCGCCGCGAGATCATACATCAGTGCCTTGTCTTCGGGTGTCAGGTTCAAAAAAGCGCAGAATACCTCTATCTTATCACTGTCAAAGGGCCTTCTGCGCCCGTTTTCGATGTCGCTCAGCATGCTCAGCGACAGTCCGAGTTTGTCTGAGAGGTCCTTAAGCGTCAGCTCCCGTTCATCCGAGAGCCGCTTCGTCTTGATGAATCGACCGAACCTCATGTTTTCTTCTCTCATCCGGTAGCCTTTCTAAAAACGGCTTCAGATTGCCCTGATCAACTCATGGGCATCTTCATTACCGCCGCTAAAGATGTCGGGATTACCACAATTAGGCCAGTTACGCCTTTCTGTAAAACAGTATACATCCTATCTGACATTCTGTCAAGAGGAATCTGTAAAAATGTCCGGTTTCCCGTCCGCTCCGGAAACGGACGGGATCTGCCGTTATTCGGTTTTCAACTTCTCCGACACATAGTTCCACAGCGCGGATATACCTGCTGCCAGCGCGGAACAAAGCATCGGAATCATCATAGCCTTCATTCCTTCAAAATCTTTGGGAAGCGAACCGTTCAGGAACAATACCAGTTCCGGAACCAATATCCCAAAGAATGCCTGAACGAAGGTTTTTAAAGCTCTGATCATCCAGTCTTTCATGGTCTTCGTTCTCCTTAACATCACTACAGTTTTTTACATTCTCCTTCACATTTTTCAACGCCTTATCCCTGTTATACACATGCTGTGTATCTTATTACTACTGCTCAGAAGTATATACTCTGATGCTCTTAAGTGTTTTCCCATAATCAAGATAGGTGACTTGAATCATTCTTTTGCCATCCTGCGAGGATAGATAGCAGCTGTCTGTTGCAGTTGAAAACAGCCATCCGCCATAATTCTGTGTTTCATACACAAGATGGTTTTTCTCTGCCAGTTTATAGATCATTTTTCTTGATGTCTCACAGCATATTCCATACCAAGTCACGAAGCCCGCAGAATCTTTCCCGGAGCATTCTGTGCTGACCACCTTGCAAGATCTGATCTCAAGGGGGAATGCAGAAGGATTGCTAATCGTAAGTTGCAATGTTTTTTCTTCATTTAAGTACGTTAAAGAAACCTCATCTGCTCTCGCCTTTCCCAGTTTAAACAACGTGATTTGTACAGTACTTTCTCCCGGACACTCTATTTCATCGAGCCTCTTTACTTTTTCATCTTCATAGTAATGACCCTCAATCAAGTACTCCTCAATATAGTACCGCTCTCCGTGTTTAATGACCACCTCTCCGACAGACCACCCTTGATCTAAAAAATCATCTATAGTGCATGGTAAACAATAATAAACACCATCAGCCACAAACTCTGGTTCTGTACCACTATGCTCCAGCTTTTTCATTATTTCATCCTGTTGACACAATCCGTTGGAAGAAGCACATGAACCAATAAACAAAATAAATATTGATATCAGAATGATAGTCGCCGTCCATCTTTTCTTCATTTAGAGTTCCTTTCTCTTTATAGAAGCAGCAAGGCTGCAAACTTGCTGCTTCCTTTGTGTTTACTTAATATTCCGAACCGAATGATGCGTTTTCTGAAAGTATATATTTTGCCATTACATTACTCACAATTCGGACTGAATCATCTCCACCATGGTAATGATTCATATATAACACATTGCATTCCTGTGGGGGAGTATCTCCAAAAAGAACATTTACAGCAGTTCCAAGAGGATGGTTTCTGTAAAGACTATAATATATAGCATCTGAAAATTCATTTATGTCATAAGATACTGTATTGTTCCAGAAGACGTCTTGCATCAGCCTTGTTTTCCTAAGAGATAATAAATACGGGGAAGAGAAATACTCCGATAAAACATATGACAAAACATGTTGATCTGAGGAGCCATTGTTTTCAAGCATAGCTTCACTAATCAACTCAGAAACACCGATTGCATCCACATCTGCCATAAGAGCCTGATATGAAAAGCTTCCACTTCCGGCTTCTTCCGAATTGAACAGGTTGCTCATTGCATATTCATATTGGCTACCCACTGCTTGGCTCACGTTATCTGCAAAAGTTGCTGCATCGGCCGCCCAACCATACCATGGTTTTGGAACTATCGGAATATCCATCGAATAGCCAAGCATAGTTGCAATCATATGCCGCCAATCAATCACGACATTCCCAGCACTTAAAACATAAATTTTACGGTTAACAATGTTCCCGCCTCTTGATACCTCACCGAGTATAATACGCTTATATTCAGCTTTCAGCTCACTTTCTCGAGTATCAATATAATCAGCAAAACTTTGACTATAAGATTGGAACGCAAGAACAATATCCCATTTAAAATCGTCATAATGTCCTTTTCTGATTGCAGCGCATATAGCATATACCATGTTTTCTTTTGTGAAAATCAGATCATTATCCGTGCAATAATCATAATAAGCACTTTCAATGTCATACAGTATATCAATCATATCTTCAATGTCGATCAACAAATCCAGATTTCCATAAATGACAGAATTCGCTATCCCAATTGATTTACCTTCTGTCAAGTCTAAATGAAATAAATCTTCCATTTCTCGATCGGCTTTTAAGAATCTGACATGTTTCCCGCATTTTGAGCATTCTTCCAGCACGTTCCCGTCCGGGTAATAATACTCATGCGTATCATTATCATTCTGGCATTCCGTCGCTTTTGGAAACACCTTCACCTCGCTCTCCCTGATAAAACCGGAAACAGGGTTATTGTTCTGATCTACAACACCGTCTTCAGCAGTACCATGATACCAGACACCGCCATTGCTGTCAAACACCTTCTCTGAGATCAGAAAGTAAGTGCCCATCGGAACCGGATACGATGCCTCCTCGGTTGCCATCGGGTAATCGTAAACATTCACAGCCTGGTTCGTCACCATTCTCCCCTGCCAGCTCACTACTGTATACGGATTATCGCCGATCGTATCACCGGCATGTACTACCAGATCCGAACGGACATAACCAGCCGCTCCGGAAGTCCTCACCTGATACCAGACATAATTGTCTGCTCCGTTCTTTGTCCCGATCACTTCTACATTCGTCCCGTTCGGGAGTGTCGCTGCGATGTCATACCCTGTTCCGGCGTCTGTCCGGATATTCACGTTCTGCGTTGCCCCCTGAAGCTTGCCGTTCCACTTTGCATATCCATGCGTCACCGTGACAGTTGTCCCGTGGGACAAAAGATCCGCCCGCACATAACCGAACCAGGTGTTCATGACCTTTACTTTATACCAAACCATGCCGTCATCAGGGCCTTCCACCTGACCATATACCGTGCACTGATCCCCGTTATTCATCTGCGGATATCCGCTGATAACAGCCGTGTTTGTCGAAGGTCCGGAACGAATATTGACAACTCCGGTATTGCTTGCCGCCGTTGCGGTCCATTCCGCGTAAGCTTTTGGTCGTGCCGCGATAACCAGATCCGAACGGACATAGCCTGCCGTAACACCGTCCACCTTTACCTGATACCAGATCTTCAGATCTGTACCGAGCGTCTGGGAAATAACGGTCAGTTCCCTTCCGTTCGAAACAGAAGACACAACGTTGGACAGCGCAAATCCTGTCCCGGGACCGGAACGGATGTTAAGAGTCCCGGTAACCGTTTCGGCATAAGCCGCCCAGTTCGGATAATTCGAGGCGGCCTGTACGAGATCGGCACGGATATACCCACGCCGATAGCCTGAAAGTTCCGTCAGCTGATACCAGACATAGCCGTCTGCGCCGTCTGCTTCTCCTTCGATATGGACAAGGGTTCCATTTGCAAATGGACTTCCGGTTACGGTGTTATAGTTTGTCCCGGGACCGACGCGCAGGTTTCCGGATCCTGTCCCGGTCTGGATTGTTGCATACCACTCCTCGTAATAGTCTTTATATGCGGGGACAATCAGATCACATCTGCAGTAGCCGACCGCTGTGTCATCAATAGAGACTGAATACCAGCGATAACCGTCCGAACCCATTGTCTCCCCTGTCACCGTCACCGAATCACCATTAGAAAGCGGGGCATGAAGCTGTGACAAAGAACTGTTTACAGTTGCCGCCGACCGGATATTGACGGTTCCTGTCGTACTCTGTGCCTTTCCGTTCCAGGCTGTATAGTTCGAAATCACAACCGGGTTCACAAGATCTGAACGGATAAATGCTGTACTGTTATCTGAAAGCGTCACCTGATACCAGAGTCTCAGATCTTCTGTCCCGAGCGTTTCTCCTGTCACTCTCACCTGTGTTCCGTTCAGAAGCTCTGGGAAAGTTCCGTGGAGCGCAGCCGTCGTTCTCGGCGCAATGCGGACGTTCACATGATTATCCGCACCGAATACCTGGCCTGTCCAGGTTATGTAGCCGCTGTCGTAGGCCGGAGCATTCAGATTACCGATGTAATAGGAGTTAATGTATCCGCGAAAGCCGTTGTCATTTTCGACATGATAGTAATCACCGTAAAGCCCGGTTACACGAACCTGCTCGCCGTTATGCAGTGCTCCGAAGTGGGAATCAGCTGCAGTGCTGTCCGGTGTGATTTTTGGGATAACCTCTTCCGCATTGATGATCTTTCCGATCCAGGGAATGTATCCCGGCTGAACAAGGGATGCCGGAACGCTCAGAGCGGCATCATTCTGATTTGCTGCATAATCAATTACGAAGGCTCCCTCGTCGAAAAGAAGTGCATGTGTAAAGCCTCTTCCGTCGATGTTGTTGATCTGCAGGTCCGATTCTTCACTGACCGCTTCCGCGCTCTGCTGGTTCCCGACATAGATCCCGACATGACCGGGCTTCCAGAGAACCGCGCCGTACGGAATATAGGTTCCTCCGGTCATCCATTTGTTATTGGTAAAATGCATTGTCAGTTTCTGAGCTGCGGTCTCATAGAGCTGCCAGCTGCCGATACTTCTCATGCCCATAGAGAGGCAGACATAGCCGGAACAGTCGATGCAGCGGTATCCTGCCTTAGCCCTTGCGGCTGATTTACATGAATCCGTATTAAAGTGGGACGGATAAGCCGTAATCAGTGACTCAATCTGGGCACTTGTTGCCACTTCCCCTTTCGCTCCGTAGAGGTACTTGTAGGAATTGATGTTCATAAGCGCATTCTGCGCCACTTCGATACCTGTCATTTTGGGTATCCTCCTTTTTTGAGTACTCAGGAGAAAAATGTTGTAAACAAGAGCTCTGAGGCTTTCGTCCGTCGTTTTTCTCCCGGCACGGCCATTATGGCACAGGAGAACACCCGTAAAAATGGTACGAATCTGTCCGCCCTGAATGCAGAATTTCTGCGGGGTTCAGAAGATTTTGGTTTTATCGAAACTGCTGAGAAGCGCATTCATACTGGAAAGACGGCGGACGTAATTCTGTCCGGTTTTGACGAGTCCTTTTTTCATCAAAAAGCATTTGCTGCCTCGTGGTAACGTTTTTCTCATGTTGTTACATTTTTGAAAACGGTTTCTGTTGACGGATATACCGAAAAAGAATATCATAAAGAGGGGAAAATATGTGCAAACTGCCTCGTTTTCCGAAAGAATACAGAAAGGACGCAAATGTATGGTACAGGATTATTACAGAAACGCGATAGCCGCCTCGTCCATACTCTGTTTCCACAAGCCTGACAAGGATCTCAAGATGGACTTCACGCTGGACCCGAACGGAAAAGGGATCACAGGCCGGATGGGAAAGATCTGGCTCGAGGAGGCTGAGCCCGCCATCAAAATTCTCGACAACGGCGACGTGCGCTTCCGCTACTACGCCCCGGAGGCGAAGAAGGTGGAGGTCGCGGGCTGCGGCGGCTACTTCAGCGACGAAAAGGTTCCGATGGAGAAGGGAGAGGACGGCTGGTGGAGCTGTGTCGTCTCCGGCATCAGGCCCGGCTTCCACAATCACAAGTACTGGGTCGACGGGAACCTCATGGTCAATCCCGACGCGCCAATCGGTTACGGCTGGTTCTATCCGATCAATATTTTTGACCTCCCGGGCGAGGAAGACGGCTTCTGGATGCTCCGGGACGTCCCGCACGGCGATGTCCGCATGGAATACTACAAATCCTCCGTCACCGGCCGCACCAAGCTCTGCTGGGTCTACACGCCGGCCGGCTACGACGAATCAGACAAACGCTATCCTGTGATGTACATTCAGCACGGGGTCGGCGAAAACGAAATGGGCTGGATCTGGCAGGGCCACCTCAATGTCATCGCCGACAACCTGATCGCAAACGGACTGTGCGAGGAAATGATCATCGTCATGAACTGCGGCTACGCTTTCGTTCCGGGCGAGGAAACGGTCTTTTTGCCGGGCGATTTCTCGAAGGAGCTGACGGAGGACTGCATCCCGCATATCGACAGCGTTTACCGGACGATTCCCGACAGGAAGCACCGCGCGATGGCAGGGCTGTCTCTCGGCTCGTCCCAGGCCTTCTATATCGCGAACGAACACCGGGATCTTTTCGCAAACGTCGGCGTCTTCTCGGGCGGCTTCCCGATCGAGAACCGTTTCGGCTACTGGGACTATACCGATTACTACAACGACGCGGAACAGGTCAACCGGGACTTCGATGTTCTGTTTATCGCAGGCGGCGACGACGAAGGCTATCCGGAGCGCACCGAGCCCGTCATCAGAGCCGAACAGGAAAAAGGCGTCAACGTGATCGGCTACCACCATCCGGGATTCCACGTCTGGGACGTCTGGCGCTTCTCGGCACGAGAATTCATGCAGCGGATATTCAGAGAGAAGGAGGTACAGTGATGATCAGAAAAGAAATCCTTGAGAATCCTGCGATTACCGCCCATGCGCTTTTCTGGGACGATCCACACAAGGACCTCACAAGATCCAACGGCACCTATTACGACCTTCCGAAGGGTGTCGAAGTGCTGGAATCGGGAGACGTCAGATTCGCCTTCCATGCGCCGGACGCGAAATCCGTTCAGGTTGCAGGCGCCGGCGGTTCCTTCCCCGACACCCCGATTGAGATGGAGAAGGGCGAAGACAGCTGGTGGCGCGTGACCGTTCCCGGCCTGGAATCCGCCTTCCATTTCGTCAATTTCTTCGTGGACGGCACACGCGCGCTGAACCCCTACATGCCCTACGGCTACGGTTACGGCCGCGTCATGAATTTCTTTGAGCTGCCGGACAAATACTCGGACTTTTATCTTTTCCACGACGATATTGAACACGGCAGCGTCCGGATGAACTATTTCTACAGCGAAACGGTCGGCGACTGGCGGGTCTGCTGGGTCTATACGCCCCCGGGATATGAAAAGAACCGCGAAAAGCGCTATCCGGTTTTCTATCTGCAGCACGGCGGCGGCGAGGCGGAGTCCTGCTGGATCTGGCAGGGCAAAATCCAGAACATTATGGATAACCTGATCGCGGACGGGCAGTGCGAGGAAATAATCGTCGTGCTGAATTTCGGCTATGTCTACCGGAAGGACGGCGAAATCGGCGCGAATCCGGTCGCAAGCCCCGTCGAAGACCTGATTGCCTGCGACTGTGTGCCTTTCATCGATAAAAAGTACCGCACCCTTGCGGACCGTCATCACCGGGCAATCTCGGGCTTCTCGATGGGCGGCGGTCAGACGATGAATGCCGTCATCAAGTACCCCGAGGTCTTCGCAAATGCGGGCGTCCTGTCCGCTCCCGGCATCCGTTCGGACCGTGAGGATAAGCTTGGCCTCCTGTCGGATCCCGAAAAGTTCAATGCGAATTTCGACCTCTTCTTCGTGAACGCCGGCGCCTATGAGCCCGCAGCCGAAAGGCTTCGGAAGCAGACCCGGGAAATGCGCGCGCAGGGCTACAGGATCGTCTATTTTGAGTCTCCGGGCTATCATGAGTGGGCGCCCTGGCGCTTTGCCGTCGCGGAATTCGCGAAACGGCTGTTTAAGAAGTAAGCGGGGTTCTCCATGCTTCGAGAAACCATTACAGAAAACGGCGCCGTGCGCGGACTTCCGGGCACGGACGCACGGATCACGGTCTATAAAGGCATCCCCTACGCGGCCCCGCCGGTCGGAAAAAACCGCTGGCGGGCGCCGCAGCCCGCTGACAACTGGCAGGGCATGCGGGAATGCTTCGAATTCGGACCGATTAATATGCAGCGGACCCCGGGCGTTGACCCAGAGGCCTTTTACAGCCGTGAGTGGCACGTGGATCCGAAGATCCCGATGAGCGAGGACAGCCTGTATCTCAACATCTGGACGCCCGCAAAACCCGCCGACGAGAAGCTTCCGGTCATGATCTGGATTTTCGGCGGCGGCTTCCAGGAGGGCTACAGCTATGAGATGGAATTCGACGGCGAGCGCATCGCCTCCCGCGGCGTGATCCTCGTTTCGATCGGCTACCGACTGAACGCCTTCGGATTCCTGTCACATCCGGACCTTAGCCGCGAAGATCCGGAGCATCCGACGAATTTCGGACTCCTGGACCAGCTCTTTGCCTTCCGCTGGGTACAGCGGAATATCGCAAACTTCGGCGGCGATCCTGAAAATCTCACGATCTTCGGCCAGTCCGCCGGCGGAGATGCAGTTTACGCGCATCTCTGTTCGCCGCAGTCCCGCGGTGCTTTCCAGAAGGCGATCGTCGAATCCAACGGCGCTTTTACCTACCAGTATCCGAAAACCTTCCTGACCCGCGTGCGGCCCACGCTCCCGGAGGCGGAGGAGAAAGGCGAACGCTTCCTCCGGGAAGCCCTCGGTGTGGATACCATCGAGGAGGCACGGAAACTCGACGCGGCCTTTATCGAATCAAAGCAGCTTGAATGGGGACTTTTCGCAATCCCGGTTGTCGATCAGAAGTTCCTTCTTCGCGACATGCCGCAGTCTGTCATTAAAAACGAGCTCCAGGATATTCCTTTCCTGATCGGAAACACGACCGGAGAGTTTATGGTCGGGCCGGAGGGCGATTCGCCGGAGGAGGTCCTCGCCTGGGCAAAGGAGAATTTCGGAGACCGCGGGCAGGAGTATTTCGACATCGTCTGCCGGGAAGCGCAGGAAAGCGGGAAAACGCTTCGGGAGGCTGCGACGATTTCTTCCTTCCAGCTCGGCGCGCAGCTTGCGGTGGAAACACTCTCAAGGAATGGCCGCAGGCCCTGGTATTACCGTTTCGGCCCGACAATTCCGGGAGATGATGCGGGCGCGTACCATTCCTGCGACCTCTGGTTTGAGTTTGAAACCCTGATCCGCTGCTGGCGTCCTTTCGACGGCCATCACTTCGATCTCGCGCGGCGGATGTGCAATTACTGGACCAACTTCGCGAAAACCGGCGATCCGAACGGGACGGACCCGGCGGGCCTTCCGATGCCCGAATGGAAACCCTATTCGCCGGAGGAGAAGAATGAAATCCGTTTCCTGGATGAGATCAGTGTTTCAACCGAACAGAGCGAAAAGCGGCGCTTCCTGATTGACATCAATATCGGGAGCTGAGTATCTCTTTCCGGAACATACAACCGGGGCGGTGAAGCATCTGCTTCACCGCCCCTATCTGATCGGCATCGGCTGCCGGTATCTGTTTCGGATCCGGCCGTCTGTCTCTTTCCCAGCCATTTCCTGTTGTAATCATCCCGCAGGCGGGCTTGTCAGTCCCTCGAGCCGAAGGTTATGGAGCTGCTTCTGATCGGACCTGGAACCGTCTCCGAAGGGGCAGCACCATCCCGCAGGCGAGTTTCAGTATTATCCCTCGATCGAGATGGTTTTCTTCTCCTCAATCTTCGGCTGCTCCACCTTCTTCGCGATATCCAGGGAGAGGACACCCTCCTTGAAGGCCGCTTTGATATCTTCCTCGGTCACATCCTCGCCGACATAAAAGCTTCTCTGGCAGGAGCCGACATAACGCTCCTTACGGATGTAGGTGCCTTCCTTCTTCTCTTCATGCTCTTCGTGCTTCTCGGCGGAAACCGTCAGGTATCCATTCTCCAGTGTGACATTTACATCGTCCTTATTGAAGCCCGGCAGATCCATTTCCACCAGGTAGGCCTTATCGGTCTCGCGGACATCGGTTTTCATCAGCGCCTGGCCCTGATGGCCATAGAATTTACGATCCGGGCGTGCAGGCTTCTGGTCGCGCCGTTCAGGGCGTCTCTCTTCCGGGAACGGGAAGCCAAAGAATCCATCAAACAAATCATCATTAAAAATACTCGGGAATAACATGATCAATACCTCCTTCATGTATATGCTGCCGGAAACCCGGCGCGGTTTCTTTTTCTGAGATGAGGCATTTCCCTCATCACATGCAGCATTATAACACGTGTTGTTAGCACTGTCAAGAGGTGAGTGCTAATATATCTGTGAATCTTCTGTGAACACGGCAAGGGCTTTCCCTGCCTTGCATTTCCCATGTAATCGTGCTATACTCAGACCATGAAAAAACACCTGCAAAAAATCACCGCGCTGCTTCTTTCAGCGCTTATCATACTCTGCTTCAGCGTACCGGTTTACGCGGCGGACAAGGCGGAGGTTGACCGCATTATCGGGTCAATCCCCGCGGAATGGCCGCAGCCGCCTCAAATAAGCGCCAGCACCGCCATCCTGATGGACGCGGATTCGGGCGAAATTATCTATGCCAAAGATGCCACGCGCGCCATGTACCCGGCTTCGACGACAAAACTCATGACGGCGCTTCTGGCGCTTGAAAACAGTTCCCTTTCGGATATCGTGGATTTCCCCTTTGCGGCGGTCGACATCCCTTCCGGCTCCAGCCACATCGGTATGCGCAGAGGCGAGCAGATGGAGCTTCGGGAGTGCCTGTACGGACTTCTGCTGCCATCCGCAAACGAAGTCGCAAACGCCCTCGCAATCCATATCTCCGAGTATATCAGCAATTTTGTCGTGCTGATGAATGAACGCGCGCTCCGGCTCGGAACCGTCAATACCGTCTTTACCAACGCGAACGGACTGCATGAGGACGGGCATTACACCTGCGCCTATGACCTTGCGCTTATCATGCGTGCCTGTGTCCAGAACACCACATTTGTTGAAATCAGCTCGACGCCTTCCTATGTGCATCATGCAGATACGCTCCTCCCGAAGGATATTCCGATGACCAATACGGACCTGATGATCCGCCGTTCCTCCGAATACTACAATGAGGACGTGGTCTGCGGAAAAACCGGCCATACGGAAAATTCGGGCTACAACCTCGTAAGCTATGCCGAGCGGGACAACATGCGCCTGATTGCCGTCGTCATGGGCTGCGAAGACGGTGCGCAGTATCTGTCCACGCAGTCGCTTCTGGACTACGGCTTCAACTATTTCCATCAGGTGCTTCCGGGCGAGCTGGACAGTTCCCTCGCGATGAATGCCGCCTTTACCAGTTCCCCGCTGGCGCTTCCGACTCCGGAACGGGCTCTCCTGTTTCTGGATCAGGGCGGAACAATCCTGCTGCCGGACACAATCACATTCGACATGCTCGACAAACAGGTGGAAGACGTCGAGGGCGGCAAGCTCGTTACCTATCTCTACCGGGATTTTCCGCTCGGTTCTGTTCGGCTGTCCTATGGCGAAGCCGACAGCACCAGTTCCATTTTCCGTGAAAAAGAAAAGGAGCAGCTGTCGACGGAGAGTGTTGAACCGATTGCCGCCCTCGATGGCTGGCTCATCGTCTCGCTCTTCGCGCTTCTGCTCCTTTTAATCTTCTTTATTATCCTGACTGCAAAAATCGTCACACCCAGGAAAAAGTACCGCTGATTATCCTGCGGCTCCCTTTCTCATCCGCTGCAGATCCGCTTCACTGCAGCCGCGCTCAGAATACCGCGCCTTTTCATAAACCTCATGCAGAATCTGCCGTTCCGGACCATCCGAAAGTCCGACGGCGGATTCTATTTCGTCCGGGGTCAGGGCTTCGGAGAAGTCCACCTTCTGCTTTTTAATCCTTCGTCGGTATAACCGGCGTACAGCAGCCGTTGGCGTCGGGTCAATGATATCGCGGACACGCTGGAAGAATCCGCCCTGCGGTTCCGCATATTCGCGGTCGTCGTCTTCGGGATCGATGAATTCCTGCTCGTCGCTGTTCTCTTTGATGGGCCGGTAGAAAGCCTTCACCAGACGATAGATTGCGAATGCAATTGCCGCAACCACGACGATGCCGGCTACGACAAGGAGCACTACCTCCATGGCATGGTACAGTGCCGTCAGCCACAGCGGGGTTTCCGAGCCGCCGAAATCAGGCATTCCGCCGGACATTTCGCCGCCGCCTTCCACTTCAGATTCTACCACAATATCATCATCCGGTGTCCCGTTGCGGAGTGCCGCGAGACGGCGAATCAGGGCGAGAATCCCTTTCCCGAGGCCGATGATTGCCTTATCCAGTCCCACAAGAGGCATTACCAGCATCAACGTCACCGTCAGCCCGAGATATCCAAGAAGCATCAGGTTGTTGGTTCGGCCGATCTTCCGGACAGGGATGTTTTCCACATCCTTATTTACATTGAGATAGCCCTCAAGATTCAGGAAGTTCGTGTAAATCAGGATGAAAATGACGTACGCAAATGCCAGATAGTAGTTCAGCGTCGAGACAAAACTGTTGCCTGCAAAAAGACCGATCAGATAAAAGACGGCAAAGAGAATTACAACCGCCATGTGCGGCGAATCCAGAAGCGTTCCGCTGTCCCGGACACGCCCGACGATGCGGATCGCAATGATAATCCCCGAAATCAGGACAAAGACAATTTTGGACGCGATGTCCGGCGCTAAAAGCGCGGTCGGAATCACTGACGCGATTGAAATCAGCAGGAACAGCCCGATTCCCTTTATCTTCTCCTCCGCAAACGCAGTAGCGACATAAGTCACAAGGACGAGAAGACTGAACGGGAAGTAGCTTTCCGGCGTCATGCCGAAGATCGACAGCAGCAGGCAGACGCCTGACATCACCGCTGTCAGCACCATTGCCCCGTGAAGGAAACGGATAATACGAAGTACGGTTCTACGCATGTCCCCTCACCTCCCATCGAAGCGCCTCAAAGCCCGGATCTTCCGGAATCCGGGAATCCATATTGTCATAAAGCGGTGTCACATACAGCGTGGCCGCTTCTTTGGAAAGGTCGCGGAAGGCATCCTGAAGCTCCTGCTTCATGCTCGGAGAAATCAGGATATAACCGGCCTGTGCATAATCCGGAAGCTTCATTTCGTCCCGGACAATCTCTGCGTAATTCCGTTTTCCGAGCTTGAGATCGGTCCGCGCGAGCATCCGGTAGATCTCCTGCACCTGAGACACGCTCTGCAGGTCAAAACGCTCAAAATCCTTCCGGGTCTCGCAGTCGCGGCCGTTCGAGATCACGCTCACCGGGAAGCCTTCATGCAGGAGCCGTTCCGCAAGGCTCGCGGCAATCCGCATCGATTCCTCGTGAAGCGGACCGTGATGAATCAGGGTTTCATCCTCGACGTTCAGGAAAATCACAATCCTTTTCGTGGTCGTGGAATTGTACTGGTTGACCATCAGGGACCCGGAACGGGCGCTGGCCTTCCAGTTGATTGTATTCATCGGGTCGGAGATCGTATAATCCCGGATCCCCCGGAATTCAAACGGGTCCGGCAGCAGGAAGGTTTTCGCCGTCATGTCGCCGACCAGCTTTTTCAGGGGCTGGTCAAAAGCGGAGGTGTCGATCAGCTTCGGGAAGATATAGAAATCGCTGTCCTGCGGGAAGGAACGCACCATGTGCACCGAGTAGAACAGGTCCTCGCCGACAAGATCCGCCGAACGGATCGCATAGTATCCCCGCTTCAGTGCCTTGAACGAGAGGCGCCTTGTGACCTTCTGATAAAACAGAACGGAGAAGATATCATTTTTATAGTTCCTGTCGGAAGTGCTGACATTCTCGGTGCTGTCGAAGGAAATTCCGGAGCCGCACTCGAATTTCGCGTGCAGGAAGGGAAGCGGAAGATAGTTCCAGTTTGCGATCTGTTCCTCCACTGTCCCGGTTCCGCCTTCATGAGCGGAATAGTCCAGGAAGCGGATTCGGATCGACAGACCCTTATCCCAGAATTTCTTGTACAGCACCCGCTCTAAAAAGTACAGCAGGAATACTGACAGGATGACGACAATAATGACCATAAATGCTTACTTTCCCCAGTCTTCAGTCGGAACGGCGACTGTATCAAGAATCTTGCGGATCGCTTCTTTTTCAGCCGCATGCTGCCCTGCCGCACGGGACAGTACCAGACGATGTGCGAGAACCGACTCCGCTACTGCCTTGATGTCTTCCGGAACCACATAATCCCGGCCTTCGATATAGGCGTAGCTCTGTGCCGCATGCAGAAGCGCAATCGAACCACGGGGGCTTACACCCGTCAGGATGCTCGAATGCTCCCGGCTCTCCTTCGCGATGTCCGCGATATACTGCAGAAGCATCGGATGCACATACAGTTCCCGCGACTCTTTTCCGGCTGTAAGGATATCTTCGCCGGAAGCCACGGGCTGCAGGTCCTGAAGGGGCTCCTGTTTCATAAAGCGCTGCAGGATCTGCACCTCCTCTTCCACCGTGGGCGTGCCCATCGACAGCTTCATGAAGAAGCGGTCCAGCTGCGCCTCGGGAAGCGGGAAGGTACCGGTCGTTTCCAGCGGGTTCTCGGTTGCAATGACGAAGAAGGGCGCGGAAAGTTTCCGGGTTTCGCCGTCGATCGTGACCTGCTTCTCTTCCATGCACTCCAATAATGCCGACTGGGTTCTCGGAGTCGCACGGTTGATTTCATCCGCTAAAAGGATGTTCGTGAAGACCGGGCCCTTCTTGAAGACGAACTCATTTTCCTTCTGGTGGAAGAAATTGAGGCCCGTCACATCCGAAGGCAGCAGGTCCGGCGTGAACTGGATTCTGGAAAAATCACAGTTCAGGGAGCGCGCAAGGGACTTGCTGAGCACGGTCTTTCCGGTACCGGGCACGTCATCCAGAAGCACGTGGCCGCCGGATACGAGAGAGGTCAGGATCAGTTTGATCGTCTCATCTTTGCCGATGATGACCTTGCCGATGTTTTTGCAGATACTGTCAAATAATGGACGCATATGTTCTCTTCTCCTCTGTATTGAAATACTGAAAATATTATTCTTTTTTTAGGCGCCGCCCAGCCGGAAAATGATGCCGACCACAGCGGAAAATGCAATGAACCAGATCGGGTGCAGTTTTTTGACCTTCGGAATGAAACGCGTTCCGACAAGAATCACTGCTGCAAGCACCAGCATCCGCCAGTCAAACTGAATGTCCGAAAAGATATGATAAACGCTGTCCACGCGGAAGAAACAGATCAGGATGATCGAAAAACCTGCCGCCGTGATCAGCCCTAAAGATGCGGGCCGTAGTCCGTAGAATGCCGCATTCACGTAGCGGTTCTGGCGGAATTTCGCGAGAATTGCTGCGACAATCAGGATGACCACAATGGACGGGAAGATCAGGCCGAGCGTTGCGACAAAGCCGCCGAGGATCCCGCCTGCGAGTCCGAACTGCGCAGAACCGGTCGTATAGCCGACGTAGGTGCTCATGTTGACCCCTAAGGGGCCGGGCGTGCTTTCCGCGACTGCAATCATGTCCGCAAGCTCTGCGGATGTGAACCAGCCTGTCCGCTGCGCCATTTCCTGCAGGAAGGGCACGGTCGCCATCCCGCCGCCGATTGAAAAAAGACCTGTCTTGAAGAATTCCCAGAAAAGCCGGAGATAAAGCATTTACTTTTCCTCCTTTCGGGATGCGGCGCGGATTTTTCTGAGCTGCAGCAGGATTCCCAGAACTGCCGCGACAATCACATAGATCACCGGGGAAATATTCAGGAAAACCGAGCAGGAGAATACCGCGGCAAAAATGAGTACGGTCCAGATATCGACAAGCGCCTTTTTCCAGAGACTGATGACCGCGTTGATAATCAGGATGCAGACGCAGACCCGGATGCCTGCAAACGCATTCTGTACCCACGAAAGATGCGAAAAGTTACTGATCAGCGCCGCGATCAGAAGGATAATCAGGATCGACGGGAACACGACGCCCAGCGTCGCAATGATGCCGCCTGCGATTCCCTTATGCTTCCGGCCGATAAAAGTTGCCGTATTCACGGCAATGATGCCCGGCGTGCACTGGCCGATCGCATAGTAGTCCATCAGCTCTTCTTCCGCCGCCCAGTGCTTCTTTTCGACAACCTCGCGCTGCAGAATCGGCAGCATTGCGTAGCCGCCGCCGAAAGTCATCACACCGACCTTGCTGAAAGTCAAAAACATATCCAGATAAATATTCATAAGTCCTCCAAAGTTGCATTCCGTCAAAATCTTCAGCGGTCTTTTACACTATACCACGTTCCCCGCGAAAAAGTAAATAGAAAGAAGAATGATTTCCTTCTAATTCTGTACTTTTTCGAAGCGGCTTTGATTGCATTTTCAGGTTTCCTGTGCTACAATGAACAATGCCCGATCGGGCAGACTATTCCAAAGAAAGGAGCATTCACATGAGCGACGACAGTCGAGGGCGACGATGGCTGAATGAAGATGGTTCAGAAGAGTTTTCCACGGGATGCTTTGCTCTGTGTGAAAGCCCTTGAATAACCGTCTCACTGCCCTCAAGTAAGGACGCCTGAAGCGTCCTGATTGATGCAAAGGAGGCGACATTATGAACGAAGAATATGAACAGGTTCAGCAGGAACTTTTAGAACTGATCCGGTCGGATCTTTCCCGGTCGGAACTGCGCGAAAAGCTGGCGGATTACCATGATGCGGACATCGCGGATGTGCTGTCCGAACTGGATTCCGGAGAACGTTACCGCGTGTACCGCGCACTCGGTACAGAGCGGATTTCCGACGTTTTCTCCTATTTGGACGACGTCGAGGAATTCTTCCGTGAAATCGGTCTCGAGAAATCGGCCGACATTCTGGAGGAAATGGACGCCGACGACGCGGTCGACGTCCTCGAGACACTGCCCGACGATTACCGGGACATGCTCGTCAAACGCATGGACGAGGACGCGCAGGAGGACATCCAGCTCATCCAGTCCTACGACGATGATGAGCTCGGTTCTCTCATGACCACCAATTTCATCGTCACAAAGCGCGGGTCTTCCGTCAAGCAGGCAATGAAAGACCTCGTCTCGCAGTCCGATGAAAATGACAACATTTCCACAATTTACGTGGAGGACGAGGACGGCACCTTCTACGGTGCGATCGATTTGAAAGCCCTGATCCGGGCCCGGAAAGACACGGATCTTGAGGACATTATCACGACCTCCTACCCCTTCGTAAACGCACACGACAAGATCTCCGAGAATATCGAACGCCTGCGTTCGTATTCGGAGGACTCCATCCCGGTCGTAGATGACGAAAACCACATCCTCGGCGTCATCACGGCTTTCGACGTCGTTGAGGCGGTCGATGACGAACTGGGTGAAGACTACGCGAAATTCGCAGGTCTGACCGCAGAGGAAGATCTGAACGAATCGCTCCTGCAGAGTATTAAAAAGAGGATTCCCTGGCTGATTACGCTTCTTGCTTTAGGCCTGATCGTATCCACGGTCGTCGGGATTTTCGAAGGCGTCGTACAGCGAATCGCCCTTGTGGTCTGTTTCCAGTCGCTGGTCCTCGATATGGCCGGCAACGGCGGCACCCAGTCCCTCGCGGTCACGATCCGCGTTATTTCGGATGAGACTCTGACCTCGAAGCAGAAATTCGGGCTGGTTTTCAAGGAGGCCCGCGTCGGCGTCACAAACGGTCTGATCCTGGGCTCTGCGGCTTTCCTCTTTGTCGGCGTCTATACGATGGTCGTGAAGGGGTTTCCGGCCGGAACGGCCTTCATGGTCTCCGCCTGCGTCGGTATTGCGCTTCTGATCGCAATGACGATCAGCTCGCTCCTCGGGACCCTGATCCCGCAGTTCTTCTACAAAATCCACATTGACCCGGCTGTTGCGTCCGGTCCGCTGATCACGACAATCAACGACCTGATCGCGGTCGTTACCTATTACGGCATCGTCTGGGTGCTGCTTCTGAACATTCTGAAAATGGGCTGAACATCAGGCCTTCTCCGTAAGAAGAGGAGGCCTGATATAATTTTCTAAGGAGGACCCGCATCAATGAAATCCACACAGTTTTTCCTCACCCCCGCCGCCGGAAAGGCTCTGATTGCCAAGGCAGTCGTGAAGCGTCCGGATGTGCAGGAAGCACTGAAAAACGCCGCCGTCTTTGTGATCGGCGGCACCACCAATGCCTTTGTCGCAAATGAATTTCTGAAAGAGCTCGGACAGGAGCCCTGCGTTACCTTCCCCCGCTTCCACCGCGGCGTCGCACTTCCGCCAGGCGCGAAGCTCCTGCAGGAAGAGCAGCTCGGCGACCTTCTGATCGAAAAGGGCATCCCGCGCTTCACAGCGCCTCAGGATCTTCCCGAGGTCTGCAAAACCCTCAAAGCCGGCGATGTGATCATGAAAGGCGCGAACGCGCTGCATCTGCCGACCCGGACAGCGGCGGTCCTTTTAGGCAACACCGAGAACGGCGGAACGGTTGTGGAAGCTTCAAAAGCAGTCCTCTCCCGCCGTGCGAAACTGATCCTCCCCGTAGGGGTTGAAAAGCGGGTGGATTCGGATCTTTCCGAACTGCAGGATCTTGTCAATGACCCGGAGGCTTCGGGACTCCGCCTTTTCAAGGCTCCCGGCGAAGCCTTTACAGAGCTTGACGCAATCCGGCTTCTCACCGGTTCCGAGGCAAAAATAATCGCCTCCGGTGCGGTAAACGGCGGCGAAGGCGGTATATATCTGCAAATTACGGGCGGCGATCCCGAAAAGCTGCGGGCGCTTCTCCGGGAAGTATCACAGACACCGAAAGTAGAATGCTGAGCGTGACATAAGGGGGTCCGCCGTACCAAAACAGTACGGCGGACCCCCTGTTTTTTTACTGTGCTGCGGCGATCGACAGATCCGTACGGCTGTAGGGAATCAACATCGCCTGGAAAGCGTGGTAGAGGTCGGACTTTCCGGGCCAGACGGTTCCTTTCAGGCGGTTGTGTTCATCCAGCTGATGGTACCAGGAGCCGCAGGAATGGTCCAGAACCGTTTCGTCCAGATATTTCATGAACGCGCTGTAATCTTCTGCATATTGCTCTTTCCCGGTGACCCGGTACAGGACCGCCGAGGTGTTAATTGCTTCCGCGAGTGTCCAGTGCATCCGATCGTGGACAACCGGTTTTCCGCTCCAGTCTGTCGTATAAACGATGCCCGGTGCTCCGTCTGCATTCCAGCCGTCCCCGATCGCCCGTTCATAAAGCCTGCAGGCCGCATCGATATAGGGTTTCGGATCGATGCCGGCCGAAGTGGCCCACTGCACAATCAGGCGCGCCCATTCGATTCCGTGCCCCGGCGTTGCACCGTAGGGTTTGAAGGGATCATCCGGCTTTTCGCGGTTTTTCTCCAGCTCCGGAACCCAGTCGGGTGTGAAATGCTCCGGAATCCGGTATTCATTCTCCTTTGCCCACCCGATCACATGGTCAATGATCCGGCCGGCGCGGACCCGGTACTTCCTCGCAATGTCCTCCGGATAGCCCAGTTTGCCGAGGCTGTCGGCCGCTGCCAGGAATGCTTCTACCGTATGCATGTTGGCATTCACGCCGCGATAATCTGAAAGCTCCGTAAATTCCGTATTCCAGGTATCCGAAGAAAGGCCCAGATCCTCATTCCAGAAATACCGGTCGTAGGTTTCAAGCGCCATCGGAAGGAGTTCCTTTGCGCCTTCGATCCCCGCAAGGCCGGCGCTCGTCGCGGCAAGAATGACAAAAGCATGTGCATAGCACTGTTTGTCCGGAACGATTTCATTGTCCGCCGTCAGCCCTGCGTACCAGCCGCCGTTTTTCGGATCATGCAGTTCCCCTAAAAGTCCCTTGATTGCCTCTTCGGCAAGCTCTGCGCTTCCCGGATCGCCCATCATCGCACCGATGCTGTAAACGTGTGCCATACGGCTCGTAATCCAGGTCTCCCGGTTCCGGTCCTTCCAGGGTGTTCCGTCGTCTCCGAGATAATACGATCCGCCGCCCGGCGAAGGGAAGCGCCGTCCGAAATCTAAAAGTGCCTTTGCGTTCTCTCGAAGAAACGCTCGGTTTTCTGCTGTGTCGATCCTGTATTTTCTGTCCATCTCCGGCTCCTTTCCCGTCTGCTGTGTTCCTGATTATTCCAATACCGCCTCAATCTCCTGCTTTGTCGGAAGCGCCGGAATTCCGCCCGGTTTCTGCACGCAGAGTCCGCCGGATGCGGCCCCGTACCGGCCTGCTGCTGCAAGCTTTTCCAGCGTCAGATCCGAAACGCTCCGGACGCCCTGCCAAAGAAGGCTCGACAAAAAACCGCCCCAGTAGGCATCGCCTGCCCCGGTTGTATCCACGACTTTCACCTTCATCGACGCAATATTGCAGGCCTGGTCGTCAAAGTAGATCCTCGCGCCGTCTCCGCCGCGTGTAAGCACTACGACTGCAATCTCATACTGCTTCATAAAGGCCGGAATATTCTCCTCCCCGCCCACAAAAATCAGTTCTTCCTCGGAAATCTTCAGAAAATCCGCAAGCGGGTAAATCTTCTCCGCTTCTTTCCTGCAGTCCTCAATGCCCCAGATTTTGTCGCGGTAGTTGATGTCAAAACTGACCAGCTTCTGATGTTCCTTCGCCTTTTGAAGCGCCAAAAGCACCGCGTCCCGTTCCGGGCGTCCCGACTGGCTGACGGAACCCACATGCACGATATCCCATGCGGAAAAGTCCACCTTCAGTACATCCTCTTCACAGAGAAGCATATCCGCGCCAGGCTTCCGGGCAAAGGTAAAGGAACGGTCGCCCCGGCTGTCGAGCGTCACAAAAGCCAGCGTCGTTGTGGCTTCATCCGTGAGTTCCGGTGCGAGGATCTCCACGCCGTCCGATTTCAGCGTATTCATGAGAAGCTTCCCGAAATCATCGTTTCCGAGCTTCCCTAAAAAACCCGCATCGATTTCGGAACGTGCTGCACTCACTGCCACATTTGCAGGCGCGCCGCCCGGATTCGCCGTGTACGTATTATCCATTCCCGGAACCGGGGTAAAATCAATCAGCATTTCGCCGACACATAATATTTTCATCACTGTCGCTCCTTCAAATTCATGCAGCCGGTTCCTGTCAGGATCAGAAACAGCGCTGCCTTATCAGAAGTATACCATCTGTCTCCGTCGGTTGCAAGAAAGATTTCGTGAATCACCGATCAGGCCTTGCACTTTATGTGAAAAGAAAGTAAAATGATCTCACAGAGCATTCTCAGGAGGATATTCACTATGGGTTCCAAATATTCCCACGTATTCCAGCCGATCCGCATCCGCGGCATCGATTTCAAAAACCGCGTCACGCTGGCGCCGCCCTCCCCGAACCTTGCAAGCGAGGACGGGCTTGTCACGCATGATTTCGTTGACTGGTTCCGGATGTTCGCCCGCGGCGGCGTCTGCACTTTATACGCCGGCAACTGCTCCATCGACTTTAATGAGAGCCGGGACGAGGCTTTCCAGCTCAACATGAATCAGGACCGCGGCATTCTCCCGATGTCCTGGTATGCCGACATGGGGAAACAGTATGCCTGCCATGCTTCCTTTGAAATCGTGCACAATGGCGAAAACACCCGCTTCGAAACGGTAGGCCATCTGCCCTACTCCGCTTCTCCCCGGATCTCCGACAATGAGCGCCGGGCGGCTGCCATGAACAACCGTGAGCCCATGCCCTGCATCGAAATGACAAAGGAAAAGATCCAGGAAACTGTCGAGAAATTCGGCGCAGCGGCCGGCAGAATGAAGCGCGCCGGCATGGATATTGTGCTGGTGCACGGTGGTCACGGCAACCTGATCAGCCAGTTCATGAGTCCGCTGTACAACAAGCGTACCGATGAGTACGGCGGTGATACGAAAAAACGCGCCCGCTTCGCAATTGAGGTCTGCGATGCGATCCGCAGGCACTGCGGCGAGAATTTCGTCATCGAATTCCGCATCTCTGCCGACGAGATCGCGCCGGAGGGCATGCATTTCGATGAAACGCTGGAGATGATCGGCTACCTCAAGGACCACATCGACATCCTGCATGTTTCCGCCGGACTCCACTCCGACTTCAATATGGCCTACTTCAACTACTGGTGCCAGAATTACCTGATGGACCACTGCTTCAATGTCCATTACGCACGGGACATCAAGGCGCGCTATCCGAACCTTTTAGTGAATACCGTCGGTTCGATCATGAGCCTTGACTATGCGGAGGAAATCATTGCGAATGGATGGGCGGATTTCGTCTCGATGTGCCGCCCGCTGATGGCAGACCCGGATATGCCGCGAAAATACGCGGAAGACCGGCCCGAAGACCGCCGTCCCTGCCTGCGCTGCAATGCCTGCATGAACCACCTGATGATTCCGAAGCCGATCTACTGTGCGATCAACCCCATGTCCGCGATGACCTCGGAACTCCGGGACGGTGTCGTGCCGAAAGCCCCTGTAAAAAAGCGGGTTGCGATTGTCGGCGGCGGTCCCGGCGGCATTCAGGCCATGCAGACGCTTCTCGACCGCGGCCACGACGTGACACTCTACGAAAAGAGCTCAGAGCTTGGAGGAAACGTGATCGGGGCTGCAGCACCGCCCTTCAAGGTCGATGTGCGCGATTACCTGAAATGGATGCTCCATATGGCCCAAAAGTGCCGGGAGCGCGGGGCGAAAATCCTCCTGAATACGGAATGCACCAAAGAACTTCTGGACCGGGAGCAGTATGATGCAGTCGTGATCGCCGTCGGCGGCGAACCGGTTGTGCCCGAAAAGATCCCGGGCATCCATAAGCCCAACGTCTTCTGGGCACCCGATGCAGAACGCGGCCTCGCGCCGGTCGGAGATGAAGTCGTCGTGATCGGTGCCGGTCAGGTCGGCCTCGAAGCAGCGCTGGATTATGCCGAACAGGGAAAGAAAGTCACGGTGATTGAAATGCTCGATGCGCGCCGCGCAATGTTCAATTCCCGCGGCGGACGGGATATTCTGAAGAAGCGGAATGAAGGCGAAGTGCATTTTGATCTGTTCTATGAAACCGCGCTTCAGGAAGTCCGGGATAACTGCGTCGTTGCGAAGGATGTCAATACCGGTGAACTTCGGGAGATCAAGGCCGACACGGTCCTTCTTGCGATGGGCATCCGGCCCAGGCTCGAACTTGTCGATTCGCTGCGCCACTCCTGCCCCGAAACAAGTGTCGCGATCATCGGCGACTGTAACAACAAGGCCGGCGCAATCGCTGAGGCCGTGAACCAGGCTTTCCAGGCCTGCATCCATATCTGAAGACTTTACGGAAAACGCCCCGGGAGAGCCGTTCTGGCAATTCCCGGGGCGTTTTCTGTTTATTCTCCTGTGGGGATGTTTTCGTTCAGGCTTTTGTTCCGGTAATTCAGGTTTGTCCGGGCCGGGTAGCCCTGCGCTTCCCAGAAAGCGTTTGCCGTATCGTTGTCTTTGAATACCAGCCCGAACACTTTCTGGATTCCTTCTTTCTGAAGGGCCTCTTCCGCCGAAGAAACCAGGTGTTTCGCGATACCCATGCGGCGGAAGTCGGGATGAACGCACAGATGATGAATGATTCCGCGTCGGCCGTCATGACCCGACAGGATTACTCCGATGATCCGGCCCTCTGACACGGCTGCAAAGCAGGTTTTGGGGTTCCGCTTCAGGTATTTTGCGATCCCTTCGCGGCTGTCGTCTATGGGATTTAAAGCTCTGCGGCACTCCGGGCTGCTGTTCCAGAGTTTAAAGAGCGCGTCGTAGTCTTCTTCGGTGACAAGCCTGATTGTATCGTTCATTTCAGAAACTCCTTTCCTGTCTGCTGCCGGCTTCCCGATCACATCACGCTGCTTTTCTTCAACCAGCCTCAGCTTCTGCACCCGGCTCATATGCTTAATGTGCCACTCCCGACTCATCGCTTCCTGCCTGTCTTCGTATTCCTCAAAATACACGAGTTCCACGGGGAGGCGGGAGCGCGTATATTTCGCGCCGGAACCGCTGTTGTGCGCAGCGACTCGGGCCGGAAGATCATTTGTCCAGCCGCAGTAAAGGGTGCCGTCGGCACATCGCAGCAGATAGACATAGTTCATGACTGTTTCCTCGTTTCACGCTTTTTCTGATCATACCACATGCCGGCCGCACTTTCAATGCCCTGTCTGAAAGCGCCGTACCCCGGGGCTTTTTCCCTTGATTTTCCCTGTTTTACGGGTTATACTTAAATTAGAAACAACGAACTTCCCACGATGCCCCTTCGGGTGAAAGGAGTATGTTTATGAAAGAATTTCACAGCGCAAGAGAACGCCGTGCTTACTGCCATGGCCTCAGCGGCGAAGAAAAAACCGCTGCCCTTCAGGAGATGATCGACAGCTCCGCGCGCATTGTCTTCTTCGGCGGCGCGGGTGTTTCCACTGAATCCGGCATTCCGGACTTCCGCAGCAAAGACGGCCTTTACAACAAGCCGGATGTGCAGTTTGCGGACTATTCGCCGGAATATCTGCTGTCCCACGACTGCCTCTTTGACGAGCCGAAGGTCTTTTTCGAATTCTACCGCCAGAAGCTGGATGTCCGCAATATTGAACCGAACGCGGCACACTACAAGCTTGCGGAGATGGAACGGGCCGGCAAGCTCTCGGCCATTGTAACGCAGAATATCGACGGGCTTCATGAGAAAGCCGGCAGCAAAACGGTCTACAACATTCACGGAACGACCTTCCGGAACTACTGCACCGGGCATGCGCACCATGAACTCCCGGCGGATTTTATCCTGGAGTCCAAAGAAGCGATCCCCCACTGCCCCAAATGCGGGCGGATGGTTCGGCCGGATGTGACACTCTATGGAGAAGCGCTTCCGGATGATGCCGTCTACGGCGCGATCCGGGCGATCGAGGAAGCAGACATGCTGATCATTGCCGGCACCTCGCTCACGGTCTATCCCGCGGCTTCCTTCGTGCGGTATTTCCGGGGCGAAAACCTCGTCATTATCAACCGCGACGAAACGCCGATGGATTCCGAAGCGGTTCTTGTCTTCCACGAAAGCATCGGAAAGGTGCTGGGCGCAGTTCGGGTGTAACGGTATGTTTCTTGCTGATCAATGGAAAGATTATGAGGTCCTGGACTGCTCCGACGGCGACAAGCTGGAGCGCTGGGGGAAGTATATCCTGCGGCGGCCGGATCCGCAGGTGATCTGGCAGAATGTGCAGAAAGCGCCGGAGTGGAAAAAGCTGAACGCACATTACCACCGGAGCGCGAAAGGCGGCGGGCAGTGGGAGTTTTTCGACCTGCCGGAGGAATGGCAGATCGGGTACGGTGCGCTGCGCTTTAACCTGAAGCCCTTCAGTTTCAAGCATACCGGGCTCTTCCCGGAACAGGCCGCAAACTGGGACTGGTTCTCGGAACTGATCCGAAAGCGCGTTGATGCAGGGAAATCCGTAAAGGTCCTGAATCTCTTTGCCTACACCGGCGGCGCAACACTTGCCGCAGCCGCGGCCGGCGCCTCCGTGACACACGTCGACGCCTCGAAGGGTATGGTCTCCTGGGCAAAGGAAAATGCGGAGGCTTCCGGCCTCTCCGCTTGTCCCATCCGCTGGCTTGTCGACGACTGCCAGAAATTTGTCGAGCGTGAAATCCGGCGCGGAAACAAATACGATGCGATTATCATGGATCCGCCCAGTTACGGCCGCGGCCCAAAAGGCGAAATCTGGAAAATCGAAGACATGTTCCATCCCTTCCTGAAACTCTCGGTACAGCTTCTGTCGGACGACCCGCTGTTTGTGCTCCTGAATTCCTACACGACCGGCTTCGCGCCTTCGGTGCTGTCCTACCTTTTGGGGCTTGAAGTACAGTCCCGTTTCGGCGGCTCTGTCGATGCCTCCGAAATCGGCCTTCCGGTCAAAACGACCGGGCTTGTGCTTCCCTGCGGATCTTCCGGCAGATGGACGGTCTACTGACTGACCTGTTCCGTTTATAAAAGCGATTTTTTGACAGAAATGATCAGTTCTGCTGTTGCCGCCTGCGATATTGTTTTCTATAATGGATTTATAGAAACTGTTCAAAAACTGTTTGAAACACCATAAAGCACAGGAGATTGCAAAATGAAAAGATTGGATATAAACCTGAACTGGACCGTCGAACGCGACGGAACCGGCGTCCGTCACCCCATTTCCCTGCCGCATGACTGCATGATCTACGAAAAGCGCGAAAAAGATTCTCCGGCCGGTGCAGCCTGCGGATATTTCCTGCCCGGGAAATACCTTTACCGGAAGAATTTCTCCGCAGATCCCGCATGGAAGGATCAGCTGGTGCTCCTGGAGTGCGAAGCGGTTTACAAGAATGCCACCGTGCTTCTGAACGGCAAGGAACTGAATACCCACGCCTACGGCTATACCGGCTTCTATACCGAGATCAGTGAAGCACTTGATTTCAAAGGAGAAAACAAACTCACGATCATTGCCGACAACTCCGAGGCCCCAAACAGCCGCTGGTATTCCGGTTCCGGCATCATCCGTCCGGTCTGGCTTCACATCGGGCCGAAATGCGGCATCCTTCCGGACGGTATCCGCATTGCGACGCTGAACGAGGATCAGGTCCGCGTCGAAGTATGCTGTGCCTCTGATCTTTCTTCGGAGAATGCACCGGCTGTCCGTGTGGAAGTGCTCGCCGATTCAGAGAGTGATGATCCGATCGCGTCCGCGGAAGGCGCCGAAGCCGTTCTGACAATCCCGGATGCAAAGCTCTGGTCGGATGAAACCCCGAACCTCTACCGCTGCCGTGTACAGCTTCTTTCGGATGGCGCCGTGATCGACTCCGCCGAGACACGGTTCGGCATCCGGACACTTGAATGGAGCGGAAAAGGCCTCTTTGTCAACGGGAAAGAAACCCTGCTTCGCGGCGCCTGCATTCATCACGACAACGGAATCCTCGGCGCGGCAGCTTATCCGGATGCAGAAGAACGCCGGATCCGGATCCTGAAGGAAGCCGGTTTCAATGCGATCCGTTCGGCGCACAATCCGGTCTCAAAAACGATGCTCGATGCCTGCGACCGGCTTGGCATGTATATCATGGACGAGAGTTTCGACATGTGGATGATCCACAAGAATCCCTATGATTACGCAAAGGAGGATTTCGAACAGTACTGGAAAGAAGACACGAAGGCCATGATCGACAAGGACTATTCGCACCCCTCGGTCATCCTTTATTCGATCGGCAATGAAATCTCCGATCTCGGCGCGGATTTCGGACAGAAGATCTGTGAAGAAATGGCGGATTATGTGCGTTCCCTCGATGCTTCCCGGCCGGTCACGATCGGCGCCAACCTGATGCTTGCAGTGATGGTTGCGAAAGGACGCGGCATGTACGGAAACGGCAAAGAGGGCGAGGACGACTCCAAAGTGAATGCAGACGCGCTGACCAACGCGCCGACCAGTGAATTCTTCAACATCCTGATGAATCAGATGGGCAGCCTGATGGAGGCGGCTTCCGCACGAAAAGGCGCCAGCCAGGTTGTCGAAAAAATCGGCGGATATCTCGATATGCCCGGCTACAATTACGCCCGTGCCCGCTACGAAAAAGAGGCGCAGCTTTATCCGGACCGGCCTTTCGTGGGTTCCGAGACGCTTCCGCCGGCTCTTTTCAAGAACTGGCAGCTTGTTGAAAAAATCCCGCAGCTTACCGGCGACTTCATGTGGACCGGCTGGGATTATCTCGGCGAAGCGGCTATCGGCTCCGTCCGCTACAAAAATAAAAAGCATCCGGATGATACACTTCCGATTCTGGCCGGTTCCGGCGTCATCGATATCCTCGGCAAAAAGCGCCCCGAGGTCTCCTGGAACCGCATGATCTGGGGCCTGGAAAAAGGGCCGGTCATTGCGGTCGAGCCCTATACCCACGCCGACGACAAGCGCGGCATCTCGATGTGGCGGACTTCCGACGCAGTCGAAAGCTGGTCCTGGGACCGGTGTGAAGGCAAAAAATCCGACATTCTGGTTTACGCGGATGCCGACGCCGTAGAGCTCTATGTGAACGATAAAATGATCGGGCGGAAAAAGGTTTCGGAAAAGAAAGCCCTGTTTAAAGGCGTGGCTTATGAGCCGGGCACAATCCGGGCTGTTTCCTACAGCGGGACGGACGGCGTCATTGCCGAATCCGGGCTCTCGACCGCTGTCGGCCCGACCGAAATCCGCCTGAATGCCGAGCGGACCGCTCTTCGCGCGAACAGCCAGGATCTTGCGTTTATCAATATCGATCTCACGGATCCATTCGGCATCACAAAATCCGCTTCCGACCAGAAGCTCCGGATCACCGTTGAGGGCGCCGGCACGCTTCAGGCTTTCGGCTCTGCGAACCCCCTGCCGAAGGAGCGCTACTACAAGGACATTCACACAACCTACTACGGAAAAGCCCTCGCGGTTATCCGCGCCGGCCAAGAGCCCGGCGAAATCCGGGTGACAGTAGAAGGCGCCGGACTGAAATCTGCCTCCGTCACCCTGACGGCAGAGTAAGCCCGGCCCGGCACAGCTGTTTGACGTTTAGCATACGGGGTAATGTCTCTCATTCAACGCGCGGCTGGCCTTCTTCCGCCGAAACCTTCATCCGGCCGACGAATCCGCTTTTGAAGCCTCGCTCGAACTCATTCGTTCGGCTTCGCGTCTTCTGTCCGGACTTGGTTTCCAGGCGGCGGCCAGAGCGCATTTCATTGAGAGACAATTACCCCTTGCACTGAAGAAATCAAGCAGCTGTGCTGGGGCCGGGAAATATCGAGTTGAGGGTTCCCTTCCCGCGGATGAGTCCAGGTTACTCGTGCCGCAGGGCCTCGATCGGGTTCAGGCGGGAGGCCTTTACTGCCGGCACGAGGCCGAAGATGATGCCGATCAGGGTCGAGAATGCGACTGCTATCACGCAGGCCGGGATCGAGATCGCGACCGGCGTACCCATGACATTTGAAAGCATGTAGGCGAGGCCGATGCCGGCGCCGACACCCAGGATACCGCCCATCAGCGTCAGGACCGCGGCCTCCGTCAGAAACTGCCAGAGGATCCGGGAACCACGCGCGCCGACCGCTATCTTCAGGCCGATCTCGCGCGTCCGCTCCGTGACGGAGACGAGCATAATATTCATGACGCCGATACCGCCTACGAGAAGCGAAATGCCCGCGATCCAGATCAGCTGGTTGTTCGTGGTCTGCGACAGGGACTGCAGGTTTGATGCCTGCTCCAACAGGTCGGAAGCCTTATACGCATACTCATTTCCGCTGATCACGCGCTCTGTCAAAGCATCCGCGACTGCCTTTCCGGCTGTCGCCATCTCATCCGTGCTTTCGGCGCGGACAAGCACCTTCTGCGGCTCGTCATAGCGGTAGGAAATGTCCCAGCAGACATCCGGAATGAAAATGGTCCCGCTCGATTCGCCGGCGTACATGTAGTAATCCTGCAGGTTGTTGATGACCGGTTCATTCACAATCGTCTGGCTTGCGACGCCGACGACCGTGTACGGCTCGCCCATGATCTCAATGGTCTTCCCGACCGGATCCTCGCCGTTGAAGAGGGATGATCCGATCGTCGATTCCACAATTGCCACCTTGCGGAATTTTTTGTAATCGTCTTCGATGAAGCCGCGCCCGGAATTCACCCGGAAATTGGCCGTGTTGAAATAATGCAGGTCAATGCCGTACAGAGAACCGCTGTAGGCCGTGTTTCCGTAATACACGCCGTCCGCGTAATTGCGGTAGCGGTAAGCGGTCACATCATACACGCCCTCCAGGTTCTGAAGCTCCGAAAGGTCCTCCTCCGTGATCACGCGCACGCCGTCCGGGAGTGCAGACCACTGCAGATCGTAAACATTGTTGTCCCGGTTCAGGTTGACGTCCACCGTGTTCGTTCCGGAGCCGATCAGGTTCTTTTTGATCTGTTCATTGGTCCCCTTGATCGTCGAAACGATCGTGATAATCGCTGCGATGCCGATAATGATGCCGAGCATCGTCAGGAAGGAACGCATCTTGTGACTGAAAACGCCCTGAAAGGCGAGTCCGATATTCTCAAACATCTGCGCACCTCCTTAATACATGCCTTCATAGAGCTGATCGGGCGTGGCTTCCACCGTCTCCGCTCCTTCCGTAACATCCCGCCCGTAGGGGAACGCGACATAGTCGTCCATCGTGAGTCCGCCGCGGATTTCATACAGCTCGTTCCAGAGAATCTTCCCTGTCGTAATGTACTGCTTCACAAGAAGTCCGTCCTCGCCGCGCTTATAGACATAGTTGCGGCCGTTTTCGCTGCGGATCAGGAACTTCTGCAGATACCAGGCGGTATCCACGTTTTCGGTCTGCGGGTTGTAGACAAGGCCGACCCAGTCGCCCTCCTGAAGTTCCGCGTCCGCATCGACAAATACGGTGAAGGGATACCAGGAAACGTTGTTGTTTCCGCCGGACCAGCCGTTCTGTTCCGCAGGCCGGTCGCCGATTTCCGTCACGGTTCCTTCATAGGACATGCCGTTCATCCAGGAATTGACTGTCACGATCTGACCGATCTGAAGCTTTTCGCGGTCGAATTCCCCGATCGATCCGGTGATATAGTATCCGCCGCCGCCTGAAAGCACCAGAACCGCGTCGTAAGTCGTGCCCATCTCCTCAATCGGCAGCACGCTCACGATCTCTCCGTCGATATTCGCGCGGACCGTACCGTCGTCAACTTCTGCTTTTGCCTTCTCGAGATTCACTTCCGCGATCTTAATGTCGAGCTCGAGATCACTGATCGCCTTCGCCGTGCTTGCCTTCAGATCCGCAAGCTCCGAGCGGGAGTAGGAATTTGCAAACAGCGTGCTGACATACTCGATCTGCGCCTGCAGGCTTGCAATGATCTCCGGCTCCTCCGGGTATTTCGGTTCAATCGGCATCGGCGAGAAGACCGCAATCCGAAGCGGCTTCTCCTCCGGCACCTCCGGTTCCTCCGGATTCTCCGGATCGGAACCTTCACCCTCTCCGCCTTCTTCGCCGGATTCGTCTGCCGCATCATCGGCTGCGGGTTCTCCGCCTTCCGAAGCATCTCCCTCCGGTACATCCCCGGCCTCCGGTACATCCCCGGCCTCCGGGTTCTCCGGGTCGACCGGGACAACCGAAGGCTCTCCGCGCGAGATTTCCAGCCCGTAATATCCGAAATACATCCCGTCCGCCGCGTCAACAAGTACCACAAAGATATCGTCAAGGCCGCTTTCCGCAAGCAGCGCCAGCGGGTCAATCGAACCGGTATTTTCAATATACCGGGGATCATCCATGGTCCAGCTGCCCATCGGAATCTCAGGATATTCCGGCTCCGGCATATCCGCATAGGCCTGATCAAGCTGCGCCTGCAGCGATTTCAGCCACCACTCCAGATCCTCGGTAATCCGCGCATGCTGGAGCTTCTCCAGAATCTTCTCCTGGTTGTCGAGCTCCATTTTCTGTTTCTCGAGTGCGATCTCCGCTTTCTCCACATCAAGCTTCGAAAGCGTTGTATCAAAGGCGAGGAACGGATCGCCTTCCTTCACCTTCTGCCCTTCGCGGACAAAGACCTCGGTGACGGTCTGGGTGCTCGAAAGGTAGATTTTCTGCATGTTGTCCATCTTGACGGATCCTGAGGATTCACTCTGGTCCATCCACATATTGGTCTGCGCGAAATTCGAGACCTGATAGACATTGACAGGCTGGCGGTTCATGTTCCGGTAGATTGTCAGGCCGCCGTAGGTGCCGCCTGCGACAAGCGCCAGCACCAGAAGGATAATCAGAATTCTTTTCAGCGCTTTAGGCATCCTGATCACCTCCCGTCAGCACGCCGTCCCGGATCCGCATGATGGTTTCGGCATTTTCTGCCACGTTCGGGTCGTGCGTAATCATTAAGATCGTCGCGCCCTGCTCGTGCAGTGTATGGAACAGGTCCATGACATGTGCGCCGCTCTTGGAATCCAGCGCGCCGGTCGGTTCGTCCGCCAGAATCAGCGCCGGGTTTCCGACAATCGCGCGCGCGATGGCGACACGCTGGCACTGGCCGCCCGAGAGCTGGTCCGGACGGTAGTTCAGCCGGTCCGAAAGGCCCACGCGCTCCAGTGCTTCCTTCGCGCGGCGGCGGCGTTCAGAACGCCGTACTCCGCCGTAGAGAAGCGGCAGCGCGACATTGTCGAGCGCCGTCAGCTTCGGCAGCAGGTTGAAAGACTGGAATACAAAGCCGATCTTCTTGTTCCGAAGATCCGCCAGCTGTTTTTTCCGCAGCTTTTTGATCTCTTTTTCACCAAACAGATAGCTTCCCGTCGTCGGGACATCCAGACAGCCGATGATGTTCATCAGCGTCGTCTTGCCGGAGCCGGAGGGGCCCATAATCGCGATGTAATCCCCCTCGCTGACGGAAAGATTCACATTTTTCAGGACATGTGTCACGGATTTTCCCATCGGATAATCCTTGCAGATGTCGGTCATACTCAGAATCATCTTCCGTTTCCTCCGTCATTCCGTACCCGCTTCGGGAAGCGGCTCCTCGATCTCGATTCCGTCAGGCTCGATCGGTTCCTCTTCATAGAATCCGTCTTCTTCGTAATCGATTTCGTCCTGGAGCGGTCCGAAGCCGTTTCCGCCGCCGTCAACCGGCATATCCTGGGACGGATCGTAAATCGTACACTTCATGCCTTCCTGCAGCGTCTCATCCGGGAACGCGATATAGTCCTCCGCGCTCAGGCCGGAAACGATTTCAAACGTTCCCATCATCTCGTCCGTTTCGCCCAGTGTGACTTTCCGCTTCTCGAGCTTCTCGCTATCGTTCATTGCCCAGACATAAGGATCGCTGTCAAGATCGGCAATGTAGTACATCGGAAGCATCATCCGGTTCGCCTGGTCGATCACGTCCTGGCCGTAGTCCGGCTCGATGTAGACGTGCTGGCCAAGCATCAGACCTTCACTGTCAAAAAGCTCCACATAGAAAGGATACTTGCTGGAAGAGCCGGTGCCGGATCCGCTTTCTTCCATATAGTACATCCCGCTCTGTCCGCTCTGAGCATTTTCCCAGTCGATTTTGCTTACAATGCCGGACCAGGTCTCATCGGTCACGCGTGAACGCAAAAGCACCTGCGTGCCCTCCGGCAGCGACTGCGTATTCGCCTCGTTGATGTAGCCCTGCACGCGGTAGGAACCGTCCTCGACAATCGTCATAAAGGGCAGCGGACGGCCGTAGTCGTCATAGCCGCCGTTCCGGTTGATCGCCTGGATCCGGCCCGAAATCGGGGATTCGACCGAGGTCTCGGAAAGCGCAGCTTCCTGCTTCTCGATCTCCTGTTCCTTGAGCTTGATATTGTACTCGCTCTCCTGGATATTGGCCTCCATCTCGCGGATCTCCAGAAGATACGCCAGCTGCTGGTCTTCCTTGGCCTTTTCCTTTTCCGCCTCCAGCTTTTCCTTGTCCTGAATCTGTGATTCAAGCGTCAGTTTCTTGCGCTCCAGATCCAGTTTCGCCTGCTCGAGCGTGAATTCCATCATTGTGGAGTCGTAGGTGAAAAGGGTCTGGCCCGCGCGCACCGTATCGCCTGCTTCAACCAGGATCTCCTTGATCTCCGCAGTATCGGACTTTTCAATCTTTGTCTCTGATTCCGACACCACGACGCCCGCAAAACGGTCGACGATTCCGACCGAACCCATGCCGGTAATCTGTCCGACATTCTGCACGGTCACTTCGCCGAGTTCTTCTTTTTCGCAGCCCGAAAGGCACAGAAGCGCAAGGAGCGCCGCCAGAATCATGACTGAAATCTTTCTCATCATATTCACTTCCTTTTTCAAATCTTTATGAAGAATCCCTTTTATCCCTCATATACTGTATCACCCGCAGGTGACATTCCGGTGACAGGATGCTTTTCGCGTACACTGCCCCGTACTATTATAGACGCCTTTTTGCTGCGTCAGGTTGCACGAAAACAACAACTTTTTTCAGAATCCTTTCGCGCCCGTGGTATTATAACCGATCTTCCGAAAATAGTCAAACACCGGATTCTTAAGGCTTTCTTAAAGATGCATTGAAAAAGCCCTGCCGCTGTGGTAAGATGGCAGTAACGGACTTCGTGGGGCGGCAGAATTCTTGATAAATGCCGCCTTTTGCAGTGAAAACCCATAAAAGGAGGATGTACCATCATGAAAGCCGAAACGGCAGAAAAGAAAGCGAAGCGGCTTCTTCTGGAACAGAAACAGCGGGAGAAGCTTTTAGCGGAACAGAACCGGAAGCCCTGGAAAAACTACGCCCTGTATCTTGCGTACCTGATCGTTGTGCTGACGGTCATTTACATTGTGGACGAAATCGCATCGGCCATGAACGGAACCATGCAGCCGCTGATGATTTTCGATTTCTTCAAGGTGCCGGGGAACAACACCGATACGGCGGAGTATCGAAGCGGCGCAACGCTGATGATGGCGCTTACGGCCTCATCCCTTGTGTTCATGCTGCTGACGCCCTTCTATAAAGCGCTCGCCGATAAGTTCGGACGGAAGCTCTTCCTGATCATCAATACAGCGGCAATGGGTTTCGGTCTCTTTGTCTGCTTCCTTGCACCGCACTGGGCCGTCTATGTGCTGGGCATCATGATCGTCCAGTTCGTCCAGACGAACGACGTGCAGGTCATCTATATCATGGAAACTGCGCCGGAGAAGCACCGGGCGCTTCTGTGCAACCTGACAAAAGCGGTGGCGCTCATTTCGGTCGCCCTGATCGGCGTGCTCCGAAACATTTTCTATGATCCGAATGTACCGTCCTCCTGGCACATGGTTTTCCTGATCCCCGCAATTGTCGGCATGACCGTCGGACTTGCCTGTATTTTCCTGATCCGTGAAACCCCGGTCTTCCTCAAAAACCGTGTGGAATACCTGAACATGACGGATGAAGAACGCATGGCCCGCGCTGCCAGTGAGAAGCAGAAGGACGCGAACGCCCAGGGCGGCGTTATGGCGGCGCTGCGTTACATTTTCGCATCAAAACAGCTTCGGCGCGTCTGCCTCGCAGGCTTCGTCTTCATGATCGCGACCGGAATCACCTCCCAGTACTCCACAATCCTGGAGCGCGGCGAAGACCTCGGAACCCTGACCGAGAACTCCGTCGATACCGTTCTCATCATCTATCCCTTTGTCTGGGGCGTGGTCACCTTTATCTGCGGCTATTTAAGCGATCTTTTAGGCCGCAAAAAATCCTCGATCGTATTCAACATCACCGCGGTTTTCGGCGTTGCGTTGTTCGGTCTCGGCGTCATTCTCGGATGGCCGGTGTGGCTGATTGCGGGCGGCTACGGTCTCTACGTCGGAACCCTCTGGTCGGTCAGCGATACCCTGTGCCTCGTGATGCCGGCCGAATCCAGCCCGACTGCGATGCGCGCCTCCGTTATGGGAACGACGAGCCTTCTGATCGGCATCGGAATGGGGCTTTCCCAGGGTATCTATATGGTCGCAATCAACGTATTCCAGGGATCCAGCTTTGCCTGGTTCTCGATGGGCATCTCGGCGGTCTTTCTGATCGCTTCCACCTTCCTGCTGCTTCGGACATCTGAAACAAAGGACAACAACCTCTATACGGTCGGAGAAGAAGATATCAGGTAACAAGAGAGGAAACTGCCATGGAAGTACAAAACAAGAAAACGCCGGATCAGGAGCCGAACCTGTTCAGTATCACAGGCGGAATGCCTTTTACGCGGCGCGGCGCCTGGTTCGGAATCTACGCAGACAATTTCATGCGTACGATTTACGGGACAAGGCTTTTCATCGGCTCGCGGCGCGGCTCTGTCATCGAACGAGGCGACAACATGCTGATGCGCTTCTGCCCGATGTATCAGGGCGAAAAAGTGGATTATGAAATCCATACGACTGCTGCCGAACTGATTCTCACAACAGCCTACGGAAATATCCGCTGCTGCTTCCCCGAGCCCGATCTTCTGTATATCAAAGGAGAAAACAGCCTCTCCCTTCGGCTCGAGAAAACAAACGGCCCCCACGAAGTCATGAAAAAACGTGGGGACAAGGGTTTTGTGCAGCTCTCCTCATGGATCGGGACCATGCTTTACTACCCGGTCAAGGGCAGCATTGAAATGAAGGCGGACTGGGACTACGAATCCCTTTCCACGCCGCTTGTACGAGGCACCGTGCTTCCCGATGAGTGCGGAGAATTCGTGTTAGCCGCCCAGGAATCCATTTACGACCAGAAAGTACGGGACAGCTATCCCGGCTATGAAGAAGGGCTTCAGGCCGTCTGCGCGGATTATGCGGACTTTGTCAGCCGGATGCCGAAGCTGAGCGGGGAATTTGCAGAACTCCAGAAAGAAGCGCTTTACACCGAATGGGCGCTTTTAGTGAACCCCTCCGGCCGTATGGAGCATCCATTGATCTTCATGACCGGACGGGCCATGGCCTCCTCCTGGCAGATGATTCAGAATGCGGTCGCTTTTAAGGACAATATTCCGCTCCGAAACGCGATGCTTCTCAACATGCTCTGCGAGCAGAGCCCCTTAGGGCAGTTCCCGGACTTCTACGACGATTCCCGCTCCAATGCGCAGGGCATCAAGCCGCCGATCCAGGGCTGGGGCCTCCGGTGGATCCGGAAGGATCATGACCTCTTCTCCGAAATGTCCGAAAAAGACCTCCTCCGGCTCTATCAGGGCTACGGCGCCTGGGCGGACTGGTTCATGAAGTACCGGGACGAGGATCACGACGGTCTGCCGGAGTATGAACACGGCGACGAATGCGGCTTCGACGACAGCAGCATCTTCGTGACAACTCCTGAAGCGGAAACGCCGGACCTTCCGGCCTATCTCATCCTGCTGTTTGAGCAGCTGGGCGATATAGCGGGATTTTTGGGAAAGACGGCAGAACAGGAAGCATGGTACCGCCGCGGAGAGGAGATGCTCTCCCTTCTCATAAGCGAACTCTGGGACGGTGAGATGTTCATCGCAAGGACCGCCCGAACGCACAAGTCGATCCGCTCCGGCTCCCTGCAGCACTACATTCCCTTTGTTCTTGGGAAGCGGCTGCCGCAGGAAATTATCGACAAAATGACCGCAGATCTCCTCGAGGAAGGCGTCTTCCTCAGCCCCTACGGGCTCGCAAGCGAGCGCATGGACAGCGACCAGTACCGGATCATGGGCATGGCGCGAGGCTTCGTGCTTCCGCCGCAGCATCTGCTGATCCTGACAGGCATGTATGACGCCGGGAAAGAGGAAGAGGCAAAAATGATCGCAAAGCGCTACTGCCTTGCGATGAAGGACAACGGCTTCAACATGCTGATTGACCCGAAGGAAGCGGGCAGAGGCTCGTTCGGCTGTACCTGGCCGACCTGCGTTTTCCTGATCCTCGCAGACATGATTCAGAATAAGTGAAGGGGGAGCATGAAATGAACGACAAGAACCTTTTTAACATATCCTCCAATGCTTTTTTGCGGTGCGGCGCCTGGTTCGGGATCTTCATGAAACCCCAGCGCTATGCTTCGCCCGCAAAGGTCGGAAAACGCGGCACAACAGATCTCTTTGTCGGAACCCGCAGAACCGGTGCCCAGCACCTGCAGGACCCGATGCTGATGAAGCTCGTGCCCATGTACCAGGGCGTGCGCATTCCGTTTACAATTCATGCGGAAGCGGAAGAACTCAGTGTGATCACCGATTACGGCTGCATCCGTTTCTGCTTCGCAGATCCTTCGCTGATTCTCGTCAGGGGTGAAAACGGTCTCGGCCTCCTTCTGGAGCGGGACATGGAAATGCACCAGATGGCCAGAAGACGCGGTGAAAAAGGCTGGGAAACTTCCTTTGGCTATGTCTGCTCTATTGTCTACAATCCGATCCGGGGCGATATCGAAATGGATGCGAAATGGGACTATGAAGGACTTTCGACGCCGCAGGTCCGGGGAGAAGTGAAGCCCGATGCCAACGGCGAATTCCTGCTTTCGATCGAGGAATCCGAAGCTTTCGGCCGGATCCGGGACGAATATCCTTCCTATGAGGAGGCTCTTTCTTCGACCCGCGCGGACTGGGAAGCATTTCTTGAAAAGCAGCCCCTGCTCGCGCCGGAATACGCGGAGGACCGTATCGAAGCCGCCTATATGACCTGGTCCAACCTGACGGACCCGGCAGGCCTTGTGAAACGCCCCTACATCTACATGCGCTCTGCCGATCCCGCCTCCGCCTGGCAGATGTGCCAGAATGCGGTCGTGCTGAAGAACAACCTTCCGATTGCGGTTGAGCTCCTTCTGAATATGCTCGACCACCTTGCGCCAAGCGGCCAGCTTCCGGATTTCTTCAGCGATTCCCGCGGTGCCTACCTCATGATCAAGCCGCCCTTACAGGGCTGGGCACTGGAGCTTCTGATGCGGGAACACGACCTCAAGGCGGAAGTGCCCGAAGAAAAGCTCCTGATGCTGTATGAAGGCTACAGCCGGTTTGCGGACTGGCTCCAGGAATACCGCGGCGATGCGGACGGCATCCTCGTCATGGAACACGGCGACGAGTCCGGATCGGATGACAGCCCGCTCTTCAAGACAGCGCTCGCAGTGGATGCGCCGCAGCAGAGTGCCTGCGCTGCACTTCTCTATGAAAAATTGGGTGATTTGGCGAAGATGCTCGGAAGAGATGCAGATGGCGATCTCTGGTATGAAAAAAGCCGCAGGCTGATCGCGCGGCTGATTGACCGTTTTTGGAACGGAGAACGTTTTGTGGCCTATGACCACTATGAGCCGGACCGGGTGATCGACACTGAAAGCATCCAGTTCTACTACACCCTGATCCTCGGAAAGCGCCTGCCTCAGGATTTGATCGACCGGATGGCCGCGGATCTTGAAGAGGAGAAAGGCTATCTCTCCGCCGCCGGCTTTACAACCGAAAACCTGCGGAATTCACCGTACACGGAAGTCGGCACCGGCCGGGGCAAGATCCTCCCGGCAGACAACATCATCGTCACGACCGGCCTGTATCTCGCCGGCAAAGAAGCTCAGGCGAAGCGCGCCGCAAAGCTTTTCTGCGACGGCCTTCGGAAAGCCCCGAATTACTACTACGGCGGCGGCTTCATCGGAACCTGGTCCGCTGCCGCCTTCCAGATCCTCGCAAATCTGTATACAAACGGGTGATCATAAACAGCAACAAAAAGCCTTCTCCTGAGGAGACCTGGAACCGTCTCCGAAGGGGAAGACTTTTTGTTGTTGTGTCCGTGCCGCGATTACCTCCCGGCCTGCTTCGCGGCTTCGCCGTATTCGGCGAGGGCGGATGAAAGCGGTGCGAAGCCGGTCATGCGGCTGCGCCAGTTCTCTTCATTCACGATGCCGGGAACATTGATCCGGGCTTCCGTGCCGAGGCTGAGAAGATCCTGCCAGGGAATAATACAAGTTTCCATTTCGCTCGCGAGCGCGCGCAGGATAAAGGCTTCGGGGATTTTCTCCTCCGGAATCGGGGGTACGTTTCCGGGAAGCCGGATGCGGCCGTCCGCAGCAAGCGCCGGCTCCGGAGCGTGATTGGTGAGATCCGCCAGCTGCTGCATCCGCTGAAGGAGCTCCGTTGAAACCGCTGTCTCCTGGCCTTGCATCAGCTGTTCTCTCAGGTTCCGAAGATCTTCCACTGCCTGAAGCCATTTCTGCTCTCGATCGAGCCGGATCTCCTCCTCTTTCTGAAGACCCCGAAGCACAAGCTGCACCTTCCGCTGTTCCGCAGGTGTCTGCATCCGGTACCAGCCAAGCGTCGTATCATTGTCATGCGTACCGGTATAGACAAACATGTTCTCGCGGATTTTGAAATTCGGATCCGTCAGCGTAAACTGCAGGACATTCATGCCCGGGAAATTGTAGTGATCGCGGAGTGTATAGACCTCCTGGCGCATGTCGCCCAGATCCTCCGCGATGATTTCCGTCCCGGAAAGGAGCGGCAGCATCCGGTCGAAAAGCGCATAACCCGGCGCTTCGATCCATTCGCCGACCATCGCAGTCGGACAGGATCTCGGTACCTTCCAGTAGGTGTCAAAAGCCCGGAAATGATCGATCCGGATCATATCATACAGCTTTGCAGTATAGAGAAGGCGATTCTCCCAGAAGGCGAATCCGTTCTCCTCCATGTGCTTCCAGTCGTAGATCGGGTTGCCCCAGCGCTGCCCTTCCGCGGCGAAATAATCCGGCGGAACGCCCGCAACAAAGCCGGGATAGCCGTCCGGATCCAGTAAAAACTCCTCCTGATTCGCCCAGACATCCAGCGAATCCTGTCCGACATAGAACGGAATATCGCCCATAATCCGGACGCCGTGCTCGTGCGCATAGGAACGGACCTTCATCCACTGGCGGTAAAACTCATACTGCAGGAACATCTCAAGCCCGATCGCATCCGTAAGACCCGCAAGGACCGGGGATTTCGGATCCTTCTTGCGGATCCATTCACGGTCCTGATCCGGCCACTCGTTCCAGGGCAGGTCGTGATTCTTCGACTTCAGCGCGTGGAATACCGCATAGAGATAGACCCACTCCTGAGACGCGAAGGCTTCATAGTCCGCGTCCTTTTTGAAATTTCGGTACGCTTCCGCAAAATACGGTGCCTTGAGCGCCCGCGCCGCCTCATAATCGACTTTGATCTCGTCGCTCACGACAAGATCAGGAAGGGCTGAAATCAGCCCCTCCTGATATAAAGCTTCCAGATCGATATAGACTGTGTCACCGGCCTCCGATGAATAGGGCTGGTACGGAGAATGTCCGTAGCCAATCGGATTCAGCGGCAGAACCTGCCAGATCTTCAGCCGGTTTTCAGCCAGAAGATCAATAAATTCATATGCGCATTTCCCGAAATCTCCGATGCTGAAGCGTCCGGGGAGGGAAAAGACCGCACAGAGGACACCTGCTCTTCTCATCTTGTTGCCTCGCTCCAGTAAACCTGGTCATAAATATCGGTAAAGCGGTACATCAGGCTGGTGTATTTGCTCTCCAGTTCAAAGGAAACGATTTCCGCGCCTTCACGAATCCAGAGCGCCGAGTCGCCGATCCTGTAGCTGTCCTGGTATTTTCCGTCATAGCCGTAGTAATCACAGATGAAGTCGACACCGTATTCGACAGGAATTTCCTTCCCTGTGTTTTCGTCGATCCGCCCGAAGCCGATATTCTTTGCCTGTACTTCAGTACCATCGTTGTAAACGAGCTGCAGGCCTGAAATATAACCCTTCGGGTGCTGGTTGTCGAAGAGTACCAGCAGGTTTCCGAGCATTCCGACATCGGTCACATCGTCCGATCCGATATCCGAAATCACATTGACAAGAACCGGAATATGGCCTTTCAGCGTGAATTCGCTGCCGTTTCGGACAACACTGTCAAGATAGTAAACAACCGGCTGTTCCACTTCTTCGCCGTCCTCATCGATTCCGACAACTGCCATCCAGCTGCCCGTTGACGGCATCGCAAGGTTTCCGTATTTGTCAAAGCTGTAAATCTGGTCGGTGCCGAGGTCGATATAGCCCGCGCCGTCATCGTAGTAGACCGAGGTCTGCAGATCCGTGAGAAGCGCCCAGTCGTCCTTTGTCAGGGCGAGAACCGATTCGCCGTCCGGATTTTTGGTCCAGTTGAACTTCTCGCGTTCGATCATGTGATCCGCGATGTATTCGGAAGTATCCTCGATCCAGCCCGGATCCTGTGCTCTTCCGAAGAGGAAGCTTGAATTGTCATCGCTCATCCCTGAAAGAAGCGATCCGAGAATCGATCCGGAGGAGGAAGACGAAGAGGATCCGCCGCCGAGATAGCTGCCCAGAAGTCCGGAAATCAGGTCGGAACTGGAACTGGAACTCGAATAGGAGCTTGAAGAAGAAGTTCCGCCCAAGAGATCCAGCAGCGTTCCCGTGGAGCTCTGCTGCGAACCGCCCGAAAGCATGTCAAATACGGAACTCGCGTAGTTCGAGGTACCGCCGGTCACGAGCTGGCCGGAGGAGCTGACCGAAGCGAAACTCTGGATACATTTGCTGTAGGCGGAGTCGAGACCGATCGCGTTGTAGGTCCGGATCGCGGCATCCACATAGCTCTTGTTGCGGTAGGGGAAGAAAATCGAGATCCCGTATGCATTTGTCACATCGGAGCTCGTGGTATTGTACTTGATCGCCGAAAGAAGCGCGTTGGCAAGGTTCTTGCCTTCCGTCGTGCCGAGGTTCTTTGCAAAGTGTACGAGGTCGATCTGGTCGATCCGGGAAGAACTTGCAAACTCATGCGTGCGGGAGCGCGCATTCGAAACGGTCTGGTAATCCGAGCTGATCATCTGTGCAGTGCTGGTCGCAAAGTTCGAAAGCTGTGCAGGCACGACCGCCGCGAATTCCGCAAGGTCCACAACCGAAAGCGTCGTCGCCTGGCCGCGGCAGGATTTTCCGCACTGCATCACGAAATCGTCCGCGATCTTCTTGCCGAGCGTGACGGTATCCATCGAGGGATTCTGCGTCAGCTGGCGCAGCCACTCGGTATAATACCAGCCGATGCCGGGTTCCGCTTCCTCTGAAGCCACCATGTAATCGCCGTATGCATCCAGCATCAGCGCAGTTTCTGCCGTCGCCATCAGACAGGCGTCAAAGCCGATCATGTCAAACTTCACGCCGCCGTCCTTCAGGGCTTTCGAGATCTCCGAAAGATCCATCGTGTCCTTTTTGGACTGTTTCTCATCATAGCCGTAGCCGGAAACCGATCCGCCGCCGTGATCCCAGAGAATCAGCTCATAACGGTTTGCCGGGAAGTTCTGCGCACAGACCTTGATGAAATCCGAAAGTGTTTTGGGATCGGTCATTGCACCCGTGCCGGCGTTGTCGGAAAGTCGTGTGAGCTGGCCGTTCTTGACCTGGTAAATTTGGTTGTGCTGATTTGAAATGACGTTGTTCTGCCACTTCTTGCAGCCGCCCGTATAGATGATCAGGTTGACGTTTCCGCCGCAGCCCGAGTTCAGCATTTCCTGCAGGTCCGAGGTGCCCATCTTGTAGTTGGACTCGAGGTCGGTACCGCACATGAAAACCATAACCGTGACCGTATCCTGGCCGCCGCCCTTGATCGTCGTGTACTTCGAACGCGCGGACGTGACGGTCTGGGTGTTCACGGTTCCGGTATTGCCGGTCGAACTGGAGTTGCCGTTCAGGTCGGTCCAGCCGTTGTAATTTGCCTGATCCCCCGTAAACTGCGAAAGGTGAGACGCGGCATCATAGGAACCGGTGCCGGCCGTTCCGATCATATTGCCGATGCCAAGACCTGCTAAGATTGAGGAAAGATCGCCGTAGGTCTCGTATTCGGACGCGGTATTCTCGGTTGCCTGGGTCGTCAGACTCGCCGCGGTTGTCGAAGGCGCTGCTGTCGTCAGGTTGGCATAGGGATCATTATTGTAATCCGTATAATCGGAGCCACCGCAGCCTCCGCATCCGCCGCAGGCTTTGAACAGAATGATCACGCCGATCACCACGGCAATAAAGATCAGGATACCCTTCAGTCTGCCGCCGCGTGTGGTCTTTCTGCCGGTCTCATTCGGCGTCTGCTGCAGATTCTGTGTCGTCTGCTGCGTGCTCTGCTGCCATCCCGTGCTCTGCGTCTGCTGGTAACCGCTCTGCTGATGCTGAGTCTGCTGCAGGTTCTGGCTGTGGCCGGTCTGATTCGGGGTCTGATTCAGATTCTGCCAGCCGCTCTGTGAGCTCTGCGAACTCTGCTGGTACCCGCTGCTCTGCTGATGATGCGTCTGCTGCACCTGCTGCGTATGCTGGGTCTGGGTCTGCTGTGCCGATCCGGCTTTCTCCCCTCTCGGACCGTTTCCGACAGGGCCGGTTCCCAGGCCTTCATCGCGCCGGTGAAGACTGCCCTTTTTCCTGTTGTTTTGTTCGTTCTCCGCCATTTTGATCTCCTTTTTCGCTCCGGGACGCCGGTCAGCCGGCCTGTCCCTGTCTGATCTATCTGCCCCTGAATCGGTTTCTGAAACTCTCTTTCTGTATGATACTAAAATCATTCGGAAAATGCAAGTATCTCATGAAAGCTTCATAGAAAAAACACCCGAAAAAGCGCTTGCCATCTCGATTAAACTATGATATTATACAGAGGCACGGGGCATTAGCGCAGCTGGGAGCGCGCCACACTGGCAGTGTGGAGGCCACGGGTTCGAGTCCCGTATGCTCCATAAAAAAAGTGAGGATTTATGCGGGTTTTGGAGCCTTCATAAATCCTCATTTTCATTCATTTTTCAAAACGCCCCTGAAAACGGGTGTTTTGGCGTGAATTTGGCGTGATTTTTCTTTGTTTTTCTTACGCCGCGATGCTACCCTTGTAATCCACCCAGGGCATTGGAGAGGAGTCCGCGAACCATGTCGGCGTATCCGGATCGATGAACCTGTATTCCCTGCAGTCCACAAACTCAGCGGCGAAGTCGATTGCGAGCCCGTTTCCGACGTCAAGCCCGACATGGCCGTTCTTCCACAGAAGCGATCCCCAGAGCCCGGCCTGCAGACTTGTGTGGATCGTGCATGAACTATGCAGCATCGTGCTGTTTTTGTCCGATACGACTTTCAGATGGTATATGTCGCCTTCCGACTGCGTCACGGCGCAGATAAAGCTGGAACAGTCG